>JAGXNQ010000009.1:1973-37009 GCA_019894955.1 Promethearchaeota archaeon | reverse complement strand
TAATAAGGGAATTGTAAAATGAAATATGGATTTGTCTTTCCACGAGCAGATGCCTATAAAGCAATAGAATTTGCTAAAGTAGCTGAGGATGCGGGATGGGATGCTTTTTTTTTCTGGGAACCAACTTATGGAATCGATGCGTGGGTTACATTGGCAGCTATAGCTAGAGAAACAAAGAAGATACGATTAGGAACTTTACTGAGCCCCATATCGAGAATGCGTCCATGGAAAATTGCTAGTGATGTACTTACACTTGACATATTATCAAATGGAAGGGTCACTCTTTGCGTCGGTCTAGGGGCAATTGACACGGGATTTGAAGAGCTAGGAGAAGAAACTGATAGAAAAACGCGAGCGGAGTTATTGGATGAAGGATTAGATATAATGATTGGTTTGTGGAATTGGGATTTATCAAATTATGAAGGTAAACATTATAAAATTAAAAATCTAAAAGAGTGTGAATTTTTTACGCGCCATCCACCTCCAAAATTAATACAGCGTCCAAGGGTTCCAATTTGGGTTGTTGGAGCATGGCCTGCGAGAAAATCGATGGAAAGAACTATGAAATATGATGGAATAATCCCCACAATAAAAAATAAGCAAGGAGAGTTTGAAAAAATTACTCCCGATCATGTAAGAGAAATATGCGCTTATGTGAATGAACATCGCTCTTCAATTTCCACTTTTGATATAATTATTGAAGGAATGACTCCTGGAGATAATTCCGTAGCAACTAAATCAATTGTTACTCCTTTTGCAGAAGCAGGTGCAACTTGGTGGATTGAATCTGATTGGGTTACTCCTGATCTTACTAAGGTGTTAGAAAGAGTCAAGCAAGGTCCTCCTAATTAAATTAATTTTATATATTCTATAATTTTTTCTAATAAGAAAAATTACTCAATCTATGCAAAAACAATAATATAGAGGTAAAATTAAATGGATATTAAAATTAAACTCAGGTTTATCAAAAGTGTATATCTTATCGGATTCTTATTGGATGGTTTGACAAGTATAGACATGATTCTTTCTACGTTTATGCCTTCTGCGGTCGCCATACCATATACCAGCACAGCATCGAGCTTTCGATTTGCAATGGGATGGGGGGCTGCTCTAATGTTAGGATGGACTTTATTATTATTGTGGGGTGCATTAAAACCAATAGAAAGGAGAAGTGTATTGTTATTTACAATAATTCCTGTAGTTTTAGGTTTAATAATTACAGAAATCTTGGTGGATCCATTATTTATGACTAATCTGCTGATCTTTCAATTTAGTGTAATCATTCCTCTGTTCGCTGCAGCTTACATCTTAAGTTTGCTAGTGTATAGACAAAGCGAGAATTTAGAAAAATAAAACTGGTAGAGGATAACATTTATGAATTTAGAGAAAAAAAAGTATAAAAGTTATCAAAGTTGGTTCCTACACCATCTTTACAAAAATAAATCCTTGATAGCTTTTGTTATATTAGGCATAATAATTGTTACTTTTACAAGAACTTTCATACCTATAATAATTGGCGAGATAGTTGATGACGCCCTAATTGCACTTGATTACAACAAATTCATAATGCTCCTTATTATGGGATTAGTAGTTTATCTCATCCGTAATGCAATGGATTATTTAACAATGATGTGTGGTCACTATCTTGGTTTGAAAACCGAGCAAAATATGAGGCAAGAGTTTTATGAAAGTATCCAACATAAACCTTTACGATATCACGACAACGCTAAAGCTGGGGATTTACAAGCCCTAGCAACCAATGATGTACGTATAATCAATACGATGATTGCCCACGGAAGTTTTTTTTTCTATCCCTTTTTTCAAGTGGCAATAACTTTCCTCCTCCTTATTACAACACTTGATTTAAGATTAGCTCTAGCAAATATTCCTTTTGTATTTTTTTACGTTTACTTTATTTTGCATTATCGCAGAAAAATAGCACCATATGCCGCTAAAAGGTTAAGAAAACATTCAAATTTAGCAGTTGTATTACAAGATAGTATAACCGGAGCTTCTGTAATCAAATCTTTTACTGCGGAGGGTTTAGAACGTAAAAAGTTTCAGAAAGCTGTAAACGCTTTTAGAGATAACTCTATCGGCGAATATAAAGTACAAGCAAAATATTTTCCCTTGTTAGCTCTGTATCTGACCATCGGGGTTTCACTTATTTTTTGCATTGTATTTGTATTTCAGAATTCATTAACCATTGGAAACTTAGTAGCAACGAATCTTCTATTACTGACTCTTGTAAATCCAACAAATCTTATTTGGTGGGCCACTAACGATATGATGAGTGGATTTGCGGCATGTTCGCGTTTATTCACGGAACTATCCAACGATAATGACGAGGATGAACAAACTAAGGATCAACAATGGCCAAAAGAGTTCAAAGGGAAAATTGAATTTAGAGATGTCACTTTTGCATATGAAAATGGAGAAAGAAATCGATCCCCCGTGCTTAAAAACCTCAATTTCACCATCGAACCGAATCAGAAGGTCGCTCTGGTCGGACCTACAGGGTGTGGTAAAACAACGATTGCAAAATTACTGCTCCTCCTTTATAAACCCCAAAGTGGTAATATTTTCTTAGATGGAAAAAACATCCAAAATTATCCCCTTGAAGAACTAAGAAGAAAAATTGGTTATATAGAGCAAGATATCTACCTGTTCTCGCAAACTATACTTGAGAATATTGCTTTTGGAAACCAAAATGCTAAACACGATGAAATAATTAACATAGCAAAACTTGCTCAAGTTGATGATTTTGTAAAAAATTTTTCAGATGGATATAATACTGTTGTAGGAGAGAGAGGTACGCGGCTATCGGGAGGAGAGAAACAGCGGGTGGCTATTGCTCGAGCTTTTTTAACTAATCCCGCCATGCTAATACTGGATGATTCTGTTTCTGCAATTGATAGTGAAACGGAGGAGAAGATAGGGAGAGCGATGGAAAATATAATAAGGAACAGAACCACCCTAATAATTACTCATCGCCTTCATGCCATACGGACATCAGATAAAATTTTAGTTCTCAAGCACGGAAGAATTGTAGCTGAAGGAACTCATCCAGAATTATTCCAATCATCTGAAGATTACAGGAGAATTTTTGGGAAACGAGTCTCATTATCAGATTATAAAATAAATAACACTTAACGTGATAATATTATGGGACTATATGCAGGAATGCTGAATGAGGAACAAAAACGAGAATATTCAGATCGCGAATTATTTGCTAGATATATCAAGAGTATTTTACCATTCAAAAAAAGTATACTTCTAATCTCACTTTTTATCTTCTTTAATGCGATCGCGGAAACCATAAATCCACTTTTAATTGGAATAGCAATTGACGAATTATCGAATATCAATAGTAATTTTCTAATTATATTTGGAGTAGGTGGGCTCTACTTAGTGCTTTCTATTCTAATCTGGATACTCTTCTTCTTACGACGCAAAGAAATAGGAAAATTTGTTCCATTTTATTTGGAAAAACTTAGAATGAAGATATTTGATAAATTACAAGAGCAAGATATGAGTTTTTTTGATAAGCATTTAAGTGGCAAATTAAATACTAGAGTATCTAATGATGCATTAGATTTTGGGGAGACTACGCTCTTATTAGCAGATACTCTCGGCAACCTTCTTATAAGTGTACTGACTTTT
The DNA here is from genome assembly GCA_019894955.1 of Promethearchaeota archaeon. Lineage (GTDB taxonomy): Archaea > Asgardarchaeota > Lokiarchaeia > Sigyniarchaeales > SOKP01 > SOKP01. Next base: position 33,346 of record JAGXNQ010000009.1, on the reverse strand, counting down.
GGAATGCTTTTATGGTTAAATCTAACGTTAGCCCTCTTGACTTTGATTGCTATTCCTTTCATATTTTTGCTTGTTTTTTCTCTAAGACGGTTAGTGAAAATTGTTAGTAGAGCTTACAGAAAAGCTATTGGTAGTGTAAATGATGCAATGGTCGAATCAATTGAAGGAATACATGTAAGTAAGAGTTATGGACAAGAAGCTACGGTTTCAAGACAGTTTCAAGAAACTAACAAACAATATTTTAGAGCCGGATTTAAAATAACAGCTGCAACTCATATGTGGAGTCCCGTGCTGGAGACGATTGCTGCTATTACACTCATAGTCATCATTTATTTTGGAGGTCAATTTGTCTTTCAAGGTATAACAAATCCCGGAACAATTTTTATGTTTATTCTTTATATTCAGAAATTTTTCCGCCCAATAATGGTTCTCTCAACATTTTTCCCTCACCTTAGTGCAGGAATGGCAGCATATGAGCGAATATTAGATGTTCTTGATTCTAAACCGAATGTAAAACAAAATCCAAACGCAAATGATATTGGCTCTTTAGAAGGTGAAATAATTTTTAAAGATATCGACTTCTGCTATAGAGGAGATGAATGGGTTTTCAAAGGATTAAATCTACACATTAAAAAGGGAGAAAAAATCGCTATAGTGGGTCACACAGGGGCTGGGAAAACTTCATTGATATCACTTTTAACTCGATTTTATGAGTTTCAAGGAGGATCAATTGAAATTGATGGAATTGACATCAGGGATATGACTTTAAACACCTATAGACGAAATTTAGGTAATGTACAGCAAGATGTTTTCTTGTTTTCAGGGAGTATAGAAGATAATATTCGATATGGTAGACAAGAAGCATCAGAAGAAGATCTATGGAATGTGATTAAAACAGTAAACCTCGAAGAACTAATAGAATATTTACCCGAAGGGCTACAAACTCAGATCGGTGAAAGGGGAAAAGGTTTGTCAGCAGGTCAAAAACAATTAGTTAGTTTTGCTCGTGCAATATTAACTGATCCTAAAATTCTTATCCTTGATGAAGCTACTTCAAGTGTTGACGCATACACAGAAGCAATTATCCAAGAAGCTCTTGAAGTTCTAATGGAAAATCGCACCTCGATTATTATTGCACATAGGCTTTCAACTATCGTAAATGCTGATCGAATAATTGTGATGGATAACGGGAAAATTGTCGAAGAGGGGACTCATCGTTCTTTACTCTCCCAAAAAGGAAAATATGCTAATTTATATAAACAGTATTTTGAGCATCAAAGTCTTGATTGGCAACCAACTCAAGTTTCTCAAGATATTGATTGATTTTGTAAAACCAAATTTTACTATAAATTTATTCTAATTTTTCAATAAAAGAATTTCCATTCATTTCTATTTAGGCTATCAATAAAATTTAGGACGAACTTAGCCATATCAGCATCCTTTTTCATTTCTTCTTTCAGTTCTTTTAAAATTTTATCTTCTCCGAACTTAAGAATAGGAAAAACAGCGAGCTTTTTTAATTTATTGTCTTTAAACGACTTGAAATTGTTTAAACAATAATTTATCAAATTCTTTTCTTGCAGATCTATAATGAGTTTGAAAATCATCTCTTTCTTATCTAGAAGCATCTTATTCGTCTCTTCTACAGGCATCTCCAAGATTTTTACGAATTCGCGCTTTACTTCTGACCACTCTTCGAGTAAATTAGAATTTTCATCAAAAAACTCTCTTATGAATTCCAATGACCATTGTCCCCCTTCATTAAACATATCTAAAATCAACTTTGGGTTGATAAGATTTGATTCTTGCATATCTTCGATGAGAAAACCATCAACAATGTGAAATTCTTTTACATTTTCGATTATTATCTCCTTCCAATTATCAATTTTATCTTTTAAAACCAAGATTGCTTTTAGGATTTCTGCAATGAAGTTAGGATTTTTAGTTTCTTTTAATTTTGTTAAAATTGTAGATACGAATTTTTCATTGTTTTCGTATCTTTTTGCTACGAGATCTAACGAACTGTATGGATACTTCAACGAATTTATAAATTCTAGCGTTTCCTCTTCAATTGCTAAACCCAATATCGCACCAACCCTGAAAATTGTTTCTTGCAATGATTTTACGCTTTTTAGGAAATCTTGATCCGTAATTTTATTTTCTTTTATTTGTTTCAGGTATGTCTTGAAGAGAGTAGTGATTTCACTTAAATTTTTAACTTCTCTCTTATCAGACAAGTTTTCAAATGATTTAACCATTTGATTTTTGAGATGAAAATCTCTTACACTCGTGTTACTAGCTATTCTTAAAATTAAGGATTCAATGTTTTCATCAGCAGATTTAGAGATAATATTTTCAATAAGATCTGAAACTACACTATCATTCATTTTCTCAAACCTTGAGCAATACTCTAATGCTGGTTTAAGATTTAATTTTGGATCTAATTCGCAAACTCGTCTAACGTGGTGTTCACGTAACGTGGTTCGAAGTTCAGCTGAGCCACCATAATATGTAATATCTCTCTCATCCTTTAAAACCTTTAAAATAATATCTTGTATTTTCTCTATTCTATCTTCTTGATAAACAGAATTTTCCTCTAACACATGATGTATGCCTAAAAAACTCCAAGCTCTCAAGATTACATCATCCGTTTCAAACAGCTCAAAAAACGTATTAAAATCTTTTCTGTTAACTAGAGGTTTAAACAGATTTTTGTAAGAATTTGTTAGGTTTGCTTTTGGACTAAGCTCTACGGGGGTATATCCCTTTCTTAAGGCATCAATGGTTTTTTGTTTTGATGAACTACTCATATAACTTCAATAAATATTATTAACACTTCTTTTTCAATTTTTCAATTAAATTGTCCATTATTCAATTCTCTTTTTCGCATTCAGATTTGACTATTCTATCATTTTTGGAATCTATTGTTAATTTGCAATTAAATTCATCTTCATAGAAATTTTTACACTTACCATCAATAGATTCTCGCGATTGGTTTAAGTATTTTGGATCTTCGAGATCGCATTCCTTCAACCCCATCTGATTCTCAAACTCTTCTTTGATTTTTCTTTTTACTTTCATTTTTAACCTCTAATTTATGCATATTTATGATAAGAAACATGTATAAAATTAGTTCTCTTTATAATTGAAAGATTTATGGATTGATTTTACACTTTTTCTTAGTCTTTTTCATGAATAAACAAATAATAAATAGTGAGATGGATTGAAAACCAGAATTTTGAACCTATTATCCCCCTTTTTATAGTGTAAATATTTTTGTCGTTAGGGTAGCTAACGACAATTTTAATTTGGGAGAATAAATCTTTTAAAATTTTTAAATTAAAAAATGCTATCATTATCATTATGCATGGTCTTGTTTCGTTATTAGATGATAGCCACTATAAAATGGTTGAGGATATATGGCGTGAACTTGAGACTAAGTTCGGATTAACAGGTATAAAAGTGACTCCGTTTCCACATTTCTCATGGCAAGTGGTTGAAGATTATGATTGGGATATTATAGCAGAAAAAATGAAAGAAATTTCCGAAAATATTTCACCCTTTATTATTAGAACTTCACGTCTTGGCATCTTTTCAGGAAAATCACTTATCATCTTCATTGCGGTAACAAAGGATTTGGATTTGATAAACCACCATGAAACTATATTCAATACGATTGAACCTGTTTCTAAGGGCATTGTTCCATATTATCATCCTAATGTTTGGGTGCCTCATATTTCATTAGCTTATACCGATGTTACTGAAAACAATATAGGCGCCATTATGAAATTCTTGGCTTTCAGAAATTTTAATTGGGAAATCGAAATTGATAATTTAACACTAATCTATGAACCTACAGGGTCTATAGGGCAATTAAAGCATAAATTTAAATTTACTGGGCAGTAAAAAAGTTAATCTAGTTCTTTTATCAAATCAAGGAAATCTTTGTAAGGAATAGCTGTCCAACTTTCTGCAAAAACAGCTCCTCGTGCTCGTGACAATAGTGAAACCTTCGCCGCTTCTTTTTCATTTTTCGCTTCAAAAATATCTATAAAATCGTAGGGTCCAAGAATTGCATAGTGTGCTATCCACTTGATGTCTGGTAGTTTTTCTTTTACTATTTTTAACCACTTTTCACCAGTTTCCTTCCTTTTCTCCACTAATTCAGGATTTTGCAATTTTGTTGCAAGCATGTATATTGGCATATGCAAGTGATGATTCTCGAAAATATATATTTTTGTCCAGTTTCACCAAAGTTTTAGCGCCTAGAAGAAATAGAAATATCACATGTACAACTATTAAATTTAAAACCTAAATAGTAAATTATCCTTTGCATGTATTCTTTTGAAACTGGTTTTGATAATCGTTTTGCTAAAGCAGAATGTTTAATTATGGTAATATGATAATGGTTATCAATAAGAGCTGGTTCAATATATATGGTATCCTTCATTTCATTTCTAATTCGATACTTATGTCCCATATCCAATATAGGTAAAATTTCAGAAAAATTATCATACTTTTTATCTATTAATTCAATTTGAGTGCTCATGAACTATTATCATGGAATAACTATTTAAAATCAACAGATAGTATTTAGTAAACTCGAATAATCAGACAAGCTTATATTCTTAATTCTTTAACTGCTTATAATTTTAAATAAACGTTATTCCTCAATGATTTTATTTAAATGATCACGTAATTCTTTTTCGAACAATCGATCATCGGGATAACCATTTTTGAGGTTTTTAGTTATTTCTCCCTGTAAAAATAATTCTAATTCAGTAATCGATTTATATTTGGATGTAAATTGTATTTTCTGTTCTTTAATTAATATCTTTAAGTATACAGTGATTATAATTATTTTAGCTTCCTCTTCATCTGCGGCTCCAATCACGAGAATTGATTCATCTTTGAATAAGTCTCCTGAATAATTAAATATATTTCGGTTGTTCCATCTTTTGAATTTCTCTTTTAGGTAATCTAAGACACCAAATATTTCTGATATATCACGTTCATTATTAACATTTAAAAATATGCCCGAATTAATTCGGTCTTCATAATATTCAATTTTAGCGTTTATTTGTTTGATAAAATCAGAATTTGATTCTCCATTATTCATATGATTAGGAAAAAAAAAAATCTTATTTATTTTCCGCTTCTTTGTATATAATTTATCATTTTCGAGAATTCAAAATAACCGCTCTATCTTTAAGTATTTCAGAGATTTCCTGCTTATCTTTAGGATACCATTTTGTTGACAATATCCAAAAAATAACACCAGGAATATTAAAAAGTGCGATTAATGTCGCGCTAATTTGATAATCTTGGCCGAATAAGGTGATAGCGATACCTGCAATCAAAGGACCCAACCCATATCCGATATGTTCTAAAAACTGATTCCAAGAGGTAATTTGGGCTTGTGCTTCGGGTAAATTTATTTCTTGAATTATGGGTGGTTGATTAATCATGTAAAGTGAAGAAATACCATCACTAAAAAATATTAAGATCCCCATTAAAATTGCTGCTGGATAAGAAAAGAAGATAAATATATTTGCTCCCTCTTCTTCAGAGAAGAATGGTAATGGAATGAAAAACATTAGAAGAAATGTTACAGATCCTCCCACTAATGCTATTATTATGAAATGAATGCGTTTAATGCTATTCTTTAAAGCAGCCTTGTCAGAAAATCGAGCGAGTAGAATTTGACCAAAAACTCTACCTGTTCCTCCAAAGATAATGATAAATAATCCAGTGACTAATGGAGAAATATTATGGACAGATTGAAGATATGGCAAAATAATCATATCTAAACTTCCCATAAAGACATTAGTAAAAATACCCTCAACAAGAGCAGTAATATTTGTTTTACTTAGCATTGTTTTTCGGATCATTTCTCTATTAAGCTTGAAATCATATTCAATATTATCATCAGTCAAGACAGATTGTAATTCTTTACTCTGAATTCCTCTCTTGGGTTCTTTTACATAAAAGAAAAACAGCAATCCTGCACATAAGACCGCTAATCCAATAACTATGAAATAAAAACGCCAATATCCATATTCCACCAAACCTCCAGATAATAAAAAGCCTGACATCATGAATATGGACCCAAATATTGATAGATATCCAAAAAATTTAGAACGGTCTTTTTGTGGAACAATATCATTCGATAATGATATCATAGCTGGATAACTTCCCCCTGAGGAAAAGGCAAATATTAAAACAAATATAAAAAAGTACCACCATGTTGCTAATCCTTGACCAACCGTTGCAAAACCAAGCATTATCATGCTTATACCTCTAATAAGTGAAATGATAAATAGGGTTTTTATGCGAGAGTATCTATCGATTATCCATCCAAAGACAATGCCAGTAATTGAGGAAGCCCAAAAAAGCGTTGTTACCAAAATACCCATTTCTAATGCATGATAATCTTCAGCTGGCCAAAAAAGCGAGGATAAAGGTACGATTATGATAATTAATCCGCCAAATGCGATGGAATTAAATCCATTTACAAAATATAATGGCCATATAAGCTTATTATATGATTTTTCGGATTTGATGATATCTGATTTTAACATGATAGTTTATTCAAATTGTAAAATTATAATTATAGTTTTAATGTGTTCTGAGAATTATTTCTATAGATATAATTAATATAGTAATTATTCATATTATTTTGTGTAATTTAATATAACTATAGAAGATTAGGTTTTGATATGAAAGTAATAATGGTATTGTTTGATACATTAAATAGACGTTTTTTACCTCCCTATGGTTGTGAATGGGTGCACGCTCCTAATTTTAAACGATTAGCAAATAAAACCGTGATTTTTGATAACTGCTATTCTGGGAGTTTACCGTGCATGCCCGCAAGAAGAGAACATCACACGGGCAGATATAATTTCTTACATAGAAGTTGGGGTCCTTTAGAACCCTTTGATGAATCTTTACCATCCCTATTAAGTAAAAAAGGCATATACACGCATCTGGTGAGTGATCATTACCATTATTGGGAAGATGGAGGTGCTACATATCACAATCGATATAATAGCTATGAACTCGTAAGAGGACATGAAGGAGATTTATGGAAAGGGGAAATAAAAAACCCAGAAATCCCCCAACACGTAACATCAGCAAAAATGGGAACTCAGAATTGGCGCCATGACTGGATAAACCGTAAATACATGCAAAAAGAAGAGGATATGCCCCAATCAAAAACATTTAAACTTGGTTTGGAGTTTATTGAAAAAAATTGGGAAGAAGATGATTGGTTTCTTCAAATTGAGACTTTTGATCCTCATGAACCTTTTTTTGTACCTCAGAAATATAAAGAACTTTATGATGATACCTATGAAGGACCACATTTTGATTGGCCAGATTATGCTACAGTTGTAGAAACCCCAAAGCAAGTAGACCACATTCGAAAGCAATATGCTGCTTCAATTAGCATGTGTGATAATTCATTGGGGAAATTGTTGGATATGATGGATGAAATGGGTCTTTGGAATGATACAATGCTAATAATAACTACCGATCATGGCTTTCTTTTAGGTGAAAAAGGATATTGGGGTAAAATGGTACCTCCTGTTTATAACGAAATTGCCCATATTCCTTTATTTATTTGGGATCCTCGTATTAATATTTGTAACCAGAAAAGAAAAGCACTTGTGCAAGCAATTGATATTGCCCCTACTATCCTCGAATTTTTTAAAATAAAACGACCTAAAACAATGCAGGGAATATCACTGAAAGAAACAATTGAAATCGATAAAGAAATTAGAGAAGCTGCACTATTTGGTGTTCATGGAGGCCATGTTAATATCACGAATGGTGAATACGTATATATGAGAGGCTCATATGATATTTCAAACAAACCGCTCTTTGAATATACCGTCATGCCAACGCACATGAAAGGATTTTTCTCTCTCAACAGTTTAAAAACACCTGAAATAGCAGATCCATTTTCTTTTACTAAAGGTTGTAAGACAATGAAGATAGAAGAACCAGATATAGTCTCAAGCATTTCTACGATTTTTGGTAGTCTCTTATTCGATCTAAAAAATGATCCTAACCAAGAACTTCCAATTGAAGATCCTACTTTAGAAATGAAGATGATCAAATTATTAGTAAAATTAATGAAAGAAAGTGATGCCCCTTTGGAACAATATGAACGATTAGGAATTCCTTTAGATGGTGATGTGAGAGAAGAACATCTGAGAACTCAAGAAAAACGTGAGGGGATAAAAGAATTTATTGGTAACACCGAAATAGCATGGAAAAACAAGGGTAAGAGCATGTATTCCTTATTTTTAGGAGTGTTTCCTCGATCTACGCACTCCAGTTTCATAAAATCGTTAGAGAATAAAATTAAAAATGAAAACAAGAAAGAAGTTGATGAAGATTACCTAGTCGAGTTCGTAAGAAAACTCATTCCTCCAATTTATAAAAATTATATGGAAAGAATTATCTTAATGGTTAAACAAAAAGCACGATAGAAATTCAATCTATGCTTTTCTTTTTTGATGGTAAATTTACATGAAATGCTGGTACTTTTTTGTATAAGTTTTATAAACAATCAGATCTACATTATTTTGTGATGATTTAATGATAACCAATCTGAAAAAATCATATTGGATTTTAATTTCGATAATTATCTTTATTTCAATTAACAATTTTTGTATTTCAAATAGTGAATATGGAAATGCTGCTGATTTAAAAACTTCCAAAGTCTCAGGAAGAATTCATGTTGATGGCAATACTGATTGGATACTATTAAAAAATGCTGGAGAGTGTACTGGAAGCGGTACTCCTTCCGATCCATATATAATTCAAGATTTAATAATAGATGGTGGGGATATTGGAAATTGCATCGAAATTGAAAATTCCAATATGTACTTTAAAATTGAAAATTGTACTGTATATAATTCGGGAGGTAATCTTTATGCGGGAATCTATTTTAATAATGTTGAGAATGGACATTTAATCAATAATAACTGTTCACTCAATCAAAATGGGATATATTTATATCATGGAAGTGATAACGTCATTCTGAATAATAGTGCTAATAATAACAATGATAATGGAATAAGATTAGAACAAAGTACTAACAATATGATTTCAGGAAACATTGTAGAATATAATACGAATGGTGGGATATATTCTGTTGGAGCTTACAACACGATTTCGGGAAATACCGTAAATTATAATGGTTATTGGGAAATTTTTGTTTTTTTTGGGGATTATAGCAATATTTCAGATAATAAAGCGCACGCGATAATCTTATACTTAAGTGACTACAATATCATTGTTGACAATACGGTAAGCAATAATAATGGAATTTATTTATGGAGTAGTAACAATACCTCCATTTTTAACAACACGGCAAAAAGTAATTATAATGGAATAAATATAGCAGGAAGTAATAATAACAAAATTTCAAATAACACGATAACAGAAAACTCGAATAATGGTATAATTTTGGAAGATAGCGATGATAATATCATTACGAATAACACTATAATTAGTAACTCTTACGGAGTAAATGTATTAAGTAGTTATGGAAATAGAATCTCATCAAATGTAATTAATAACAATGGAATTGGAATAAATCTAGATGGAGATTCTACATGTAATGAAGTTTCAAATAACGAATTTAATGGAAATGGTGAAGATATCCAAGACCATCAAGGTATCTGCCTGGAAGGAGTTCCTATTCTAGAAATAAGTTTAATCGTAGGGATCTCAATAGCAGCGATCATGGGGATCATCATTTCAAGAAGAAAAAGATCATCTAAACGTAAGATCACTTTAGAAGAAAAGCCTTTAGAATTAGCTACTTTACAAGAGAAGGAGATTGTTGTTCAAGAGCAGTATCCCATAAAACAAGATAAGTTAGAAGAAGTGGAAGTTATTGCTTTGGAGGAAATATCACAAGAAGAAGAGATAATAGAAATTAGTGTAAAATATCCTGAAGAATTACCTATAGAGGAAGAATTCAGAGAAGTAGAGGAAGTACCAGAAATAGAAGATAGAGCAGATAAGAAACAGATCATAGAAGTGATAGGTTTAGCTTCTGAAGAACCAACTGAAAAAGAAGTCTTTATACCTAAAGAAATAGAAATCACAGAGAAGGTAGTGGTTAAAGAAGTGGAAACCAAAAAAGTGGATATTACAGAAAAAATCAAAATTATTCCAATTGGTAATTTAATCTGCCAATATTGTGGTCTTAACAATCCTGATGATGCGAGTTATTGTGTTCAATGCGGTCAGCCTGTAAAATCACGATAACAAAATTAAGCTATCTTTATTCTTTGGAAAAATTCCATATGCAAGAGTCTATAATTTTTTCGTCTCTATTGAATCCTGTGATTTTTATTTCGTTTTGTCCTTCATTTAAAGTACAATTTTCAGACCTAAAAATACACAAATCTTCTTTCATCATCAAACCAATTAATTCACCATTAATTTTCAATTCTACTTCATCGCAATTTGAATAAACCTTGATATCTGTAATTTTATCCATTCTTTCAATAGCTCTACGACTCGTTATATATACTGATGGCTCTTTTGTCCAATTTGCTTTGTAGAAGTAGTATGTATCTTTTTTTACTTTACGATCGTAGGTAACCAAACCTTTATCATTTCTACCTGGAGCATCACCTTCATTACGATAAGAAACTGCAAAATCAAACATGTTCCACAGAAAAGTACCCCATACAAATGCTAAACTCTTCATTTGTCGGTATGTCTCTTCATGAACAATGTTTTGTTTCTCTTCAGGATGAAACTTCCCCATCGCTTTAACTTTATCCTCATGAGTGATATCATGCTTATGATGGTAAATGCTCGCACCCGCACCATATTCACTCACGCATAATCCTCTTAAATTTCCAACTTTATTGAATTTTTTTAGGTGAGATCCCATTTTATTAGCTTTAAAATAATACCAACCGGGATAATTATTCCAACCGATCAAATCAGTAACTCTATGGAGTTTTTTTCTAAAAAATGCGAGTGAAATTGCAGCAAGAATGGTTGGTCTATTCGGGTCTTCTTCATGAGCAATTTTATTAAGTTTTTTCATGATTTTTACTGGACTCCGTAATTGAAACATTCCAATTTCATTTGCGAGGCTCCAAGTAAATATTGAAGGATGGTTATAATTTTGTCTAATCAGTTCAATTAACATTTCCTTGCTATTGTTAAAAAATCGTTTGGAAAAATTAACCTTGTTAACAATTGCAAGCTCTGCCCAAACTAAAATCCCTTTTTTATCGCATTGGCTATAAAAATATTCTGAATGTTGATAATGAGCTAATCTAACAGCTGTTACACCCATTTCAAGCATCAATTTTAAATCCTCATTTTGATCTTCTTTAGATAATGCCCATCCTTTATTTAAGCGATCTTGATGCCTGTTAACTCCAGAAATAGGATATTCTTTTCCATTAAGAAAGAAACCATTTTCTGGATCAATGTGATAATATCTAATTCCTAAGGGTTGAATAACTTGATCAACTATATGGTTATTTTGAATAAGCTCTACTTTTACCTGATATAGATAAGGATCAGTAAGACCATTCCATAAATGTGGGTTTGATATTTCAATTTTTAAAACTTGTTTTTTTTCTCCGGGTAAGATTTTTATATCTTTACTTAATTCTTGTTCTACAGTCCCATCTTCTCTAATAATAGTACTTTTCATAATCACCTTATCATTTTCATCCTTACTTGAGATATTGACTAATAGCTCTAATTCTGCTTTATTATCAGATACTTTATTTTGGATAATGTATACTCCTGATGATGCATGATCCAAAGGTGAAATACATGTTTTTTCTTTAAAAATTAATTGAACTGGTCGATATATACCCCCCATCACGGGAAAATCGCCACCTAATGGGGGTAAATCATCTCTCCATGAATTATCTACTTTTACGGCTAAAATATTATTTTCTGTGAATATGACATGATCTGTTAATTCATAACAAAAAGCGGAAAAAGCTCCCAAATGTTTTCCAATAGAAACTTCATTTAAGAAAACTTCTGCTATACTTCCTGCCGCTTCAAAACGAATAAAGACTCTATTATCATGATATTCTTCAGGAACTTTAAAATTTAATCTATACCATCCAATTCCCCTATAATATCCTGGATTATTATGTCCAATAATTCCCCGTTTCTTTCCCCCTCCATTTTGAACATCAAGAGAATTCCAAGTATGAGGTATAGTTATTTTTTCCCAATCGTCATCTTTAAACTCATTTTTAAAAGCGCCTTGCACATTTTTTTTAATAAACATCCATTTTCTATCAGTAAATAGATTACCTTCCATATTTTCAACACCTTAGAGCAGCTAATTAAAATGAATGTTATTTAAGTAATTTTTTGATTAGTTTTAGATATTATAAAGAGCAATTTATGAAATCACTAAACATAAATATCCATAGTTGTATTTTTCGTGCAGAAAAGGTTAAGTGACTTAATTTGAGTTTAAATGAGAATATTTTATTGATTAAATATCAACGTGAGAAAAATGGAAAGGCTAGAAAAAAGATACTTGAAAATGGCAATGTTAAAGATAAATCGATTAAATTACCTCTATATATAGAAGCATTAAAAGATCCTGACATTGATAATAAAGCATTAGCAATAAAATTTTTAGGTGAAATTAGTGATTCAGAATCGCTTTTACCATTAATTGAATTAACTCAACATAGATTAGAAATTCATGAGAATTTAATCTCCACTATTGTCAAAATAATAAAGAAATGTGATTTAAAGGAAGTACTTCCGCTTTTCATGGATATTGATAATTTAAATATAAGAAAATCAATCCCTCTTATTTTGGGCGAATTTTCAAATAAAACAACTAAAACATATCTTATTGATCTTCTACATGATAAAAATGCGGTTGTTAGAAAAAATGCGATAAAAGCTTTAGAAAAAATCTCAGATGAAGAAGATTTAGATCAGATAATTCTTATGCTAAATGACGAGGATTTGCATGTGATAAATCAAGCCATTCTTTTTTTAGGTCATGTTGGTGTAAAAAAAGCAATTAAACCTTTAATCAATTTCCTAAAATACGAGGATGAGTTGATAAGGAAAAGCACTGTTAGAGCCCTTTATACCATTATAAAACGAGAAGGAGATTTAAAACTCGTAAATAATATCATAAATAAAAGAAATCCAATTGCACGGAGAGAAGCAGTAAAGATTCTGGGTCTACTAAAAAAACCTGAATCAATTAAATTTTTAATGAAACTACTAAACAGTAAAGATGGAAAAATAAGAAGATTAGCTTATTCAGCAATCCTAAAAACTTTGAAACAAGATAAATCCCAAATAAATCTTATCCGTGAAGGAATAAATGCCAGTATTTGGCAAGTAAGAAAATACAGTGCCAAAATTTTGGGAGAATTAGTAGATGAAGAGTCTATAGATCTTCTCGTGAGTCGTTTGAATGATTCAAAATCGTCTGTTAGGAGGTCAATTACTAATTCACTATCAAAATTTAATTCAGATATTATCATTGAAATCTCAGAATCACAAATAGAAAGTGAGGATTGGAGAATTCGGAGAGCGGTTGTGGATTTACTTAAAAATATCGGGAATGCTAGTGCTGTTAAATCTCTTGTTAAATGTTTAGAAGATAATGATATTTATGTTAGAAGTTGGGCTATTAATGCTTTAGGAAAACTAAAAGATGAAGATTCATTGGAAATTTTTCATGAATTGCTTCATAGTAAAGACTCTCGGATTAGAATCTCTGTTGCTAAAGCGCTAGGAAAAATTTGTGATGAAAAATCTATAAATCCATTGATTCAATCTTTAGGAGATGACGATTTTGAGGTAAGAAAGGAAATCGAAAAAGCTTTAGAAAGGATAGAACCCAAATGGATGAGTTTATTATAGTTATAATCCTTAACCTTTAAGAATTAATTCTTCACATGAAATCAACCTAACTTTATTACTGATTGCTTCATTAAATTTCATTAAGGGATATTTTAAATTATGAAGTGATAGAATTGATAGATGAAAAATTTAGCAATTACATGCAAGATTTTATAGAAAAAATATGTAAGGATGTTGGACCAAGAGAATCAGGTACAGTACAAGAATTAGAAGCAGGAGATATTATAGAACAAGAGTTTACACAATTTTGTGATGAAACCCATCAAGAAGAATATGTAAGTAGTCCTCATGCTTTTTTAGGAGGAATTCGTTATGGTGCATTGATAGTGTGTGTATCAATAATCTTGTACTGGATGAGTTTGTTAGTCGATTTAAATGTAATTCCCCTCTCTAATGATTATAGCGGATTATTCTTACTAATTTCAATAATATTGATTATAATTACTATAAGCTATTTTATCCTTGAGGTTATGAAGTACTATGAAACTTATGATTTCTTATTTCCAAAAAGAACTTCAAGAAATATTGTTGGATCAATAGAGCCTAAAGGAGAAGTTAAACATACAATAATTTTCTCAGCTCATCATGATTCAGCATTTGAGTTCAACACATTCTATTATTTAAAGCGTTTTGGACAGATTATTATCAATGTAGGATACATTGCAGTTGGAATTACTCTAATAGGAATATTATTGAAATTTATCTTATTTCTACTAAGAATTGAACTTTCTCTCCTATTTCTCATCTTTGGAGTTATTTTCATTTGCTTTACACCCATAGTTGCAGTATACGTTTTATTCCACAGTTATAAACCCGTTTTGGGAGCATTTGATAACCTTTCTGGAGTTAGTATTGTATTAGGAATAGGGAAATTCTTGTTTGATCATAAAAATGATGATAATTTCTATCCTAAACACACTAGAGTATTATTAATTTCTTTTGCAGGAGAAGAATCTGGGTTAAGAGGCGCAAAACGTTATGTAAAGATGCATTACGAAGAATTAAAGAATAATGGGACGATTGTTGTAAATATGGACGGAATCGCTAAAAAGGATACTCTGGTAATACTCGATAAAGAACCGGGAATTGGAACAAAACACGATCCAATGATTTATGAGCCAATTTATGAAATCGCACACGAAATTAATTCTAAAGCGAAAATCGCCTCGCTTTCATTTGGAGCAACAGATGCTGCTGCTTTTAGTAAAAAAAGCATACCTGCAGCTTCACTTGGGGGTTTAGATCTTGGAAAAGAATTAGCACCATTTTATCATACTCGTTATGATACTCCTGATGTTATTGAGAAAGAAGCTCTGGGACAAATGGCTGAAATTTGCTTGAAATATTTAATGAAACTTGATAAAGAATAAATAAAAATTATTTTTTTCTTTCATTTTCTCTGTTCGTAAAGTAATATAATCTTCCTTATGTAATAATTAATATTACTTAGTATCTTGCCCGTTTCTGAATTCTGGTTTAGAAGTAAGGTTAAAAAAGTATCATCGCTGCACTCAAGTATAATGATTATTTGAGATTCTAATTCAGTTATTATTTTTTTAAGCTTTAAACCACCAGATGATTTACCTAAACTAGAAGCACTTTCTAAAACTGAAGCACACATTGATGAAAAAACGGACTTGTCTAATTGAGCTTCTATATTATCAGCAATTAAACTTCCTTCTTTATAAGAAAAGAGGACCCCATTTAAATTTCCTTTCTTTTTTATTTCATCTAATATTAGTCTAACATTCTTGACTACTGGCTGTTCTGAAGACTCTTTTGACATTTTAATCTTTTATCACTGATAAATAGTTTAATTAATCCGATTATAAATTTTTAATACATATGAAATTGCATGACTTGGAAATAGATCGAATAATAAATGACTCAAATAACCACTTTATTAAGGAAGAATTGATTCCTTTTTTAAAAATTCCCAGTACTACATTAAATCCAGAAGGAGTTTCGAAAGCAAGAGACTTCTTGAAGTCTTATATTTCTAATATGGTTGAAAAATCAATTGATATACCTGGAGTCATTAATCCACTCACTTTTTCATGGATTAAAGGTCAAAGCAAGGCTATTTTATTAATTTATATGATGTATGATACTCAACCCGTCAATAATCACGATATGTGGATAGTTGAACCATTTAGCGGAGAATTTTCAATCTTAAAGAGCCCTTTGGATACTTTAGGAGATTGCTTAATCTCAAGAGGAGCTTATAATTCTAAGACTCCATTATTATGTTTTTTAAATATATTAAGAATCATGAAAGAAAGAGATATGTTACCAATGTCTCTCTTGTTAGTTTTTGATAGTGAGGAGGAACAGGGATCTCCCACATTATTAAAACTACTTCACACAAAAAAAGAACTTTTCCATGATTGCGTCGATGCTTATTATCCCGCTATGAAACAGGAACTAAATAGAACAGCTATTTTAAAGTTAGGATATAAAGGAATCCTTTCATTAACCATAATAGCAAGTACGGAAAATAATGAAGTTCATTCTTCATTTGGTTCAATGATTCCAAATCCTGTAAATGATTTAATATCCGTTCTCAACTCAATTCACTTTGATGGTAATTTTAAAATTGATTCCCTTAAGCAAACTTATAAAATTAACCAAGAAGAACGAGATTTAATGAATAATCTAAGTACAAAAACATCTTTTATTACCGTCAAGAAAAAAAGAGGTATAAACCAATCACTCGTAACAAATGATGAAAAATCATTTTATAATTATTTATTCCACCCAAGTTTTAATATCTCTACAATAAAATCAGGATATATTGATGGGGGAATCAAAAATGTGGTTCCCAATTATGCAGAGTGTAATATTGACATTAGGTATGCTCATGACATAAAAATCGATACAATTTACCAAGAGATTAAAAAGATCGTGGATAATTATAACAAAAAATCTCGTTCTCACATAGATTTGATAAAGAATATTGGTTATGAAGGCTCTCGTGTTAAAAGAGATACAAATTTAATTTTAAGCATTCACAAAAGTTTCGAATTCTTAGATATTAAATATGAAGAGTGGCCTTTGAGCGCTGCTGCTGCTCCTCTTAGCAGTATAAAGAATGAATTGGGTTTAAATTTCATTGTTGGAGGACTAGGAATTGGAGGGAATGCCCATGCGCCCAACGAATTTATTCAAGTTGAATCAATATTAGATGCACGTCGATTCATTTATTACTTCTTGCACTTCTATGCTAAACTTAATAAAAAAGAAGAGTTTAATAGGAAGTAAAAAGTCCCTTAAAACCTCTTGCTTTAGTATCTATAGCTTGATGAGGGCAAACCTCTAAACAACATAAACATGATATACAGGTTTTTTTATTAAATACAGGATATTCATTATTTACAAAATGAATAGCATGTGCAGGACATATTTCTGAACACATTCCGCATTTTTTACACTTCTTCTTCGTCATAATAGGGATTTTTTTTGTTACCTTGTAAACAAACCCACCCGTTATCAAACTTGCAAATCGAGTCATTGATTTTCTAGGCATTTTAAATTTTGGAGCTATTTTTTTAGCTTCTTCTAGTGAAATACCTACAATTTCAATATTCTCAAGATTTCCAACACCTAGATTTCTATTATATGCAGATTTTAAATGTGGAACAAAATTTAATCCTTTAAATTTCCCAATAGCCAGTGCAACTACATCTAAAGCTAATTCATCAGTTCCAACTAAAATTAAATTCCATTCTTTCATTGGACCTGAAACCGGACCCATAGATCCATACATTACCTTCTCTAAATCGTAAATTGTTAATCGATTTGGTTTATTTTGAATTACCCAAGCATAATTATCTGCTAATGTATCCCCAAATTGAGCAGGAGTTTTTCCTAAGAGGTGAAATTTAGCTTTTAGACCTCCAGGAATGATCCCCCAATAATTCTTGATAGCACCTGTTATAGTTGCTTCTCCATGAGTTTTTAATTTAGGTAAATTAATTAGTAAATCGCAATCCTTAACCGGTTTAGAAACATAATAGTCTGTTAAATAAATTGCACCATCAATTGTTTCATGAATAGGGATTTCTTTCTCAAAATCAACGAATTTTACCCCTTTCTTCTCTGCTACCTCATAAAGTCCTATCTTTTTTGCAATATTAGATGCAGAAGTTTTAATTTGACCCGGTGAGTCTCCAATGCTCACATTTTTCATATCTATACCTTTTTTCGTGAGGTATGATAAGACACCATCTACAAAAGACGGTTGAGTGCAAGCATCTTCAGTTGCTCTTAATAAATTCGGTTTTAATAAGATATAACTTAATTCAGAAAGGTTGAATTTAAAATCGTCTTCAATGAGTTCAATTCCTTTAATAATTGCTTCTTGGAGATTATTATGATCTTTTACATGAACAATGCTTATTTTCGTGGACATTTATATCACATAAAATACCCCTTTATTTTTATAATAATTACATATCTGATAGTTATATAATTGATTTTTAGAAATAAAAAAAAAAGTAATTTTCGTTTCCGAATGATTTTTAAAAAGCTATTTTTATATTATGTATAGTAAATTAATAAATCTTGAAAATTAAGAAAATATTAGTAGATAGATCGATAAATACATTAATGCTATTGAGAAGTGATACTTAAAATGCAAGCGAGAAGCGATGAAAAAAGTGATCTAATGTTCAAAATATGTCTTTTTGGGGATGGAGGGGTTGGAAAAACTACACTAGTGAATCGCTATCTCACGGGTGTCTTTAAAACTGATAGCTCTATTACCATTGGAGTAGAGTTTCATATTAAGAAAATTCAAGTAGAAGATTATTCTGTAACCTTACAAATCTGGGATTTTGCAGGTGAAGAAAGATTTAGGTTTCTGTTACAAAGCTATGTACTTGGCGCGTCTGGGGGGATATTCATGTATGATATTACAAGATATTCTAGCATGAAAAATTTTGAGGATTGGATTGAGATTTTCAAACGAGGTTTTAGGGGAGATGAAAATCAATTACCCGTTATTATGGTCGGGGGAAAATTGGATCTTCGGTTTAAAAGAGCCGTTTCTTCTAAAGATGCTTTTGATATCGCTAAAAACCATAATCTTTATGGATTTGTTGAATGTTCTTCTAAAGATGGTAAAAATATCGAAGATATCTTTTATGCATTGGCAAAATTAATGATGCAACGGGCAGAAATCATCTAAATTCCCGCTAAACATTATTAGGATTAAAAAAGAAGCTTATAGTATTCTCTATTTCATTTCTCCCTTACTTATTAAATTGAGCAAGTAAGAAGCGTGCAAATTTTTATTTGCAATATAATAGTACTCTCTTTCTTCATTCTTTGATTTTCTATTAACTAATTCAAAAATGAGGAGGTCTTGATTTTCATCAAGAGTATATTTGCTGGAATAAATTATTATTCTTTCTGATAAATATTCAACACGTTTATTTAGGGATTGTGCTGTTATGACTTCAGAAGCAAGATCATTAGCAAAAGTTTCATTCTTTTCTCCAATTAAAAGTTCGATTTCTCCAATACAGCCAAAATTGTCAATATTTTTTAATTTAGATTTTTCCATCTCAAAACATACTCCTAAGTACTAGTAATTATTAATCATAGTTAAATGATAAACTCATGAATTATAAAAAAATGTAAAAACTAATAATTCCGTGATAATCAATAATACAAAAAATGCCACAGTGAAAATCAGTTCTTCTATTCAAAAATTGCATCTAAATTATCTATAATCATATTTGGTAGAAGATTTCTATCATTGGTAGGATCTTTTTTAACATCTTCGACATCCTTAGAGGATGTTACTCCCGTTAAAACAAGGAGAGTCGTCACTCCTGCTCGATTTCCAGCAATTATATCCGTATTCAAACGATCGCCAAACATTAAAGCATGTTTTGGTGAGATATTATTTTCCCGTAAAATTAGTTCTATACCTGAAGGCTGAGGTTTTCCAAATGTAGCTATAGGTTTTTTTCCCGTGCATACTTCTAATGCTTTTACCATTACACCTGCTCCCGGCAAAAATCGATTTTTTACGGGTAATGTGGCATCATCATTCGTGGCGTAAAAAAGAGCCTTCCCTTCCAAGATGCATCTTTGAGCTATGGCTAAATCGTTGTAGTTAAAATTTCTATCTAATCCAACAATTACAAAATCAACCTCTGAATAATCAGATTCTGAGCTGATAATTTTGTGCCCCTTAGCTTTTAGTTCTTCACGTAACCCTATTTCACCAATTACAAAGATATTTGAATTTGGTTTGATACGCGTAATTTCTTCTGACGTTATTGACGCACTCGTGTAAAAATCAGAAGACTTACTTGAAATATTAAATGTTTTTAAATGATCAGCATACATCTGCCGAGTTTTAGTTGAGTTGTTTGAATTGTAAGCGATCTTTATTGATAGGTCTGTTAAGCGTTGAATTATTTTATCTACATTAGGGATTAAATCTGTTCCCCTATAAATAACTCCATCTAAATCAAAAATAGCAATTTTCGTCCCTTGTAATTCTTTAATTAATTCTGACATCAGTTAAAATCTACTCTATTCATCATTTGAAATAATTAGTTTTACCATCCCACTGGCAATTGTAAAATAACAATAAAGAATTGAATACCAATAGGAATTAGTATCGGATTTAAAATGTTGTCAGCAGTATACTTAGGATAATAATCTGTTATGAGAAATATAGTAGCTCCAATTATTGCATAGATGGGACCTACAATAATCAATCCTATAACATATGCAACTACTACTCCTGCTATAAATCCTTCAATCGATTTTGTTTCTTTACTTCTTACTTTTACTTTATGCTTCCCGAAAATTCGTCCTATTAAAGCAGCGGCGGCATCAGACAAACAAGCTATAAGTATCCCAGCAAAATAAGCAGAGATATCAAGTAATTCCATCATGTATAACATGAAAGATAAAATGAATCCCACCATGATATAAATGTGGGGTCCTGCAGCATTTCTTTCCTTATCTCTTAACATTGAATGTGTTATAAAGTTAAATACGGAGTATTCTGGACCCCACAGTATGCGAAATATATCAGAAATGATTGCAAATACGAGAGAACCAATTAATGCCATCATGGTCAAACCAGCTATAGCTTGAGGAGCTCCGACTGGATATGGATACATTGATATAGGACCCCACAGAATGGTATAAGCAGGACCGATTTGATTTATCATCACGATTATACTGTCATTTATAATTTGAGTGATTGGAGGAATAAATAAAAATCCATAAAATGCCACCCAAATTAAAAAACCTGATAAGTGGAATGATTTCCTTATTACTTCCATTCTAATTGAAATTTCTTCTTCGTAAGGATCATGTTGAGTCATTCTAATTATGTATCTCCTTAGATGTGATGTACCTTGCTCTTCTTCCAATCCTAGATCGTTTGCCATTCCTTTAATAAAACGTTTACTAATAATTGCGAACAATATATTTAAAATTAGGACCACTCCTATCCACCATACCATGTAACCGTTATAAGGAAAAGGAAAAAATAAAGCAACTGAATTATAATAGCCAAATATTATGAAACAAACACCACACACAGTCGTAGAAATAGCTCCATAGTGATTTTTTGCTCTCAAACCTTTTGTGGCAATATAAAACATTAAAAATCCTAAGATGATGAAAGAAAACGATAGAGTCGTATTATACAGTTCCGCTACGATATCCCAGTAATCCATGATTTTAAAGAATAGGTGTAATTATTCTAAAAATATAACATCAATTAATTATTCTTAGATTTCCTCTTATTTAATTAATTATGATATTACTTTGATAAGTAATAAATGAAAAGAAACCAAAAAATGTAAAATAAAGATACAGAACATATTACTATCCAGTAAAAATCGTAAGATAATGAGGGAATAATGTGGAATTAAATGAAATTTTTGCTCGCTATTCGAAGATGATGACTTTCAAACAACTATTTTTGAGAGATATTGCAATTTCTCGATTTAGATTTGTATACTTTTTATTTTCGTTCATTTTTTCCTCAATCTCAATAAACTTTTTAGTAACCTATATAATTAATTTCAACCCAGAAGATATTTTATCTGATATAATTAGTTCAACTATCATCCTCACGGTTATTGTAACTATCATAATTGGGGGGATAATCGTTGATTTTTTTAAAGATAGAGTGAAACTTTTGCTAATTTCTGCGGGATCCGTTGTTTTTTGTATTTTTTTTGTATTTTTGGATAACATCTTAAGTACTATTGGTTTTATATTGATAACATTTTTTACTGGCATATTTTTAATTAATTTAATTACCATTATTTTCCATGAATCAAATATTCTTAACCGCGGGAGACTATTTGGATATTTTTTTTTCTTATCATTTATTATCTCACATTTAATTGTATCTCTAAGTTTTAATTTTATTCTCATAATCCAAATCATAGAGATTTTGTTGACATTAAGTTTAATTTGGATATCTAGAAATTATTCTTATAAAGAAACCAAAGAAAGATTGAAGTCTGAAAAGAAATTTATAGAAATCTTAATGGGATCCCTGCATATCTCTGGTTATATGATTGCCTTATTTGCGTTGGCATTAGTATTAGGAAATTCTTTTCCAATTGAATATGGATTTAATGTAATCACTCCAATTTTCATTTTTTTTTTTATGAGTTCATTTTTAATAATCGGAGTCTTATTAGATAATTTAGGGCGAAAATGGACATTTGCAGCTGGAATTTTGTTTATCTCATCCATTATCCTTTTTTCGGGAGATAAAACTACTGAGGGAATATTTGCTTCAATATTTTTTGGAGTTTCTGTTCCAATTTCCTTTATGATTATCTTTACCTTTGCTGGTGATTTTTCTACTGAGAGAAATACAATTAGATTCAGAGGAAGAATGGTATGTAGCTTCTTATTCATCTTCATTGGTGGTTTTGTTTTAGGGATTTTATTTAATTTCTTACTCACCCAAACTCACATTAAAAATCCCGTTTTCTTCTATTGGATCCCATCTTTCCTAGATGGACTTAGTCCCTTTATCTTAATTGTTATCTTGGTATGGATAATACCTTTACCAGAGATATTGACTGCAAGAGAAGCAGATTGGAAAAATACATTAAGAAACCTATATGCGTTTAACAGTGCAGTGTGTTTATTCACTCAAAATTTTACTTCCGGATCAGAAAATGTTAATTTGCCAAATGAAGATTTAATCACAGGAGGATTTTCCGGTATATTAAGCTTGCTCTCTGAAATCACAAACGAACAAAAAAATTTACGCATTATTGATAAAGAAGGTGTAAAAATTTATTTTGCATATGGTAAACATGTAATTATCGCTCTAGTATCAACCAAGAATTTACCAATTCTTTCCAAAAAATTGGAATTGTTTACGAAAGCTTTTGAAAAAAAATATGAGCAAGAACTAATTCATTTTAAAGGTAAAATTAACCCTTTTGAAACCACGACTGAGCTAATTACTAAATATTTTAGATGAAAATCACGTTAGTTTTTATATGAAATAGAAGGAGATATGGTCGATATATTGAAAAAAGACTCACTCAGATTTAAATTAACTTTGAGATTTTCTCACACGTTCTTCGACAATCCAATAAGATAAGTCCAAGACGTACTTCAGGGGACGTCGAAACTGTGAGGACTGCGTTTGGACCGGCTTGCAGGATGAGGAGATATCCCGCGCTTCCTTTTACATATAATTGATCGAAGTCACCCTTCGCCATTTCGATAATGGCTCTCTCGGACAATGATAGAAGAGCGGCCGTCATTGCGGCGATTCTTGTCTCATCTACCCCTTGAGGTAGTGCTGATGCTATTGGCAATCCTTCAGCTGATACGATTGCTGCAGCTTTTACTTCTGGAATGGCACCCAGTAGTTTTTTTAGAAGGTCATCTAATGTTTCGGGAGTATTCGGATCCATATTCATTCGCGTGTTTAATTTAATTTCAAATTATTAGATAAATTAGAAAGTATATACTAATAATTAAATGTAGTTTCTAAATATTTATTTGTTTTCATTTGTCTAAGCTATGTTATAAAAATATAGTTTATTACATGTTTATTAAATTTTGTAATATCTGTATAAAGGTTTTTATTAATTTAGTGGAATTTTCTCTTGATATTAAGATGTTTTTTATTAGGTTAGCCATAACCTACAAAAGTAAAAATCACAAATTATTAATTCTATCGTTCATTTGATAGGTCATTAATAAACATCTACTTTACGGGTGTGCAGCTATTTTTACACTTTATCATCTATCATCAAAATGTGAAATTCCCCCATTCTTATTTGATCAACCAAAAGAAGTAAGTGCTCGTATAATTCTTTCTGAAGATTATGAAGGAATTATCACGCGTGATTATGGATTTATTATAGCAATTGTAGACGTGCTTAATGTAGGTCCAGGTAGAATCATCCCTGGTAATGCAAACACGTTTCATGAGGTTGAATTTTCAGTCCTTACCTTTAAACCTATGATTTCAGAAGTGGTTGAAGGAGAAGTGGTTGAAATTGTAGACTTTGGAGCATTCATTCGACTCGGTCCTTTAGACGGATTAGTTCACGTATCTCAAATATGTGATGATTATATCTCTTATGAACAGGTAGGAAATAGATTTATTGGTAAGGAAACCGGAAAGATTCTTGAGGTCAATGATCCAGTAAGAGCTAAAATTATTGCTGTTTCGATGGGTACTGGACGAAGTGGCAAATTAGGATTAACGATGCGGCAGAAATTTTTGGGCAAACCTGAATGGATTGAAACTGATATTGAAGATGAGTACGCAACACCACACGCCCCCGAAGATGATGGTGAAGTCTGAATTTTTTTCGTGGTGATGTAATAATATGAAAGAAAGAGCTTGTAAAAATTGTCATTTAATAACCAAAAATGATAGTATATGTCCGAAGTGTAAGACACATACATTAAGTGACGACTATACTGGAGAAGTAATAATCATTAAACCTAATGAGTCTAAATTCGCCGAATATTTAAAGATTCATTATCCTGGAAAATATGCTTTAAGAGTAAGGTAATTTTATCACTGTGTTTTACCTCTTTTTGAGATCATATATAAAAATCCATGTGTTTATATCATGAGTGATGAATTGAAAATTAAATCAGACCAGCGTCATAAATACTCTCAACCATTAGGTGATTTGATCTCTGGATCACGTCTTGAGACGATTCCTAAAGTAATTGAAATCCTTAAAAAGGTTGACTCTGATATTCAGATCTACTTAGTGGGGGATATAGTTACTCAAGATTTTTTAAATAATCAATTCTTGAAAGAAAGGGTTCAAATTGCAATTATTGACGAAAAAACTAAGAGAGAATCTGTCAATGCAGATTATGAAGATTTATTTGAGGAGATTATTGAATTTGAAAACCCGGAGGGTACTATAAATCCTGAGAGTTTTGATCTCTTAAAAAAAATTGCAGAAAATGAAAAAAGGACTCTTTTAAAAATAACTCGTGGTGAAGAAGATCTATTAGTATTACCCCTAACTCTTGTTCTTCCACTATCAAAAACAAAGAAAAGGTATATTTTTTATGGTCAACCTCCAATTACAGACCGGAAGCCATCCTTTCCTGAAGGTATTGTAATGGTGGAATTAAATCGTCACGTTAAAAAATTGGTTGATCATCTAATTACTATAATGCAAAATAAATAGTGAAACCTGCTAGAATTATCTATCATGTTTATTATATAGCCTAATAGTCAATAGGAATAATATTAACCATGATATTATTGTAAAGATTATTATAAAATAATAAAAACCTATTATAACATTCTTTAACCAAAGTATGACGAAGCTAATTATAAATAATAAAATTAATTCAATGATTAATAATAATCTAATGGACTTCTTTTCATTCTTGAAATTTACCATAATTACACAAAAAACCAAAATTTTATTTTTTATACTGCTTTAATCATCAATATCATAAATTAATCTTTAATATAATTGATTAATTCAGCAAATTGTGAAATAAATAATATAAATGGTTCAAGATGTCATTTGAAATTGAAATAGTAGAAGAAAAGAAAAACCTTTTAATCGAGAGAACTGAAGTTAAATTCAGAATTGAGCATTTTGGTTCCGGAACTCCTAATCGATTGGAAATCAAGAAGAAAATTGCAGCATTAAAGAATGCTAATGAACTACTGACTATTGTACATAAGATTCAAACCCACTATGGATCTACTCATGATATTGGTGTGGTATATATATATGACAATATTAAGGAGCTCCAATTTTTCGAACCGTTTCATATTCAGGTCCGAAATTTGCCTTTGGAAAAAAGAAACGAAATATACCAAGCAAAAGCCAAGAAAGAACCATACAAACACTTATTTGGTTATACAGAATAAATATATTAAAATAGATGATAAATGAATGACAAGTCAATCAAAATTTTATAAAATTGAGGGAGACACAATAGATCGAACTCATCGAACATGCCCTAAATGTGGCGTTGGTTATTATCTAGGCGAACATTATGATCGATATGTATGCGGAAAATGCCATTATACGATTTTTAAAAGAAAAGGCAATGCACCAGCAAGAACTAAGGGTACTGGGAAAGGAAGATCTCCTCGAAGACGAGTTAGAAGTCAACAATAAATAAATTTTTTGAAAAATTCTTTATTAATACATTCTATTACATAGTATTTGAATATATATTTCAATAAGAAGGGTGAATTCCGTGGAAAATGAAGAAGGATTATGTCTTGGAATTGAATCTACAGCACATACTTGGAGTGTAGGCATAGTTGATTTCAGTGGGGAAGTATATGGTTTGGTTAATAACACGTATATCCCTGAGGAAGGAGGGCTTCATCCCGCATTAGTTAGAGAGCATCATTTATCAAATTTTAAAGATACGGTCTTGAAAGCATTACAAGAAGCCAAATGCTCCTTGAAAGATATATCTCTAATTGCTTTCAGTCAAAGCCCTGGTTTAGGACCAATTCTTAGAATTGGGTCACTAGTAGCGCGATTACTGAGTCAACTTCGAGGGATTCCAATAGTTGGAGTAAACCATTGCGTAGCACATATTGAAATTGGACGTCTAATGTGTAATATAGAAGATCCATTAACTCTATATGTTTCAGGAGGAAATACAATTATCAGTGCTTATGAATCTGCTAGATATCAAATTTTTGGTGAAACACTTGATATTTCCATAGGTAATATGATTGATATGGTAGCTCGGGATGCGGGATTAGCACACCCAGGAGGACCAAAAATTGAGAAATTAGCGGAAAAATCTAATAATTATATCTCATTACCATATATCGTAAAAGGAATGGATTTGACATTTTCAGGTCTTTATACAGCAGCGCGAAAATTAATTGAATCAGACGAGTATGGAATAAATTATGTATTAGAGGATGTTGCACATTCATTACAAGAAACTTCATTCTCAATGCTTACTGAAATAACTGAACGTGCTTTAGCTCATACAAAAAAAACGGAAGTACTTCTAACAGGTGGCGTGGCAGCAAATAAGCGATTACAAGAAATGATCAAGAGTATTTGTGAGGATCATGGTGCAAGATATGAAGTAGTACCTCTTAAATTAGCAGGAGATAATGGAGCAATGATCGCTTGGACAGGAATCTTACGATTTAAATCCGAGGGAGGTTTTGATCTTTCTCAAACAAATATTAATCCAAAAGAACGAATGGACAATATCTCAATTCCTTGGAGAAAATAGGTGAATTTTATGGAAAATAATACCATAATAGAAGGGGATATCATTCATAGAGGGGCCGAAGCTTCCCTTATCCATGGTTTTTGGTTTGGTAAAGAAGTTATTTTTAAAAAAAGATATCCAAAAAAATATAGGATAGAACCAATTGATAAAAAAATTAGGGTATCAAGGACTCTTAATGAAGCTCGAGCGCTAATAAAAGTTAAGAATTACGGGCTGAATGTCCCTCAAGTATTTGAGATAGATGTTAATACATCAACTATTATTATGAAGTATATCGAAGGGGAAAAATTAAAAGATTCAATTTCTGTATTTGATAATCAGAAAAAGTATGAAATTTTTAATGAAATTGGTAGATTTATAGCCATATTACACCAAAATGGTCATATTCATGGAGATATTACCACAAGTAACATACTCATTACACCTAATGAGGATATTTTTCTCATTGATTTTGGATTACATGAATACTCTGATTCTATAGAAGACAAAAGCGTTGATCTACACTTGTTTAAACGAGTATTAATTTCTTCGCATGGATCAGATTTTAATATATGTTTTAAAGCATTTATAGAGGGATATCTCTCAAGTTATGAATTAAATTGCTCAAATGAAGGTAAATATATTGTAAGAAACATCAATTCGATAGAAAGCCGTGGAAGGTACGTAAAACAAGTAGAAAGAAAATAAATAAAAATTTTTCAACTAAGCTAAAATAATAGATGAAAAACTGTCAATAAATTAATTAATTTAACAAAATATTTTACATCTGATATGGTATTCTTTAAATACCTTCAATACGGACACATAATTTTATATACAAGGTCATCTTTTAATTTATTACTGAAAATTTGGTATTGTTAGACGTTAAGAATATTTATCTGCTTTTAACATTCCAGATTTCATCCTTCATATCAATAATTTCATAATTAACTAAAATAGAGTTTCATATATTGACTGAAACAAATAAGAAGAAACCGAGAATGGTAAATATTACCATCAATATCCCTCATCTTTATGATGAGAATATTCATAAATTAATGGATATGAAAATTTTCCCAAGTCGTTCTGAGGCAATTAGAGTTGCCTTAAAAGAATATCTACAGGAAGAATATAATGAAAATCTGGGACTTTTAGGATTTTTTAAAAAGAAATGATGATTTAAAAAAATTTTATAAAAATTAGATTTTTGAAGATATAAATAATCACCAAATTACTTATCGGTTTCTTCTTATCTTTCTTGCTTCCCTTTCAACTTCTCTCAAAACTACTACGTCACTAACACGTATGGGACCCTTTACATTTCTGGTCAAGATACGATTTTTGTCTGGACCTTCCAGTATGCGTACTTTAATTTGGCTTATTTCTCCGGTAAGACCAGTACGACCAACAATTTGGAGAACTTCCGCAGGGATAGAAAAATCTCGATATTGCCTCTTGTCTCCTTTAGTTTTTTCAATTTTTACCAAAAAAATACACCACTTTAAGTTCTTAACGCTTCTAATTTCTTAATAATGTTCCCTAAAACATTATCATTTCCAGTACCAACATTTTCAACTGCTATGGCAGAAGATGAAACGTTTATTCGGACTGCCCCACCTAACTCTTTTTTAGTTGATAAGTAAGCAAATGGTATCTTTTTTTCATCACATAATAGGGGAACATGAAAAAGTATTTCTGGAGGACTTACATCTTCGGCCATGACAACAAGTTTAGCTAAGTTCCTTTCAATTGCTTTCGTAACTTCATTCATTCCTTTTCGTATCTTTGAATCTCGAGATTCAGCTATAGTGTTCAAAGCGTTTTTTAAATCCTTTTTTAAGTCGTCGGGAATTATATATTTTACATAACTCATTTTTTTTTCTCCTTCGAATATATTTCAAAATTTCAATATATTTTCATAATTCATCGAATTATAGAAGAAATTAATAAAAGATAGAAAATAAAATTTTTGATTTATTCGGAAAGTTTTTTTTTTATGAAAAATTGATCCTATTACGATTAACAAACTATTTTTAATTAAAGAAGTGATAAAATATGATTATACCGATCCGCTGCTTTTCATGTGGTAAGCTCATCGCACATGCATATAAACCTTATTTAGAGGCTTTAGAAAAAGGAGAAAGTTCTACGAACGCTTTTAATGAATTAGGAATCAAGCGCTTTTGTTGTAAAAGGATGATTGTCAGTCATGCAGACTTAATAGATGATCTCTTGAAATTTCCAAGATTACAATAGAAAATAGATATTCTTAAGAAAGTTCCTCTAAAATTACTTTGAATTTTTCGTCAAATTCTACTTCCCGGTAGAATCCAAGTAAAAGCTTTGCAATTTCTAAACGAAGATCTTCTATTAATCTTATTGTTTTAAAACCCGCTAAACTAGAAGTATCTTTTATGAAGGTATTTTTCTTCTGGATCATTAATGAATAGGATATAGTTTTTACTTTTAAATGTGAAGAGAAAAAAGGTTTATCAAAATTTAAAAGCGAAATGGAATATTCAACCAAAAATTTGGATATAATTTATTTATGTAAACTTATGTTTCGTATGCAGATTTGATAGATGATCTCCTGAAATTTCCACGCTTACAATAACTAACTTATTTCAAATATATTTAATCTTCTTCAAAAGAAGAAATGATTTTCTATACATAATAGAAAATTTAGAAATTATTTTTAATAGAAAATGAGAATTTTATTCTTTTCCATAAACGGAAGTCCATCTTGTCTTCCGTGGATTTTTCTTGTATAATATCATTGCCTTTCTACATTTCTGCGTGCAAAAATTCAAGACAGTTCCATCACGCTTAACATACATGTGTCCCCGGCCAATAGATATATTCTCTTGGCAGAAGGAGCATTTCTTCACTTTGACGATAATTTTTCACCTAAAAATTGTTATTCTTCTTGCGTTACCTTGAAAAGTTCAGTTTCACCATATTTAATAACCTTTAAATTGATCAAGGTCATATCATGTGTGATTTCATTTCCTCTCACGGTTTTTCGCTTTTTTTGCCCTTTTCTTACAGGTTTATATCCACTTCCGCGTTTTGAAACGAATATTTTCTTTTTTACAGGACCATGAACATCTTTTCTCATCGGAAATCCGCTGGCATCAGATCCTCCTCTGATTTCAAATTCATAATTAGGGAAACCGACTAATCCGCCTTTAATTACATCGCCTATTGCCATTCCCTCAAACCGAAATCTCTTCTCATCGATTTCGATTATTTTTGATAAACCTTTACCAGGTCCATCATTTCCGCCAGATATGTTAAGCTTATATACTTTTTTCTCTGAACTCATCTTGATCAAATTAGTGTAAGGAAAATTACTAAGAAAAATGACCCAAAATATAAAAATTTTATTGATATGGAGTTCTTTTTCACTTTCTTCATTTTCATATTCTCACAAAAAAACTAATATTTATTTTAGCATATATTTCATATTACAATTAAAACACTTATTTAGGATCTTTTCAAATGCAAATTTTCGAAGTACTTGAGATAAGAGAATATCCATATTTTCTGACTGTTGATGTATCAGATGGAGAAGTTGTTCGTGATATAGTCAATGATCTAAATAGTCATAAAGCCTACTTAATAGTGGATCATGATACTAAAAGAATTTGGACATATAATGGCATTAATAGTTCATTAAAGCTTCAATTATTTGGAGGAATTTTAGCTGGAATGCTAAGAGTGCAATTACGTGG
>JAGXNQ010000009.1:0-1876 GCA_019894955.1 Promethearchaeota archaeon | reverse complement strand
TATAATGGCATTAATAGTTCATTAAAGCTTCAATTATTTGGAGGAATTTTAGCTGGAATGCTAAGAGTGCAATTACGTAGATTTTACCATATTCATCCACTGAATCGATATTCACCTGAAGATCAAGAATTTCAAGAAATTTTAAACAAACCTTTAGGAGAAGGAAGAGCGCGCTCAATTGATAAAACAGATTTTCCCACTGAAAATAATAATAAAGATTTAATACAAAAAGATATACTAATCCATAATCCCCGATTGAATAATGCGATAGAAAAGATTAGAGAATTTCCCAATCTAACTGGTTTTAAGAGATCGTTCTTAATTGTTGGGGGTACGCTTTATTCGGATGGAGAAGTAATGGAATCTTTTCTTAAAGAGGAAATAGTTGCTATTGAAGAAGTTAAATTAGGCAGGCTAAATAATGGTTTTACTTTTTTTAATGACCGAAACTATTCAGTTCGAGTTATAGTTACGAATCGAACAATTCAAGGAATAGAACTTTACGTTCCCGAATATGAAAATCTCCCTATTATAAGATTGAAGACGCCAGTTATCAAGGAGGAAAAATTCAGTAATCCAGGCAATATTAAAGATGTCATTAGGTCATTCCAAATTCCTGATTCATTATCAGATGAAGAAGTAAGTAGCCCATGATATATCAAGCTCAAAAAAAGATAATTAATTAAATATAATGATTCTTTTAATAAATCCTAAAACTACCAAATCTACAGAAATCAATGCTGAATATTTTAGGGAACCAAATTTAGGGTTGCTTTATCTCGCTGCAATCTTGGAAAATCAAGGCATCTCAGCAGATATCTTAGATTTAGAACAATTTTATCCCCTTGTTGATTCAGATTTAGATGATATAATTGAAAACAAAATCCAGGATTATTCCATTTTTGGTTTAACAACACTTACAAATAATTTTTCCTATACCCTTCAAATTATAAAAAAAATAAGGAGAGTAGTCCCTAAGAGTATAATTGTTTTGGGTGGACCCCACGCATCTTTCCTTTATGAAGATATATTAAATTTGGATAATTTGGTAAATTATATTTGTGTGGGGGAGGCAGAACAATCATTTCCAGAATTATTAAAAATCCTATTGAATATGAAACACTTGAATGTCATACAATTTGAAACGCTTCTAGGTAATATTAAAGGTATCGCATTCAAAAACCACTTTGGGAAGATAAAATTTACGGGAACTCCAGACTCAATTAATATTAATACCTTACCA
This sequence comes from Promethearchaeota archaeon, assembly GCA_019894955.1. Classification (GTDB taxonomy): domain Archaea; phylum Asgardarchaeota; class Lokiarchaeia; order Sigyniarchaeales; family SOKP01; genus SOKP01. The sequence continues at coordinate 633 of JAGXNQ010000009.1, read as the reverse complement.
TTACCTGCAAGATATAAACTCGTACATGAATATTATCATTATCGAGTAGCAAGCATAATCATTAATCGAGGATGCCCAAATCAATGTTCATTTTGCTCAAGGCAGAACTTATTTAAAAAACCGAGAATAAGAAGTATTCCATCTATACTTTCGGAAATACGGGATATAATTTCTTTACAAAACTATACCTACATCAACTTTTATGATAATATAAACATTAACACGCAATTCTTCAAGGATTTTTGTGAAATGTTCGTGAAAAACAATTTAAACATGCCATGGGGCTGTGAATTACGAGTAGATTCCATAACTCAAGAAGAAGCGCGATTACTAAAACAAGCAGGATGCCATCTCGTTGCTACAGGAATAGAATCTGCAAGTCCCGAAGTTCTCAAACAAAATTTTAAGTATCAGAATCCAGATGAAGTGTTGCAAGGTTTAAAGTACTTAAAACAAGTTGAAATACCCGTTCAAGCATATTTCGTGCTAGGACTACCCGGGGAAACTGAAAAGACATTTTCAGATACAATTCAATACATCAAACAGCTTCCATTTGATGATAATGATCGTATAAATTATTTTATTGCGACACCGTACCCCGGCTCTCGGTTATGGATTGAACAAGAACAATTC
>JAGXNQ010000099.1 GCA_019894955.1 Promethearchaeota archaeon | reverse complement strand
TATAATAATAGGTTTCTGTACTTTTTTATCAATATAAACAAAGATTAATGAAAGTAGTATTGTTGCTCCAAAACTAATCATTATATAAGATAGTGTCACTTGTCTTTTATTAGCATACCATTCTGGTAAGAAAGCTAATAGCAATCCTACTATTAAGCAAATAACACCAATCATCGAGTAATTTTGATATTTCTTTTTTTCATTATTATCTCCAATCAGTAAGTATTCTCCAATACAAGTAGAAAGAATCATAAAGGCACTAAAGCTAAAAATGGTTCCTAAAATACCCCCATGAACAGATGCAATTGCGTAATCACGCCAACCTGCGAACATTATCATTATTTGATAAAATATTAACATTCCTGAAGCAATAATTGCTCGAATTTTTGGATTTAACCAAAGGAACGGGAGAGTGATAAAACCTATTAACCCTAAGGTAGGTAATACATCCCAATTTATAATAGTCATTTCATCTACTTCCTTTAGGAATGAACCTTGGTCTATAAAAACAACAATTAATCCAAGGACTAATATTATCCCATATCGAATAATCATGTGATTAACAGCAGATTTCGTACCTTTTTTTTCCTTTCTTCTGAAAAATGATATCGGCATTAATATTCCCATTATAAATATAAACGCTGGTGCTCCTATATCAAAAAAATTCATAACGGTAGTTATGGTTTGATTATCGGGATGAGCAAGTAAGAACTGTAATGGACCGTCTCTGATGACCTGGGGGATGAATTCTGTAACAACGAGTAAAATCATAATAAATCCTCTCGCGTGGTCAATCCAAAAATGCCTTTTTGTTTCCTGACGTAAAACTTCTTCATTCATTTTTTTTCACCTGATACTGAGACTCGTTAATTCATAAGATTAAAAGTTAAAATGATATATTGATATTTAGCTTACATCAATATAGAACTAAAATTTTTTTATTATGGGATCGATAGTATTCCGCCATTATCGAGATGGTGATGATAATCAACTTGCTGATTTGTATAATAGATCCTTTCAAGCCAATGGACCAGGATTAATTCGAACTCCAAAGAATTGGAACTGGAGGTATGCTCAATCTCCAGATTTTGAGCCAGAAATGATTCAAATTGCTGAAGATATTGAGAAAAATATAATCGTTGGTTCAGTACATGTAAGTTTAGTAGAACGGGTTATTATTGATGATCAGATATTACTCAATGGCGAGATAAATGACGTGGCATGCCTCCCTGGATACACGCGTCAAGGTATTGCAAAAAGATTATTAAAAAACGCAATAAAATACATGAAGAAGAAAAAATGTGATATATCAATACTTACAGCTGATTATTCAGGATTTCCAAGAAAGAAACTATATTTGAAAGAGGGATATAGAGACTATGATAGGGAAAAAATGTTTGTTCAATTTCCCAATATTCTCAATTTGATACATGATTTTTATGGATTCGCGTTTTTAGCTCCCGTATTTTTAATTTTATCATATCTCCCGCGACTATTATATAGATTAATAGTAAAATCAAAACCTTTTTTTAATGACGTTTCGTATGAGATTATTCGCAATAAAAGTCATTTCAAATATATGGATGCTTTAAACCGAATCATCAGACCTTATTACGTAGGATTTCATCCATACACGAGAAAAAAATATATGTGGGCAAGAATTAACACTCCTTCAAAACGATATGAACCAACCTACATAATTCTGAAGAAGAAAAATGAAATAATTGGAGGCGCTTCGTTTAACACAGCAAATATTTATGGATTTAATTATGGTTTGAAATTCAAAATAGGAATAGTCCACGAGATATTTTTAGATAAAAAAAAATTTACTGATGAGAGGAATTTACATTTTGGATATACCTATTTATTGGACAAATTGTTAAAGGGTGCCAAAAGAAGGTTTGCAGGTGGGATAATAGTGTTTGCTAGTTCTCTTGATACATCCTTGCATAAAGCATTAAAAGCTGTGAAATTTTTAAGTTTTAAGGGAGCAAGTGTTATGATAAAAATCCTTAAAAAAGATTTGAAAATCGAAAAACTCACAAAACCCCTTTACATTCCAACACACGTTTCACTTTCAATTCCTTAATATTAGAATATCACAGATAGTAATTAATTACGTTCTTATGTGAAGTTTAATATCCTTTAATATATATATCTCAAGAAAAGTTAACTAAAATGTCAAGAATATGGTTAAAATGGATTAAAGAAAATATCACAAAGCTCTCTTCGATCAGTGATCAAATTTGGGAATTTTCTGAAACCGGATTGGAAGAAAAAAAATCTTCAAAATTACTAGCAGACACATTGGAGGAAGCGGGATTCTCTGTTAAAAGAGGAGTAGCTGATATGCCCACGGCTTTTTATGCAGATTATGGTAGTGGAAAACCAATAATTGGTATATTGGGTGAGTTTGATGCCCTTCCTGGACTTAGCCAAGTAACAGAACCCATAAAAAAACCCTTGAAAGAAGGAGCTCCGGGACATGGATGTGGACACAATTTACTAGGTGTTGGGTCTCTTGGTGCTGTATTGGCTGTTAAAGAAGAAATTGATGCCGGTGAAGTTTCAGGTACGATTCGATATTATGGGTGCCCTGCTGAAGAAACATTTAATGCAAAAGGGTATATGATTAAATCAGGATTATTTGATGATGTAGATATCGCCTTAACATGGCACCCAGGTTTTTTAAATATGCTTACCGTAATGAGTGCTTTAGCAATGAATTCAGTAATTTTTAGATTTCACGGAAGAACTGCTCACGCAGCGGCTGATCCTCAAAACGGGCGAAGTGCTTTAGATGCTGTAGAGTTAATGAATATTGGGGCAAACTTTATGCGAGAACATATGATACAAGAAGCTCGTCTTCATTATGTTATTACTAATGGAGGTGATGTTCCAAATGTTGTACCTGCAGAAGCAGAAGTCCATTATTTTGTAAGGGCACCAGAAAGACATCAAGTAGATGAACTATATGAAAGACTTATTAATATCGGTAAAGGTGCGGAACTCATGACTGATACTAAAATGGAAGTAGAATTCCTAAGTGGTATGTATAACACTTGGTATAATGAAGTTGTTGATGATGTTCTTCTAGAAACAATGAGAGAAGTAGGAGCACCAAGATTTAATAAACAAGATATGGCATTTGCAGAAGAATTAAATAAAACTGTACCTCCAAACTCAATGCAAGGATATTTAAGATTGGTTCCACCAGAAATGAAAGAGATGGCAGAAGCGATTTTAAGTCAACCTCTTAGTAAAATCGTGATCCCTCCTATGGGTAAAGGAAAAACAATGCCTGGCTCAACTGATGTTGCTGATGTATCTTGGAAACTTCCATTGGGTGAATTTATGGCTGCTTGTGAAATAATTGGGTCTCCAGGACATTCATGGCAAAATGCGGCATGTGCAGGAATGAGCATAGGTCATAAGGGAATGTTAACAGCTGCTAAAATTCTAGCATCAACATCATTAAAGTTTATGAAAGATGATGAATTGGTAAAAAAAGCTAAAGACGAACATGAGAAAAAACATAAAGATAAACCATATATATCTCCTTTTCCAGATGGACATAAACCACCTTTTCACAGAATTAAAGAAAAACGCTAAATACTCATAATTTCACCTTATTTTAATTATTTTTTCTTGTAATGGGAAATAATTCCTCTCAAAAATCGGTCCCTCCAAGAGATTAATATCTTCATTTATTATTTTTTATTAAACAAGAGTAAATGAGATGATTGAAATGAGTAAAGTAGAAAAATGGCAATTGTCTGATTTTTATCAGTCGCGAAGAGAAAAGATAATAGGTTTGCTTTTAGGTGAAATCATATTTTTAAAAAGTCATATTAAGCAAATTCATTCTGTATCTCAACAATGTCAATTTGAAACGGGATTAGAAAAAATTGATTATATTCTAGGATTACTAAAGAAGACTGAGGAAGAATTGCCTGAAGATACTTTTGACAAATTAATTAACCTAGTTTATAATATATTGAAAGAAATTGTCATAGAATTAGAAAAAGAATTAGAAATTTAGTTTTTTTGATATTTAACTTCTTTTAATTAATAAAAAAAGAAAATTAGATTTACATATCTAAAACTTCGCTTGCTACACCTTCAATCGCTTGCTTTGTGGGAAGACCCTTTAATAACTCGGATTTCACGCGATCAACGAGTAATTGAGCAGTAAATGGTTTTCCATCATTTTCAATGCGATTGACCGTATGCCAACCTCGATAAACCCAAACTTTGTCTCCTGCAGCTCTAAAAACTTCACCATTCACTCTTCTGGCAGCGTCTGATGCTAAATATACAATTAATGGTGCAAAATGAGCAGGATCAAACACATCCAAGCCTGCTTTTGTCTTTTGACTCATAAAATCAACCATTTTAGGAGTAGCATCGGTTGTAAGGCGAGTTCGAGCCATTGGAACAACACAATTAACAGTAGCATATTTTTTTAATTCCATGGAAGTAATCAAAGTAAATGCTGCGATACCAGCTTTAGCCGCACCATAATTTGCTTGACCCAGATTACCTAACAATCCAGCATCCGAAGCAGTGTTAATAATTCTCCCAAAATTTTTCTTCCCGGGATCTTCTTTACCTACTTTTCTAAAATATTCAGCAGCATGTCTGGTTAGATTAAAAGTTCCTTTCAAGTGCACTGCGATAACAGCATCAAATTCTGCTTCAGACATGTTGAAAATCATTCGATCTCGCAATATACCCGCATTATTTACCACAATATCTAGATGTCCGAATTCTGCGACTGCTTGGTCAATCATCCCCTTCGCTTTATTGAAGTCTGCTACTGAATCATAATTCCCCACAGCTTTAACTCCAAGAGCTTTACATTCTTCAGCAACCTCGTCTGCAAATTTTGATTCTCCTCCTTCTCCATCAAAACTGCCACCAAGATCATTGATTACTAAATTACAACCTTCTTTTGCCATAGCTAGTGCTTCTTCTCGACCTAAACCTCGTCCAGCACCAGTTATAATGGCAACTTTACCATCTAATAATCCCATTTTTTTTACCTATTTTGTTTTTCAAATTTTTTTTATGAACTATATAATTATTGTTCCAATTTTAAACTTAAAGAATTTAAAAAATACTAGCTTCCTTTATACAAATTAGGTTTGATTAGGTTTGATTTATTATGGAAGCAATCACACACAATCTAATAGCAGTTATCATCCAAATTTTATGTTTTCGATATTTATTATTCCCTCTTAATATCATTTTCACAATTTTCTTCGCATATCTCTCACATTTATTTGTTGATGTATTATCTAAATTGACCTATCACACTCCTGATGTTCAAAAGGATGATAAATTTTGGGTCATATGGCATGTAATTATTTATTCTGTCTCGATATTATCAATAGTCATCTTAATAGTCCCCTATTGGATAGGAATTCTGTTTGCAAATATAATTGATATATGGGATTGGTTCATATTAAGACCTCTTCAATCAAAGAAAGCAAAGTCTGGAAATAATCCGAATTGGGGTCAAAAATGGTATTTACATAAACATGCTGACTGGATAGGTGAAACATTCTTCGGATGGCTCCCAAATTGGAAATATAAATATTTTGGAGTTATTATCGAAGTAATATTAATCATTTTGTTATCAATCATAATTATTATAATACTATAAAAAATCTCGGAGTTGAGAGAAGTAATAGAGATGACTATCACAACTACAATCAGAGGAGCCAAAATGGTAAATGATTTTATCACAAATATCCTTGAGTTCATTAGAAAATAAGCACTCTAAACGTTCAGTAGAGGGTATTAAAAAAAATTTGAAAATATTAATATATTCGCAATCAAGTAGATAATCAATATGCCAATGGATTTTCTTATTAGTAGATGAATCCACGTGCCTTCTTACCCGATTTAATAAAGCAGTCGAACCTTTATCCCCCATTGCTGAGCCTACATAAATATAATATCCTTGTTGAAATTCTATTCGTCCGAGCGCCCCGATAATGATGGAAGATTTCTTTTGAAGATGAATCACTAAAAGATAAGTGCCTTTCATTTACTTACAATTCTTTTTATGATCTTGATAACAACCATCACAGAGAGCACCATTGCAATGAGGGCAAATATTCACACAATTATCACATAATTGGTTTGCACATTCAATACATTCATAAAATACCTGGTTTGGATTTTCTCCACAATTTTCACATATTAATTCTTGTTTAGGCATTCAAATCACTCTGGTTTTAAAGTTATTATAAAGTTACTATTGTAATCAAGTTAAAAATAAATCTTTATTATCCATTAAATAAATTTATAATTAGAAATCAAAATACAGATGATTTTATGGAAAACATATTTTTTACTGATAAGGTTCAAGCTACTAAAAAAATCGTGAAAAGCTTTTTGCAGAAAGAATTAGAACCAATAAAAAATGAAATAAATCAAGCAAATAAAATTCCCATTGCATTAATTAAGAAAATGGGAAAACAAGGGTTATATGGACCGTTAATTCCTCAGAAATATGGGGGAACAGGATTAGGTTATATTGGTCATTGCATGATTACAGAAGAGATTTCAAAAATTAATGTAGCAGTTTCTGTTTCCCGAACACCTTGTATTCTAATGGGCTATCTTCTCAATAAATTTAGTAATGAACTTCAGAAAGAAAAATATCTTAAGCAAGTAGCAAGCGGAGATAAAATATGCAGTATCTGTGTTACCGAGGAATTAGCCGGATCTAATGTAGCTGATATTAAAACTACAGCAAAAAAGAACGGTAATTCATATATATTAAATGGGTCCAAGAGATTTATTACGAACGCAGGATTATCTGATTACTACTTTATCTGGGCCATTTCAGACCAGAATGCAAATCCTCGAGGTGGATTGAGTGTATTTTTAGTTGAAAAAGATACACCAGGATTAAGCATTGAGAATCCCTATAACTTAATGGGAATAAATGGCATATATAATGGAAACCTTGAGCTTAAAAACATTGAAGTTCCCAAAGAAAACTTAATTGGGGTTGAAGGAAATGGTTTTAATGATTTAATGGAAGTATTTAATATTGAAAGATTTACTTTAAGTTCAGAGTGTAATGGATTAGCACTCACTGCTTTGGAAGAATCCAAAATCTATGCCAAAAATCGAGTTCAATTCAATAAACCAATAGCATCGTTCCAACTCATTAAATTGAAAATAGCTGAAATGGCAACAAAACTACAAGCTGCTCGATTATTGACATATAGTGCCGCTAAACTTTCAGAAATGGGATTAAATGTTACTAAAGAAGCATCAATGGCTAAAGCATATTCAAGTAAAACAGCTTTGAAAATTACTTCTGAAGCTGTTCAAATTCATGGAGGAAATGGATATACGGATAATTATCCCGTTGAAAGATACATGAGAGATGCCAAATTTTTTATGATTGGAGGGGGAACCACAGAAATACAGAATTTAATTATTGCTAGAGAAGAATTAAAACACTCATTAAAAAAATAATATAGGAGTCAAAATCTCAGATCAATAATCATAGAAACCTTTCCGTGATTTTCTACCTAATTGTTTATTTCTTACCATTTTTTTTAAGAGGAAACTTGGTTTATATTTGTCTCCAAACTCATTATTCAAATAATCTCCGATATTATTGAAGATATCCAATCCAACTAAATCACTTAGCTCTAAAGGACCCATAGGAAAATTAAATGCTAGTTTACACGCAGTATCAATATCCTCAATACTGGCAATTCCTTCCATTTTCATGTTAATAGCTTCGTTACATAATACATAGATTAATCGAGATGTTATAAAACCGGGAGAATCGTTGATAGTAACTACAGTTTTTTTTAATCCTCTTGAGAATTCTCTGGCGATTTCTAAAGTTTCAGCTGATGTGTTATCCCCTTTGATTAATTCTATCAGTTTCATTACTGTTGCTGGATTGAAAAAGTGAATTCCTACAATTCTATCTTGATTTTTGCTTTTTGATGCGATATCCGTAATGCTTAAAGATGATGTATTTGAAGCTAAGATAACGTGTTTTTCACAAATAGAATCCAGTTTCGCAAAAAGGACTTGTTTAAGATTCATATCCTCATAAATAGCTTCAATAACTAATTGTACATCATTTACAGCTTCTTCAATTTTCGTATAATAATGAATGTTATTGAGAATCTCAATTGCTTCCTCTTGTGAGAATTTATTATGTGCTACATAATGTTGCTCTAAATTCATTTCAATTTTCTTTTTTACATTATTTAATATTTCAACGCTTAAATCAACAAGATTTACTGAATAACCATTTATTGCAATAATTTGTGCGACTCCAGCTCCCATGACCCCAGCACCGATTACACATACATTTTTAATTTCCATTAAAATCACTCCCTAAATTTGTTAAAATCTGGTTTTCTTTTTTCTATAAAAGCATTCTTTCCTTCTACTGCTTCATCAGTGTCATAATAAAGAGAAAGACCTCCAACGCCTAATTGAGTTATTCCTGTTGTACCATCGGTTTCAGCTAAAAATGCATACTTTAGCATTTTCAAAGCAGTTGGACTTTTCTCTAATAATTCTTGACACCATATGTCTATTTCATCATCTAATTTACTATAAGGGACCACTGCATTAACGAGACCAATTTCTAATGCTTGTTGAGCTGTATAACGCCGACATAAGTACCAAATTTCTTTTGCACGTTTTATACCTACAGCACGCATTAAATCTCCAGTACCATATCCCGGATCGAAAGAACCGACCCGGGGTCCTGCTTGACCTAGTTGGGCATGTTCTGCTGCAATGCTTAGATCGCAAGCAACATGCCATACATGCCCTCCTCCTATAGCATATCCATTCACTCTAGCAATTACTGGTTTGGGTAAAGTGCGAATTAAATGAGTCACTGTTTGCCATCCTACTTCTAAAGGTAATATATACGTTCCTTTATAACCTCCTTTTTCACGAGTAGTTTGATCCCCACCAGTACAGAAAGCTTTTTCTCCTTGACCTGTAAAAACAACAACACCAATTTCATTATCCATACATCTTTTAAAAGCATCAATTAATTCATGAACGGTTTGTTGAGTGCAAGCATTATATTTCTGTGGACGATTTATTGTTATACGAGCCACTTTATCTTTCTTTTCAAAAATTATATGTTCATAATCCATTTTCGTTTATCCCACTTTTTGCATTAAACAAATAATATGCAGAGCAAATATTAAGAGTTACTTGTGTGAATTAAAAATTGGAAAAAAAAAATAAAAAAATGAAAAAAAAGTTGATATATATATAATTTAAGATCTTTCATTACTCTTCTTTCATTAAGCAAAATCACAGAAAAAAAAGGAAATAAAAGTTTCAAGTTATATTTTCAAAATTTAGAGATTCTAATTTCAAATATTTGTCATAAACTTCTTTAGGATTACCAGCAAACATCGTTTTAAATTTTGGTTTTAGTATTAAATTAAGTAGACCCGCAATAGCACTCTTAATTATCCCTGGTCTAACATCATAATAATATTGCTTATCCTCATCCAACCATCCTTGTGCAAGCCAATACTTATAATCTGCATTAGTTTCATCATTCCCTATATTATGCTGTACTTTCCTCACTTTAAATGCAATAACACTTCCTAGGCTTGGTTTTTGATATCTTTGTTCATTTAATGCTTTTATGAATTTCTTGCCTGTCTTCTTAATTTTCTTAACCATCTTTTTTTCTGCACCTTCAACAGGCATCGTTCTCAATTCTAATCGATGTACGAATTTAAATCCCCACGAGCTAGCTACATCATTGAAATAACTTGTAATCTTTTTTGCACCAGAAATTCCTTGATTACATACACCAATTGCTATTTTTCCAAAAAAACAAGGTCTATGAAAAATGTAGGAAAACCGGTCAAAAAAGTTTTTCATGAGTGCTGGAACA
>JAGXNQ010000098.1 GCA_019894955.1 Promethearchaeota archaeon | reverse complement strand
CTCTTATTCATTCAAGCAAGAAGATTATTATAAGTTATATAACTGCGTTCATTGCGGAGCTTGTGGCACGCAGTCTGAACGTTTCATACTTAAACAAAAATTTTTAAAAGATGGTAATAAAGGCGAAGGATTAAATTCAAGTATCGAAGCTTTAAGAGTATATGGAACACCATTTACCAAAAACAAAACCCGAGTAAAAATACCTGAAGGAATCTCGAAGGAAAGTGAGACATTATTGTATTTTGGATGTTTTACAACAGTCAAAACACCCAAATACGCCGAAAACATTACTAAATATTTGATTAAAAAGGACATTGATTTCACTGTAATTGACCAAGAAATATGCTGTGGATATCCAATTCTTTGCACAGGTGAGCTAAAAACTTATGAGCTATTAGTGGAGAAGAACAAGCAATTATTCACCTTGAAGGGTTATAAAAAAATAATTACTACTTGCCCCAGTTGCTACATGGTTTTTAAAAAACATTATAGCGAGCTTGGGATTGAAATCAAGTATTTCACAGAATATTTAACCCAATCGAGTGAGAAAAAATCTGGAAATCTGGTGATTCAGCATGCTTGTCCATTGAAATACATTGAATTCCCAGAAATAGAGCGTTATATAAGAGATATTTATACAAAAAGTGGATACACCATTTTGGATGTACCTCATAGTTGTTGTGGAGGGGGTGTGGGACACCAACTAAGAGTCGATATCGCTGAAAAGATTGCTATTAGACGCATAGAAGAATTTAAAGAAATTGAAAATGACTTTCCACCTAATGGTTTTGAAGGTTTTATAACAACCTTTTGCCCTGATGCTTTTTGGATTTTAAAGTTTTATGGCAAAAAGAAAAATTTAAAATTCAAACTCAAAGACCCATGCGATTTATTATTGTAGTAGGTCATTTGATATCTTCTTGAAATAAAACTCTATATTGTGTCCAGTTAATGCAGAGGATTCAAAATATTCAACGTCCATAGCGTTAGCAAGTCTAATTCCGTCTCTTACGCTAACAATCCGGTCTTTAATTAAATCAATTTTATTTCCTATGAGATATCCCGTAATTTCAGACTTGTTCCCTAAGTAACTCAAAATATCCTCTTGCCATTTTGGTATTTTTGCAAAAGATTTTGCGTTGGTAAGATCAAATAACAAAACGTAAGCACTTGCACCTTCATAAAATTGTTTTCGTATTGTTTCAAACTTATGCTGGCCTCCAATATCCCATAATACTAATTCTAAGGAACTATTATTTATTTGAAATCTTTTTTGGGTAATATTAAGACCCATAGTCGGGATGTAAGCTCGTAAAAAAACATTATCCGTAAATCTTAAGATACTTGACGTTTTACCGACGCTTGGATCTCCTAATATCACTACTTTATATTTAGATTGGGGATCAACTTTACAATCCAAATCTGTTGGTGAGTCTTTAGAATCTTGTGATTTCAGTAAAAATTGACTTTTTGAGTACAAATATTCAGTGGATTCGATTAAAGTATCTTTTAACTTAACAATTTCAGTGAAAATAGTTTGTTTATCATTCTTATTCGTTTCAAGCTCTTTAATTTTTTCTATTGTATCTCCAAAATATGAATCAATATAACTCATGTATCTATAAAAAATGACATCATTTTCTTCAGAAAAAACAAATATTAATGCTGATCGGCTTGGAATTTCTTGATTTGCCGTATGCCTATCAAAATATTTAACTAACATTTTTGATTTTAATGAGGGGAGAGGAAATACTAACAGCACTTCAGGTATAAAGCTAATATCGTCAGATATAATGGAACTACATTTTATTCCTATCAACGTTCTCACGTCTTCTGAAAGTTCAGAAGGATACCAAAAATTGATTTTTGGCTCATTTGATCCATTTAAATCGATGTAAACTATTGCTGGTGAATATGTCGGTATCATTCTTAATTAAAACACTTTTTATAGTTCTGAAATATTTAATCTGATTAATTTAATACTAGCATATAAAGGATACCATTCAAATGATATAAACCATGTGATTTAAAGAATTCGACTCGAGACTAAAAATAAGATATTTAAAGCGAGATTTATATTGAAATAAACTCATTGGAGCTTTCATTTATCCCAACCTCAATTACCAGTATTCGATTTTATAATTTAAAGAAAGAACTATTTTAAGTGTTATTTCAAATATGAATAATAGATTGTTCAGAAATGGGTGATGAAATGTTATTCTCAGAAAATGAAATGAATAATATAAAAATTGAATTGAGTAAATTAAAAGAGAAAGTTGTATTAAAGTTGTTCACGGATTTTAAAACCCAAGAAGACGGAACAAAAAAAAGGATGTGCATGGCTTGCGAGGGGACATATGATCTATTAAAGACTCTTTCAGAACTTTCAGATGGAAAATTAGATTATGAGGAGTTATCTACTGAGGAGAATAAAGAAGAAACAGAACACTATAATGTGAATCGGATTCCTGCAATACTTTTTGTTGATGATAGTGGCAAAGAAATAATCAGATATTCGGCTAATCCCTCAGGATCAGAATTTGTACCATTCCTTAATAGCATCCAGTATTTTTCAGGAGTGAGACCCTATTATACTGACCAAATTCAAACGCATCTTAAAAAAATAGCTAAATCAAACATGAAAATTTTTATCACCCCAACGTGCCCATATTGTCCTGCAACCGTGCCAGTACTTACATTATTTGCAATAGTCTCTAAAGGAAAGATAACAGCCGAAGTAATTGATGTAAATTTAAATCCAGATATGGCGAGGAAATATCAAGTTCAAGGCGTTCCTCATACGGTTGTTAATGAAAACGAAAACATCTATGGAATGTTTTCACCTCAAGATTTATTGGATAAATTAACAAAAGGACAAAGAGATTTTGGCGGCATGTATGCCTAAATAAGTCATAAAAGTGGTGGATTAAAATGTCTCAAGATGATAAATATCGAGAAATCATCAAACAAGAAATGGCTAAATTAAAAAGACCAGTGAAATTAAAAGTTTTTACATCTCAAAGTGCTCAACCCGATGGAACAAAAATTAGGGCTTGCATGGATTGTGATCAATTTATGTCTTTATTACGAGTGTATGAAGAAAATTCCAATAATATGTTAACAATTGAAGAGTTGTCAATTGATGAAAATCCCGAATTTGCAGAACGATATGACATTCAACGTGTTCCAACTATATTGTTTGTAGATGAAAATGGTACAGAATTTATTCGATATTTAGCAGCACCACAGGGTGCTGAGATTCAGCCATTTATTCAAGCATTATTTACTTTTGCAGGAGCTCCAAATTATTATGAAGCTACTATTAAACAGAACCTAAACCGAATTGACCCTACTACTATAAAAGTCATGATAACAAACACCTGCCCTTACTGTCCACAAGTAGCTACGATCTGTAACCAATTTGCATTAGCCTCTGGAGGAAAAATAAGAACTGTAATTATTGATATACATGCAAACCCAGACATAGGTAAATTTTATGATGCATCGGGAGTTCCGTATACAATAATCAACGATCAGAAAACTTTAGTTGGTATGGTTGGCCCCAATGAGATAATACGGGAATTAATCGGAGGAAACATACGCGTCCAGTATTAAGGAGTAAAATATTAACATTTAATTATTCAGCAGAGAAAAAAAATGCCTTTAGCTTACATTTTTACTAAATTAATCCGTGATGAGATGATAAAGCTCACAAAACCAGTAGAATTATCTTTATTTATGGGCAATAACATCGAGGATAATGAAAATGTAAGATCTGTACTTAAAATATATGAAGAAAGTTCTAACGAGTTACTTTCAATCATAGAAGTTTCTGATCCAATTATTGCTAAGAATTATGATGTCAAGCATTTTCCTGCCATTTTATTCATTAATAATGAAGGGAAGGAACTAATTCGTTACTTAGCAAAACCATTTGGTGCTGAAATTCGACCCTTTATTGATGCAATATCTACTTTTTCAGGAGACCCAAATTATTATGAATCGGTAATCAAAGAAAATATTGAAAAGATCAAACCATCAATCATCAAAGTAATGATTACAAATTCATGTGCATATTGCCCAGAGATAATAACATTTGTAAATAAATTCGCAATAGCGTCAAAAGGTAAAATAAAATCAGTTATTATTGATATCATGGCACATCCAGACATTAGTGAGTCTCACGATGTTTCAAGCGTGCCTTATACTATAATTAATGATAAAAAAACATTTATTGGAATGGTAGGGCCTGAAGAAGTCCTACAAGAACTGATAGGAGGAAATTAGATTGTATAATATTGATATGGATAGTTTAGATTTAGAGAAAACATATGATCTAGTAGTATTAGGCGGTGGTCCTACTGCGATAGCGTGCGCGATTTATGCCGCTCGTTTCGCGTTGGATGTGTTAATTGTGGGTAAGATATTTGGAGGATTAATCGCTACCACGGATATTGTCGAGAATTATCCAGGAATCACCTCAACTAGCGGTCAAGGATTAATGGAAATGTTCAAAGACCACATGAACTCATTGAATATCCCTTATATTACTGATGAGATCAGAAGCATTGAAAATGCTGGAGATTATTATGTTTTACATTCATTTTTTCAAAAATTCAAGGCAAAGTCGATTTGTATCGCAACGGGGTCAGAAAGGCGCAAATTAGGGATTCCTGGAGAAGCAGAATTTGCAGGTAAAGGAGTTTCATATTGTGCTACGTGTGATGGCCCTTTTTATATAGATAAAGTAGTTTGTATTATCGGAGGAAGTGATTCGGCTGCTAAAGAGGCTTTATTTTTGGCCCAAAATGTCAGAAAAGTTTTTATCATTTATCGTAAAGAGGAAATAAGAGCAGAACCAATAAATAAGAAAAAAGTTTACGAAAATGAGAAAATCGAAATAATTAATAACACAAACGTTGTAGAAATTGTTGGTAAAACAAATGTTGAACGTGTAATTTTTGATAATGGAAAAGAATTAGAAGTTGATGGCGTCTTTATTGAGATAGGATCAATCCCAAATTCAGAGATTGCCCAAAGAATAGGAGTTAAAACAAGTGAAAAAAGAGAAATTATCATTAATAGAAAATCGGAAACTAACATCTCCGGAATATTTGCTGCGGGAGATGTTGCTGATGCTCCTTTTAAACAAGCAATTACAGGTGTCGCTGAAGGTGTAATTGCTGCCTATTCAGCTTTCGATTATTTAAAAGAAGTTAAAATTGAATACTAATCAAAATTTTTAACTTTAAAGTAATCTAATCTGATCTAAAATATCATCAATATAGTATATACTCTCAGGATCTAGGAGCCCCCCCAATTGTTGTGAAAGATTCTTTCTAAATGACCAGACTTCAACTTTTTTATTTAAATCTTTTAATTTTTTGACAACAGGAACAAAATCGCTATCTCCACTCACAATAATTATCGTGTCAATGTTTTTTTCAAAAGCAGATGAGATGATATCAACAGCCATCAAGACATCGATTCTTTTTTCTGTTTTTTTCCCATTAGGGGCTACTTTAATTGCACGAGTCTTCAAGGTGTATCCCATTTTATTTAAAGAGCTATACCAAACCTTGTCTTTTTCTCTTACAGGATACATTATCCCCGTATATAGATTAGCTTCAACTAAATTTCTATTTCCTATTATGATTTCCTTGAGTTGGTAGTAATCACATTGAAAATTGAGAGATTGAAAGGAATGAAATATATTACTATTATCTATAAAAATAATTACATTTTGACTCATTTGCATAAATATCCTAAAGAATATTCTAAAAGCTTACGAAAGGTATTACTTTTTAAAAATTAAAAGATTTTGTTATATATTATAATCTGAATAGATAATAATTTTAATTAGCTAGATTGTCTTGATGAATAAAGCTAAAAAATCAGAGAAAATCAAAAGCTATAAGTTCCATCACATAGATACTAGCAAGTGCAGGGTGTGCAAGTCATTCGATTGTGAAGAAGCTTGTTTTCGGGGCATATATGAAGTAATCGATAAAGATTCTGAACCAAAATGCTTGGTGATAGAAGATCGTGAAGATATGTGCGTAAAATGTCACATGTGTACCACCGCGTGTAAACTGGAAGCTATTACTATTGATTAACGCAGCATATTAAAAATAATATAATTTTTACCATTAATTCTGGAAGTGATTGTGATATTTATAGTTATAAATGATGAGTAATTATTCATTTCTAAGGAATATATACTTATAGAGATAATTTTATGATCTCAGAAAAATTAAAGCTAGATAATATCGATCGACAAATAATTACACTAGTTCAAGAAAATCCTAACCTTACTCATACCCAAATTGCCGAAAATATCAATAGAAGTCAACCCACAGTTGGTATGCGTATTAAAAAGCTAGAAAAGGATGGAGTATTACAATTTCAACCGGGAATTAACTTTAAGAAAGTAGATCTTTTTCTTGCTACTGTTGAAGTGAATACCAGAAAACCAGAAGAAATAATAGAAATGGCGAAATACTGCCCATTCATACTTAATGCGTTCAGATTAAGTGGAGAACATAATATTTGTATCTTGCTTGCGAGTTCAAAACTTGATAAGTTAGATAACATCGTCAATTATCATTTTCGTAACAATCCGGTTATTCAATCATGTTCAATGGAAGTTATTACAGAAATTTCAAAAGACTTGGTCTTACCTATCGACTTTGATTCAGAAAAACACGTTCCTACACTAGAGGACGGTTGTGGAGAGAAGTGCAAAGTTAAGATAGCTAAATCACAAGAATTACTTTAAAAAAGATCATATTTTTATGGTTTACTCTTCTTCAATTTCTTTAGTAAACTGATATTTTGGGAGGTTCGCATTAACGTTACATTCAGGACCGCAGTTTGAAGCGTGAAAATCGAATTTTTCAATTTGGAAATCGATAGGCACTACGAAATCATGAACAGATTCTATTAAAATATTAGTTTTGACATTAATGACATTAGGATCCTTTCTAAAGCATATATCTACTAATTTTTCGATTGTTTGGAGATCAGTTGCAGCAATAAAACATAATAAGTTGAATTCCCCTGAAATCTTAAAAGCATGATTGATAAAGGGACAGTTTGAGATCTTAGTGACTACACCCTCTACATCTTTTGTAGAGATGAAAACAATAGCAGTTTTAATATCCACTTCCTTTATGTTAAATCCGACTTGTTTCGTTAAAAGATGTTTGCGTTCAAGCTTAATAATTCTCGCTCCGACAGCGGGTTGAGATTTTTCTATTTCTTGTGCAATCTTGGAATGAGTGATGCTAGGATCTTTTTCGATCATCATTATGATGGATTTGTCATCATCATCTATATTTAAAATCTCACTGAAAGTTTTTTTTATCATTCTCGTAAACCTATAATAGAAATGGCAATTTAAATTCTCTCTTTAGGGAATACACAAAATAAAAGATTTTTGATTAAATTTCATTCTTAATTAGACAAAATGATTTCTAAATTATAAATTATATTTTAAAATTGTTTATTCTTCCTTATAATCACTCAAATAACACTTGAGAAGATATTCAATATTATTATCAAAATTGTATATCCAAAGAATCCTATGAGAAAATATGATATATTTCCTTTCTCTTTCTCTGGTATTACTTCTCGAAAAATCGTATACATTATTACACCTGAGATGAATGAATATAACACGTATATAATTTCCAAATCTATAGGAAAGAAAATTTCAAGAAGTAAGCCTATCAATACTCCAATTGGGACTGCGCAGGAGATGAGGTACCTTTTTAGTGAGTTTGGTGCAGTTTCTTTAATTTCATAAATATCTAAATCACTAAAGATAATATGAGCTTCTGATCGATGAGAAATTACAGTTCTGAACCACGCAAAGAAGAAGAATAAGATGCCCGGTATGATAGGATTAGAGATTAAATCATCGTTTAAAAGCCCCACAATAATGAATCCAACTAGTAAGTGATACGTAAAATTAGTAAAAAACCTAAGCCTCCTTAAATCTTCGCTGATATGGACTTGAATTTTCAATTTATATTTATTGATTTCATTTTTAAATTCATTTTCTTTTTCATTTAGCTCACCTAGAGTTTGGGCAATATCTTTTAAAGCGAATTCATCTAATTTCTCATTATTGATTTGATTTGTTAACACGTGTTCCATGTTATTTTCCACTTCTTCCAATATTTTTTCTTTTTCAATTAATTTCCTCATCCTTTTTTGAGATTTAACTTCAACTTTCTGTAATATCAATTTTTCACTCACATGAACAAATACAAATCCGAACACTACAAAAAGATATTCAAAAATTACTAAATTAAAGGGATTTTCTGGAAAATTCTCTGAAATCTCTGGAAGAACAACTAAAAAGAAGTATGCTACTGAGATTCCACCAATAAAGGAGATATGAATGCGTAGATGTTTTTTATTAAAGAATTCAGTTATAAAGAATAGTGTAGCCATTACTAAAGAAATAACAACTGTAATCACGAAATCAGTCATTAATATTCAATAAATATAACGAATATTAAAAAGTTTATAATTAAAATTGAATCACAAAATTATAAACCTTGAGCAAATTTTCTTTAGTATCCTATTCTAATGTTAAGATAATGCCTGATTTTCTAATTATTAGTGGTACAAAAGATACAGCATCAATGAATATACGGGAAAGATTATTAACTTCCTCTCAGTTTCAATTCCACAAGATTGATTCTAAGTGGCATAATAATATTATTTATGAATTGTCGAGATTTGATGAACAGGAAGAAAGAAATTCGCGAATTGAAGGGAATAGAATATACTTGGGTCTTACTAATACTTCTTTAATTCATTTAAATGATCTTAAGTTAGCTGAAACTGAAATTAATTTTGATTATGTAATTATAGCAAGTCGACATAGATCACAAACGTCACGACCCGCATTATTAGTTCATACTACTGGAAATTGGGGGAAAGAAGCAGAATATGGTGGAAATCCTCGTGAATTATCATATGCTAGTGCTTTACTTCGTAAATCAGGATTTCTATCATTATTATTCAATTCCGAAAAAGTAAAATTAGAGGAATTTGCGATTGATGTTGAAGTAACCCATCATGGTCCAAGTGTCTTAAAGAAACCATTAATTTTTATTGAACTAGGAAGTAGTGAAGAGGAATGGACCAATGTTAATGCAGCTAAGGTAGTTGCTAATAGCATCATCGAAACTATTGTGAGATTTCTTCAATATAATGAGAATGAAGATCAAAAAATTGGTCTTGGGTTTGGAGGAACTCATTATGCTCCTAATTTCAGTAGGTTAGAACAAGAAAACAATATAGCTTTTTCATTCATATGTCCAAAATATTTTATTAAAGATTTAGATAAGACCATGATTGATCAAATGATTGGGAACACTGTTGAAAAGATTGATTTTTTTGTTATAGATTGGAAAGGAACTAATTCAGAAGAAAAACAACACTTGATAGAAATTTTGAGCGAATTTAATATCCCTATTAGGAAAACTAAAGATTTCAAATGATGATAATATTATGATTTAGTTTCTTTGTAATATTTTATCAATTTCTCGAACACAAGATGAGAGGCAACATATCCTTGTGTAGCTGCTGTCTCTAAAATCTTATTTAAAGATTCCATTTTTTCCCCATCATGATTACTAACAGTCACATTTAATTCTCGAATGTTATATAAGCTCCTCCAAATTCCAGTTGGCCAATCTACCAACGGTCGGAGAAGCGTGTTGTACTTTTCTTCTCCTTCCTTGCTTAATTTTAATTCTTTCATATATTTATAGAAATAAGAATTTCCCTTTTTTTGTTTTTGAATGAATCCATCCTTTTCGATTTGATTTAGATATTCCTTTATATCAGTAATGTTTAAGTTTATTCGAATCTTTTTCATATTTTCCATTATTTCGGTGCCTTTTAAACCCTTTTCTTCCTTTAATTTAATCAGCAAGTAATTTCTAGCTAATATATTGTA
>JAGXNQ010000097.1:9602-10033 GCA_019894955.1 Promethearchaeota archaeon | reverse complement strand
CTATTTGATTTATCTCTATTGAAATTTAAGAAGGAATTAGCTAATGCGCTAAAGATGCATAATGAAAGGATCATAACAATTATATTTGATTTTCTTTTATTTATGTTCTTCACCATTTTAATATTTTTCAAAATTGACATAAAAGTACATAATAGAACTAAATATTTAATATTTTACAATAATGTAAAATACCCAATAATAATAATAGCCTTCAAGGATGATAGCTCCAAGGAATCTTCATAAAATTTATGACTAGAATCTCTAGAGAGATTTTCGACCTATTATAGTTAGACTTCAAACATAAAATTTTATTATTACATATATATAATTTTATATATATAAACATGAATCGATAGCATTTTTTCTCTTCAAACTATATCAGAGTATAAATAAATTTATATAAAACTATATGATCTT
This sequence comes from Promethearchaeota archaeon, assembly GCA_019894955.1. GTDB lineage: Archaea > Asgardarchaeota > Lokiarchaeia > Sigyniarchaeales > SOKP01 > SOKP01. The sequence continues at coordinate 9,616 of JAGXNQ010000097.1, read as the reverse complement.
TGAGTTTTTTCTCG
>JAGXNQ010000097.1:0-9592 GCA_019894955.1 Promethearchaeota archaeon | reverse complement strand
CTCCTTTTTTAAATTATAAAAATCAAAATAATGTGATATCATGATTACAAAAAATGATCCTAAGAGAAAGGATTTATGTGAAGCGGTAATAGAGAAGGTAAAAGAGAGCGACATTAAATTCATTTATCTCCAATTTACCGATATCCATGGTATTATAAAATCTTTTGAAATAAATGCGAAAAGATTGGAAGATTGTTTCGAAATTGGCGAGAGCTTTGATGGAAGCTCCATAACTGGTTATGGTGCTATTGAAGAATCAGACAAGGTCGCTTTACCAGATCCTAGCACGTTTTATCTTCTTCCTTGGAGAACAAATAATAATAAAGTAGCTCGTGCGATATGTGACATTTACTCACCAGGAGGAGAGCGATATGAGGGAGATCCCCGTTATATATTGCAAAAAGCAATGAGTAAAGTTGAGGATTTTGGTTACAGATTTTATTGCGCGCCAGAAATGGAATTTTTTATCCTTGATCAAGAAGATCATAAAGCGGCATTCAAACCCTCTGATATGCGAGGATATTTCGATTATGATCCTTACGATATTAATGAAAAAATGCGCTACACAATTGCTGAGTATTGTGACGCAATGGGGATTGAAATTGAAGCGTTGCATCATGAAGTTGCGTATGGACAGCACGAAGTGGATTTCAGATATGATGAAGCTGTCAATTCGGCTGATAATACCTTGACAATCAAGACCATAATTAAGACTGTTGCAGCTCAAAATGAATGCGTGGCAACCTTTATGCCTAAACCTTTTGATGGAATTAATGGTTCAGGGATGCATATTCACCAGAGTCTTTGGAAAGAGGGAAATAATGCATTTTATGACGAATCTGATGACCAAAAAATATCTTTATTAATGAAAAAGTGGATTGCTGGACAATTACATCATGCAAAAGCAATGTGTGCCGTGTTAAGTAGCTGGCCAAATTCATATAAACGTTTAGTGCCGGGTTTTGAAGCTCCCGTCTATATTGCTTGGGGGTTTAGAAATAGATCCCCTCTTATTCGAGTTCCCGATTTTTATGGAAAACCAAGCGCTGCAAGATGTGAAATTAGATGCCCAGATCCTGCGGGAAATCCTTATCTCCAGTTTGCTGTATTGATTTCTACAGGGTTATATGGTTTAATCACAGATGATCTAAAAATACCTGAACCTACTGATCGAAATGTATACCATCTCACGACTAAGGACATGATCAAGGAAAACATCAATTCACTTCCAGGAAGTTTGAGTGAAGCTTTAGTAGAATTTTACAATTCAGAGTTCATGAAAGAAGTGTTTGGAGAACAATTTTTCAAGAATTTCTATTATGCTAAACTTGAAGAAAATGATAAATATCGCGTTGTTGTAAGTGATTGGGAAAGAAATCGGTACATCAATCGGTTATAATAGAATTTATGCGGTATTTATTCTTTTTATTTATTTCTTAAGATTTAGTGGGCTCCTGCATTAATATCAAAGTGTAAAGTGTAAAAATATGTTATCTCCTATAGCTTTTTTTCAGCAAATCTAAAACGTCTTCTTTTGTGGCGACTATAGGATGAAATTTATAATTCGGTGTAATAAATGAATCATTTGCTATCGCTTCTAATTCTGATTCAGGAACACCTTTTTCTTCAAAGCTTAGATACATTCCAATATTTTGCAGGAAATTATCCATTTCGTTACATGCTTTTTCCGCGGCTACTTTATCAGATTTAGTCTCAAGTGAAGGGTTAAGCATTCTTCCAATCCTTGCATACTCCTTTATTGCGTATTTCCACGTCCATTTATTAATTGCTGGATACATCAAGGCTAGAGCTTCTCCATGCATGATGTTTTTTGCATGACCCCCAATCGCCATATCTATACCATGACTTAATACAGTTCCACAATTACAGATAGCTAAACCACCTTGTGTTGCCGCAAACGAAAGAGCTTCTCTAGCTTCTTTATTATAGCCGTCTTTAACGGCTATTGGAAGATATTTAATTACGAGTTTTATAGCATCATATGCAATAAGATTGACATAATATGACTGAACAATTTGGTTAAGAGTGCATTCAAATGCGTGTGTAAATATATCAAAGCCAGTGGAAGCTGTTAAATGTGAAGGCATAGTAATAGTCACTTCAGGATCGATAATTGCTACTTTAGGACAGATTTCCCAAGCTGCAAGCGCCGATTTTTTTTTCAGTGATTCATTCTTTATAACGCTCATATTAGTAACTTCAGCTCCGGTACCAGCCGTAGTAGGAATTGCGACAATTGGTAATATTTTCTTTCTATTTACTCGTTGTTCTCCTCCTAATCTATATTGCCAAATATCACCCTCATGGGTAGCTCCAATTGCTATTCCTTTAGCAGTATCAATAGTTGATCCCCCGCCCACACCTAAAACTACATCGACGTCGTTATCTGCTGCCATTTTAGATCCAGCGTTTATACAATCGGTAGAAGCGCTTGCAACTACACCATCAAAATGAATTACTTCCATTCCTGCTTCAGTGCAAACGTCTTTTACTTTTTCAAATAAAGATTTCATTAATGGGATAGGTTTCTCGGTTATTAACAAACATTTTTTGCCAACCCGCGAAATTATTCTACCTGTTTCATTCAGACGACCCCAACCAAAATGTAACTGAGTTGGTTGATTAAAATTAAAACTTTTCATAATCTTTCATTTAATTTTCTTTTTTTTATAATTTCTTGTAAATATAGTAAATATTTCTTAAATTCTTCGTTCAATATTCCAATAAATCTCACAGATCTTAGCGCCTACACTTTTCAAATAGAAGTTAGCTGTATTCTCTCTCACATATCTTATAATGCATTGTTTTATGCCCATTTGTTTGATATCCCATAAGCACCAATTAAGTAGAATTGTTCCTAGACCTAATCCTCTAATTTTCTTATTAACTCCTGTTGGACCAAAGGCTCCAGGAAATCCTACTGAATGAGTGGCAAATCCCATAATTTTATCATTTTTTGCATCTCGGGCGATAAATGTCGATTTAGGTTCATTTTGAAATGAGGAAGCGACTTCTTTTGGCCATACCCACTTCTGATATATTTTAGGCATGAATGAAAGGGGAACTAATTCATTTTTGTCGTCATCAATAATCCTACTAATTTTGTAGCCATTAAATTCCGAAGGAGGTTCATTATTTTTAATCTGGTCCAAATCCACGCATAAATTAATTCTTTCATGTTTTCTCTTGAATCCATGCTTTTTTAGGAAAAAAAAGGCTTCTGTATGCCTAAGATCTAACCCAGGATACCAATAATCAGGTGCGGCGAACAAAACATCAAATTTCATTCGGTAGCAGTTATGTCTTGAATTTTTAACTCGTTCTACCAATTTATTATATATGTGGGACCCAATCCCTTTGAGTCGCCATTTTTTACTGACAACAAAAAACTTTAAAGTGGCTGTATTCCTCCATTTATTAAAAACGTATGGTTTCTTTATTACAATCATGAAAAATGCGATGATGTCATTATTTTCATTAAAAGCTACCATGTTAAACTCAGGGATAATATATTTACTATTTAAAGTTGCATTTTCAAACGTTTTGAGGGAATGAGAAACAAAGTCAACATTAGCTTCACACATGTCATAAACACTCTTGAGATTTTTTGCATCAAGGGATTCAAATCTTAGAGATTGAAGGTGTAGATCTTCATTCATGAGAATAATAAAGATCTAAAGATAATTTAATTTTTTGGTTTTTAAGACATGTTCATTGGAATTAACAATATCATAGCTTGCATCTTGTTTAATCTTGATTTTGTAGAATTGTATTTTAAACAGACTTAATATAAAGAAAGATTAAACTCACATATTTAAATCATTTGGTCAATTACTCTATAGGTTCCCATTAAAGTGGGTAAGATATAATCATATTTGGTACGATTCATAATTTTATATTTGCGATAATTGTTATATAAGAAAAAATAAGAAAGATAATTTTAGATTTAAGATTTTTCGAATTTCCATATTCCATATGCTAAGATAAAGAAAGTTCCCAACGAAGCAAATCTTCCAATTTTTTGACCAATCACCATCAAGTTGCGATCGGATGCTAATCCAATTAAACCCATCAGCAATGTAATAAAATACAATAGACCAAAGACAATTAATATGATAGCATATATTTTTGGGAAGTCCTTATTCATGTACATGGCTATAGAATAACAAATTGCATTGAAAAATATTGAGGCGTATCCAATATAAACAAATAGCATGTGGGGTCCAATTAAAATATCAGCAGGTGTGAAGGCGATTCCAATAAAAGTGATTGAACTGACGATTCCTAATATCGTCCCAATTTTACTGAAATTTTTCTCAGATTTGCTTTCTTTAAACAAATCAGAGATCTTCAAATAAAATGGGATGAATAAAATAGCATAAATAATTAAAGCAGCTGAAAATATCACCATGGAAATTATATTTGGTACGCCCGAGTAAGCAATTGTTCTACCAGAATCACTCAAAGTGTTAGCCCAAAAAGAATAACCTGGAATACTTGGATTATCCTGAGTGCCCCCGGTATAAAATATCATTGCTGAAAATATGAGTATTATGTAAAAAACAGAGCCGATGATCTGTAAAAAAACAGCATTTTTCTTACAAAATTTGAACTTCATAAAAAGAAATCAACTTAGGTCTTTATTAAACTTTACCTTGATTAACCACTCAATTACTAATGCAAGAACATGAATACTAGCCTTAGATTGTACCAATAATAGGAATTTCAAATAATAGATACTACTCGTTAGATTTTCCCATATCCTCAATATATTGAAGAGATTGGTGTCTAAAATATGTATTATAAAGGTTAGCGTAAGTACCTTTACGTTTCATCAGCTCATCATGATTTCCTTCTTCTACAATTTTACCATGATCAAGAACAACAATTCTGTCAACATGTCTTACAGTCCATAAGCGATGAGCAATAATAATTGAAGTACGATCTTCAATAGTCTTTTCTAAGGCTTCTTGAATTTTGGTTTCAGTAAATGGGTCCACCGAAGCCGTTGCTTCGTCTAAAATAAGAATTGATGGGTCCTCTAACAATACACGAGCAAAAACAACTAATTGTCGCTGTCCCATCGAAAGAAGAGACCCTCTTTCGCGAATATTTGTTTTTAACCCATCAGGAAGGCTTTTAATCCACTCAGATCCACCACTAATTTCCAAAGCATTCATTACATCCTCCTCTGAAGCATTTTCAAAACCATATTTGATATTATTTTCAACTGTATCCGCCCATAAAAATGGAGTTTGAGGAATTATACCTATATGTTTTCTATACTCCGTAAGATCGTATTCTTTTATGCTTTTTCCATCAACTAATATATCACCACCTTGAAATTCATAGAATCTAGCAATTAATTTAGCTATACTTGATTTTCCTGCTCCTGTATGACCTACAAGAGCTATAGATTCTCCTGGATTAACTTTAAGTGAAAAATTATCGAATACTTTTTTACTCTTATCATATTGAAAATTTAAATTTTTAAATTCGATTTCTCCCTTTAATTTTGAAGGTACAATGTTATTTTTCTGAACGACAGCGGGTAAAGTATCTATTAAAGCGAAGATTCTTTCCGAAGCTGCCATTCCAGTTTGAAACATGGGCCAAAAAGATGCTATGATAAGTAATGGAAAAAATAATAGATTTATACTTTGGATGAAAAGAACTAATTCTCCTACTCCGACAAACCCATCAATTACAAAGCTACTTCCTATTAAAATCAATAGCATCGTTACAACACCCTGAATTAAACCAAGAGTAGGATAGATAGCGTTTAATAAGAACGCGCGTTTTAAATTCACCCTATAAGACTGGTTATTCACAGCAAGGAAGTCATCATAAACTTTTTTTTCTCGTCTAAAGGTTTTAGCAATTTGGATACCAGAAAAACTTTCTTTTGTATATGCATTTACTGAGGCTAACGCACGTTGTCCTTGAAGAGTCATTTTTCTCGCAAATTTCCTAAACGACAATGCTGCTATAAAAAATAAAGGAAGTGATATTAGGAGAACGAAAGTTAATACCACATCCACTGTAAACATAACTGTTATTAATAATATTAGAACTACAACTGAAGAAACTACCTCAATTGACATTTCAACAGTTTCTCCGAAGTCTCTTGAGTCTGTATTAATTCTTGAGACTATTTTTCCTAAGGGATTTTTATCAAAGAAAGACAAATCGTGATTAACAACTGATTTGTGAGCGTCTTTTCTTATATCTAGCACTACACTTCCAATTACTCGAGATGAGTATATTTGTCTTACATAATTAATTATCCAACCTAAAATATTAAAAATGAAGATAATCACAATTAAAAATATTACGTATAAGGGCTCTGGAGTTGTTTCCAAATTAGTAATTATCAGGGAGGTTAATATCGGTTGAAATGCCATTGTGAGTGAAGAAATTGTAAGGAAGATAATAACCAATAACATCGCTTTTTTGTAAGGCGAGAAATAAGAGATAATACGTTTTACTAATACTTTATCTTGATATTTTCGATCATATTCTTCTGCTTCAAGACCTACCCACAAACTATTCTCTCACCCCCTTAAGCAATTGATCTTCTTCTATATCGAACTTCTTCACGAAAATTTTGCGATATTCTTCAGATGTCTTTAATAATTCCTCATGATTTCCTTTAGCGACTATTTCACCATTTTTTAAAACTAAAATTAAATCAGCCCATCTAATTTGTGATAATCGGTGTGTAATTAACATTGTAGTACGATTTTTCAATATATTTTTAATTGCAAACTGAATTTTGTCCTCTGTGTTAGAGTCAATAGCGGAAGTTGAGTCATCTAAAATAAGAATCCTTGGATCAGATAAAAAGGCTCGAGCTATGGCAATTCTTTGTCTTTCTCCTCCACTAAGCTGAACTCCTCTTTCTCCTACCTTCGACTGATATTCATCAGGTAACTCACTGATAAAGTCATGAGCTTGTGCTTGTTCAGCTACTTTAATCACTTCTTCCAATGAACTTACTCTCCCAAAAGATATATTATCAAATATAGTTGTAGAGAATAAGAATACATCTTGTTCAATATATGAAATTTGATCCCGTAAAGACTGTAAAGAGTATTCCCGAATATCTCTTCCATCAATTAAAATTCTCCCACTAGAAACATCATAGAGTCGTGAGATTAATTTTGTTAACGTAGTTTTTCCAGAACCAGTTGTTCCGACTATCGCAACTGTTTGCCCAGACTGAATCTCAAAGGAAATATTTTTTAACACCGGATTTTTACTATTCGGGTAATTAAATTCTACTTTATCAAATTTTATGATTCCCTTGAAAACTTTTTCTTTGCCTTCTTTATTTTCATCAATCTCGGTCTTTTTATTCATCAACTCAAGGAGTCTGACTGCACTTGATCCAGCTAAACGAAAGATAGAAAAAACAAACATGGAAATGTTTGTGGGAAAACGTAACAATCCCAAAATTCCTAAAAAAGCAATAATTTGACCAATGTTTATTAGACCGTAATTATATAACACAATACTATGCGCAAAACCTGCAGTTATGACTAATGCCAAAACTAAAATCGGAAGATACTTTGCTTGTAACTTACCCCGTTCGATAAACGCTTTTTTATAGTTTTTAGCGTTTGTAAGATACTTTTTCATCTCTTTTTCTTCTTGAACTGTAGCTTTTACTACTTCTATACCCGATAATGTCTCACTTAAAGTAGCAGTCATCAATCCAAAATTTTCCCTTAAACGACCTGTTATTGGCCCAATTTTCTTTGAATAAGACCTCAATAAAATAAGAAATGAAATTGAAAAAAATATTGGTTCAATAATTAACTGAATAGGATAATACAAAATAATGTAAAAAATTGGAATAAATAAATATGTAAAAGATTCTACTACTAATGAGAGCGCAGGGCTGATTAGGAAATTCAACATCCTTACATCATCAGTTACTCTAGCCATTAATTCTCCAATTTTCATTTGGTCGTGAAAAGATTGACTTTTTCCCAATAGATTTGAGAAGAACTCTCTTCGCGCATCCCTTTCTAACCTTTGTGCTAAAATTTCTATTAACATTCTACTTCCAATTCTCATTAAAGGACCAGTTATCCCTAATATAAATAAAAGTATAATATAATTTCCTAATATAACCGTCATTCCATTCAAAAGAGCTGAGATCGTTTCCCCTATAATAATATATGTAATAGAGGATAAATTAGCAGAAAGTATTATTGTAAAAAATATAATTGTTATAAACCACTTATTTGAACCGTGAAGAATATGAGCCAATATCCATCTACTAGAACCTTTTTTCCTAGCTTTAGCAAATGGATCTTTACCTGTAGAAAATTCTGATATTTTAGAATCTTTCAATTTTGCTGACATGATTTTATGGTTAATTCTCATAAATTAAAATGAATTAAGGATAAAATAAGTTGTTTTTATAGATTATAACTAATCTAATTATCAAGATTTAACAATTAAGGAATGAAATAAGATTTAGAGAATATTTTTTATTTGTAACATTAATCTAGATACTGTCTCAAAAATATTATCAACATTCTCTCCAGTTTTAGATGAACATTCAAAATACCCTTGTAAATTGCGAGATTTAGCGAGTTCAATACCATCATCAGTAGTTATAGAACGTTTTTCTTCCAAATCTAACTTGCTTCCTACCATAATAATCGGGATTTGAATATTTGAATGTTTCATTTCCTTAAGAAAAAATGAAAGCCAATCATCTATTCCTTTAATGCTAAAGCGTCTGGTTAGATCACACATAAATATTCCCCCTTGAGCATTCTTAACAAAGCTTGGAAAGAGCACTTTAAATCTCTCTTCACCAGCAAAATCCCAGATTTGAAGATTTACTGTTTTATCATCAACTTGCACGTCTTTTACACTAAAATCTGCACCGACAGTCATTTTTAAATCTTCATCAAAAACCCTATTTAGAAATCGGTGCGTGAAAGTCGTTTTACCAACCCCACCATCTCCAAAAATACACAATTTATAGCGATTTGAATCGTTCAATTAAATAACACCAACTTTAAAATTCAAAAAAAAAAAAACTGAATAATTTTTAACCATCTAATAAAAGTGTTCTTTATTAAATTATTATATTTCGATAATATCATTGTGATAACCATCATCAAAAAATAGTTCAAATTCTCCTAAATGACTTCGAAATAATGGTGTATATAATCTATATATATAAACTTTTTATCAACCTGATCTATATATCATATATATAATTTTATAATTAATTAAAAAAAACATTTTAATCATGTCAATCCATATTGAAAATAGAAAAGTTCAGCAAACTGGAGGTAGTAGTTACATCATTTCCTTACCAAAAGAATGGATTAATGAACATAACATTAAAAAAGGTGATAGTTTAAGTATCCTTTCACAACCAAATGGTAATTTGATGATAACACCCCATGCAAACTCTCAAGAATATATCAAAGAAAAAATAATTGATATAGAGAAAGATACTAAACCAGAATATTTATTTCGTCTGTTAGTTGGTGTGTATATTATGGGATATTCCAGGATTATTATACAAACAACTAGGGAT
>JAGXNQ010000096.1 GCA_019894955.1 Promethearchaeota archaeon | reverse complement strand
TTAAGCAAGGAGTTAGCTGAATTCGTGTATCAATGCTCCGAATGTGGAAATTGTACAGAAGTTTGTCACATGAGCCAAAATGAGAACATTATCCTACCAACGAGCAAATGGATAGATCACGTGCGTGTTTGGGAAGCGTTGAGAAAAGATCTAGTTGAAGCAGGATTTGCTCCTCTGGATCGCCATGCTGCATTAAGAGACTATATGCTAGATAATAAAATGAAAAATCCGTATGGTGAAGCAAAGGAGAACAAGTATTTATGGGCAGAAGGACTGTCTAATATAAAAGATAAAGGGGAATTAGGTTTATTCGCAGGTTGTACGATGCCTTTACGGCAAGCAGATACATTAAGAAACATGATGAAAATATTTGAAGCCGCGGGAAAAGATATTGCATTGTTTAAGGATGATTGGTGTTGTGGATCAATCGCTCTGAGATTAGGAGATGAGCAATCTGTAATGGATCTAATGAGCCATAATGTAGAAAATATTAAGAATATGGATGTGAAAACTCTATTTACTGCATGTGCAGGATGTTATCGAACCATAAAAAAGGATTATCCAGAAATGATGGGAGAAGAATTGCCATTTGAGGTAAAGCACGTTACTGAAATTTTAAATCAAATGTTATTAAAAGGCGAAATTCCCTTTAAACTAACAGAAGGTGAAGAATTACTTGTTACATATCATGATCCTTGTCATTTAGGACGACACATGAATTTGTATGATATTCCCCGAGATGTTATTTCAAAACTTCCTGGAATCAAACTAATCGAGATGAAACGAAATCGAAATAATGCATGGTGTTGTGGTGCAGGCGGAGGGGTTAAGAGCCAATACCCTGAATTAGCAATAGACATTTCTAAGGAAAGAGTAATGGAAGCCATTGAATCTGGAGCTGAAATTTTAACAACGAGCTGTCCTTTCTGTATAGGAAATCTAAGAGATGCTTATGAACAAATGGATGCTGAGATACAAGAAAAAATTCAAGTTATCGATCTTATCGATTTTATCTCCTCTAGATTATGAATTAATTTTCCTTTTTTTTACAATTTTAAATATCTCAACGTATTAATATTCCTAAGTATATAGCTTTGGGAAATAAGAATTATGTTGACTAAAAGAAGTGATTTCGAACGAAATGTCGGTAAGAAAGTAAAATTTCAAGGCAAGATTTCTGACATCATGTGGCAGCATTTTACAATAAAAACTGGCGAGCATCCATATATGAAATATATTGATGTAAATGAGACTTTTCAAATTGTTGTCTATAGCAAGCAAGAAATCACTTGTAAAACTAATATTGAATTAACAGGAGAACTTATTAAGGTTGGAAATAAAGGAAATGATCCCAGATATAAAATTCATGATGAATTTTTTGAGTATCAATTAATTGCTGATTCCTGGAAATGCATTTAGATTTCTTTATTTAATTTTAATATATTAATATGATAGAAATTTATAACTTCATTTTATATGATTCCAACACAAATTCTACGGCTCTTTTTCCGTCATAAAAATTAGGATTTTCTTGTTTTTTACTTACTACACAACTCACAAAATGATCAATTAATTTATGTTGTGGAATTATATTTGTATTATGGTTCGCTTCCAGAGCTTCTTTAAGATATAGATTTCGTCCTAATTTTTCAGGTTGATATGTGAAAGGCGTGATGGATTGCAGATCTATTTTTAAAGTGCCTTCTGTTCCAATTAGTTCTAAAATTTCTGATGGTTCAGAACACCATGAGACTGTAATATTCCCAAGAGCCCCATTTTTAAATTTAAAAATTACGTTGCAATTATCTTCATCCTCGATCTTTTTGCAATTATTACTATAATTATAACCTCCTACTTCAGTAAACTCTCCTATAAGATATCGAAGTAAATCTATACAATGGACACCTAAATCCAGTAAAACACCTCCACCTGCCATTTTCTTATCAAAAAACCATATTTGCTCCGAAGATGCGTGCCATGAAGTATAAGGCCCATGATGCCCAAAAAAATATCGAACTAAATTTATGTCTCCAAGTACTTTATTTTCTATTATCTTTTTGATATAAGGGATAACAGGCATGTACCTTTTATTAAATGACGCGAAATAAATCAATCCAGTTTCATTAAGTGTATTTTCTATGATTTCTAATTCATTTTTATTGATTGCAATTGGTTTTTCACAAATAACATTACAGTTATTTTTTAAAGCCAATATAGTCATTGGTGCGTGTAAATAATTCGGTGAGCAGATTGAAACTATATCTAAATTCTGTTCTTCTAACATTTGTTTCCAAGAATCTCCCCAATAAACATTTGGAATTTCGAATTTTTCTGCTGCTTTTTTAGCACTTTGTTCTGATCGGGAGGCAACGGCAATTATATCACAATTAACATTTTTTTTATAACCTGATAAATGATAATATCCAAAACTCCCTGCCCCTATTAATCCTACTTTTAATTGCATAATTTATAGATTTACTCTTTATTTCTATTTCTCATTGATTTGTTCGCCGAATTTAATCGCATTCTTTACTCCGATCCATAATAATTTCCTGAATCTAGCTTGATCGATAACTTGAGCGCTTTCTTCTTCAACTTTTGTTTTCATGTAATCAAGTGATTTTTTACCCGTAAAACGAGCCGTATTGAAAACAACTACTCTTTTTCCATTAAAATTTTTCATTCTTTTTACAATTTCATCAAAAGTTTTAGGGGGTTTATCTCCATAAGTTGGCATACCAATAATAATTAAATCATAAATTGCGGCATCGAGGGTGTCTAGTCCAGTTTCTATTGCTGAAAAATCATTATTCTCAAATTTATCTAATTGTTTTATTTTTTCAATAAATTTCCCCTTTAGTTCCATTGGAAAATAGCTAATGTCATAATTTTTTAGAACACTTGCAATGGCTTCTGCTGTTTTTTTCGTTCTACCACCCATTGTAAAATACGTTATTAATGCTTTCATAATCAATATATGTTTTCTTTTTTATTAATAAGTAATTCCTTCAGAATGGAGATTCTGCATTAATTTAATAATCTTCTAAAGTGATTATTATTTTGAATCCATATGGAAGATATGAAACCTTATCTACAAGCAAGCGAACTTTTTGATTTTGATAAAGAGATAGTAAAAGAAAAAGCTATCGAAATAACTCAAAGTTCGAAAACGAATGCTGAAAAAGCCTCATCTATATTTTATTGGGTGAGAAACGAGATTAGATATAACATGAAAACCTATATACCATTTGATAAAACCAATTTCATGGCAAGTGAAACATTGAACCGTAAACACGGTTTTTGTGTTTCTAAATCAGTGCTTTTGTCTACATTTGCCCGGGCTGTAGATATTCCTGCCCGAATTCATCTCGTGGATTTAATAAATCATAAAATTTCACAAAAAGTCATTGATTTTATGGAGACAAATATCATGTACTATCATGGATATAGTGAATTATATTTAAATAATAAATGGATAAAATTAACTCCTTCTTTTGATCCTGATACTGCCATTAAAGCGGGGTTCATTCCAATGGTAGAGTTCGATGGGGAAAATGATGGTGTATTTCCCAAATTTGATAATGAAGGGAATAAATATGGAGAATATGTCTTGGATCGGGGAGTGCATGCTGATCTTCCACTTGATGAGATTGATATTGTATTTGAAAAATATTACCCTAAATATGCCCTTATGAAGCGAATGTTACAGAAAAGAAAGAAGAAAGCTAATTAACTATAATTTACAACACAAATAAATATTTAAAATGAAACCGTTATTAACTTATAATAATTGAATAAAATAGTTTAATTTTATAGCATTGGATTTGATAATATGTCTCCACAAGCAATTTTTCTTTATGAAATTGATGAATCATTTGGTCCCAATATGTTAGCTGAATATAATTTATCTCAGCAAAAAATTCCTCCTGAAGTTTTAAAAGATTTTACAGAAAAACACGTAACAAAAGAGTTTAATGAGGCTTCTACTCAGAAAAATAATGTAAGATATTACTCTGGAGTTATTAGAGGAGAATCATTAGAAAAAAAGAATTTATATTTAGGGTTTGCCCTAAAAGAAGATGAAAATGTAATCTCTATTAAAAGTGCCTTTGAAACTATTCAAGAAAGAGTTGTAAAAAATTATTCCAAAGATAATAAAATGATGGATTCCGTTCTAAAAGATGCTCTAAATTCCATCCTAACCTTAATGGATAAATTAAAGGAACCCAAAATTATCATTGAAACAATAAATGAAAAAACAAAAGAAATGTTGGATAACGGAAAAATACCAGAAGCGAGAGAATTGATTAATTTAGGAGAAGATATACCTGATAAACTTGCAGAAGAAATCAAAATAGCTGAACAATCACTCGAGGACAAATTATATAAGAAAGCCAAAAAAAGCTACTTAAAAGCGGCTGAACTCGCAGAGATAATTCAAGAATTTGAAATTGTCTCGTTTCTGATGCATAAAGCAGAAGTAGTCGGAACATTCCCAGATTTATCTAAAGAACGAGAACGAATTATTAGTGAGGTTGAAAAGGCTATTACTGAATTACAAACTAATCAATTACATCTCTATCATGAAATGATTAAACCTATTAATAGATTGGTTGAAATATCAAGCGCCTTTGAAGATAATGAGCTGATAACAAAATTGTTAGATCTCTACTCAAATTCTACTCGCGCAGATAAGTTAGCAAAAGAATTATTTAATTTAGATAAAAAGATTAAGGAAAATTTTGAATCTATTTGATTCTGTTAGATTTTTTTTTATTGGTTGTACTGATCCTCAGTTGATTCTTCAACAGGAGGGGGAACATAATCTCCAATATCAGGGAATATGATTTTTGCAATCTCCCACCCTTGTTCAGTGGGGTATTTAAGTGCACTCGCAATTAGTTGTTCTCCAGATTCATTATCTAATTCGACTTTATGAATCTCAGAATTATTATTTATTATCATATCAAATTTAGCACCACTACTCCCTTTAGGGACAATTAAAATTGCTTTATCAATTGCTTTTTCATCAATAGCATCTTTTAATCGTTTTGCTGCATAATATCCCGCTACGCCTGCACTTCGATCAAATGTTTTAATGGATGGTATTTCTAAACCCCATTTTTTCCCTTCTGCTTCAACTAAAGCTGCCAGAGTTTGACTCCGTTTACCAAGCATGAATTTAAATTCCATTTGAGTATTGAATTTTTTCTTTTTCTCTTCCCCAATTTTGATCACACTTTTCAATGCTGCACCTGCTACTGAAGATGGGTTAACATCGATAACATATTCTTCCTCTGCTAAAATTTCTTCTATTGTTTTTTTGATGACCTCTCGTGGTTTTGAAAAATCAATAATTTCTTCTTCATCTTGTTGGGGTGGTTTCGCGTTCGCTACGATATCTACTCCTATTTTCATGAGTTCTTCAACACTCATTTCTTCTAATACGACTTTATCGATAAATCTCCGACATAATTTAATCGAATTACGTGGATTTCCTTTTGTTTTTTCAAAAATCATTTCAATCAAATTTTCATTTAAAGGAAATAATGGATATAAAGGAGGATTAAGATTATTATCGTCCCAGAAAGTTTCCATGGATCGTGAATAGAATATTTTCAAATCGTTCAAACTAAATGGTTTTAATTCTTGTTCCGGTTCCATTCTTGAACGAAGTGGTTGATCGGCAATTTCTAATATCCGTGGCCAAATTTCTTTCAATACAGCAATAATGATAACTAAACCTTTTACCTCATTATATAATCTTTTAAGAATTTCAAGGAACTTTCTTTCAGCAACCTCTCCATGCATTCTATAAGGAGATTCTAGTTCATCAAAATAGAGAATAAGCACTCTATCAAGATTTTCAGTAATAATTTTAATCATGGCGAGACAAACGTCATCTTCTTCCACTACACTATTTATCCCCAGTTCGCTTAACTCTTCGGGATCAAGATCTTCCCCTAATAGCCATCGTTCAGCCAAAGGTTTCTTATTTTTATCCAATTGATATGTTACTAATGCTTTCACACAATCTGCGAACACACCAGGGAATTCTCTAATTCCTTTTTGAATAACTTCGTCAATTTTTGGCTTTTGAAAGATTCCAGCTTTTTTTCCTCCCCATTTTTCAAAAACGAGGCGTTTTGAAACAATATCAAGTATTTCTGGTCCAACATCTTCAATAATGCATGTATAAACGTGAAGGAGAACTCTAATGCTTGCTGGTGGGCTAGGGACATAAATTATTGTCCAATCCGCGGGTTCTATTTGAGTAACTTCGATCTCTTGATCTTCTGAAGATTGCTCCAATTTCTTTCTATTTTCTCTTTCCATATCTTTAAAGGAATGATAAGTATGAGTTTTTCCGGTACCCGCCGAACCTAATATTGGGATCAAACGAGAAGATCTATCTCGAGAAGTTTGACGAACCAATCTATAAACTTCTCTATCAAAATAACTTCTTGGGCGAGCTATATCGATTCTGTCTGGAATATCTCCACGTGAGACAAAATTAGAAAAGGGTAGCATTGGGGCTTCACGCAAGACATCGAGATACATCTCTTTATCATCGTCTGACAATTCACTATACACATTAATCTCCTTTATTTTTTTTAATTTTGTATAATTTAAAGTTTAATTGGAATAAATTTATTAAACTAAACAATTTTTTCTAGAATATAAGCTATAATATTTTTAGCTTTATGTATTTATATTTAAATTTACATTTAAAAATTTATTGAAATCATATTACGGGAGAGTTTATCATGTCTAATAGAGATGATTACGAAGAAGATGATGAAGAAGATGAAGACGACCCATTAAATATTATCAAATGGTTCAAAGATTCAAATATCTTCAAAGATCCAAATAATTTATTCAATAATTTTGATCTATCTAAAATGTTTGACTCAGATGAATTTAAAAAGATTTTCAAACAAGTACTCCGTAACATACCCGAAGAATACCAAGATATGTCTCCAGAGGATATTTTCAAAGAATTTACTAAAAATGCAACACATTCTGCTTTTTTTAAATTTGGGTTCGATCGCGATGGTAAACCAGTAATGCAACCTTTTGGTAAGCCAACTAAAGGAGCTAGAAGAGAAAAACCAATACCTCCAAAAACAAAAGATACTATGGAACCATTAGTAGAAGTTTCCGAGGTGGAAGGGCAGATCATCATTATTGCAGAAATGCCTGGAGTAAATAAGGAAGATATTGAAATTAAAGCAACCAACTATAGTTTAACAATATCTACTAAACCCCAATCTGTAAATAGGTCTTATTATAAAGAAATCGATTTACCCACAGCAATTAACTCCGATTATGCTAAAGCTCGATATGTGAATGGAATTCTTGAAATTAAACTGAAAAAAAAAAAATATGACGAGAAACAAAATAAGATTGAAGTAGACTAAATTATGGCTTTTTATTATTTACCACTATTTTTCTAAAATATACTACCAATATTGTACATTTAACCCCATTCTTTAGTAATAAAGTTTTTATACTTCGAAAATCAAATATTTTTACATAACTTTGTATTATGTGATATATAAATGTCAGAAAATAAAGTTGGTATTAGTAAAAAGGGTTTAATCATTAATCTTGCCATATTTGCCGTAATATTACTTGTTGGATTAATACTACTAATGACGGGATTTAATGAAGCGTTCTTTAGCACGTCATCCACGATGAGGAGCATTTTTAAATATATAACATATCTCGGAGAACCGATTGTATTCATTGTTATTATCGCCATTCTTTTCATAGTTTATGATAAGAAGTATGCAAAAAATCTTCTTCTCGTTTTGTTACTAGTTTCTTATGTGAATGAATTTCTAAAAAATCTCTTCAAGGATCCCCGACCTGGTTCAAACGTTGATGCTGATGAAATTACAGTAGATAACCCTGGAGGATTAGTAGAAACATCCTATGGATTTCCTTCTGGTCATACTTCATCTGCAGTAGGAACGTGGGGCTATATTGCATA
This sequence comes from Promethearchaeota archaeon, assembly GCA_019894955.1. Lineage (GTDB taxonomy): Archaea > Asgardarchaeota > Lokiarchaeia > Sigyniarchaeales > SOKP01 > SOKP01. Next base: position 2,169 of record JAGXNQ010000096.1, on the reverse strand, counting down.
CGAGTTTAAAGATAAACCAAAACCACTAGTTGTTCCAATAATTATGGCTGTGATAATGTTCCTTGTAAGTATTTCAAGGATGATTATAGGAGTTCATGATCTACAAGACGTAGTGGGCGGATATTTCTTTGGATTTGTTCTATTGTTACTTTTTATCTACCTCGAACCACCAATAACAGAGAAATTCAATGCATTATCCATGAATGTGAAGATTATCCTCATTGTTGTAATATCAATAGCTCTATTTTTATTAGGAGCTTTGCTTTTTCCCTATTCTGGGACTGTCCTCCTTCCTGATCCTCCAGCATTAACCGATACTGGAAATTTTGCCATGGTTGGGGGCGCCATCTTGGGTTTTGGAATCGGGTACCTATTAGAAAACGAGAAAATCCAATATGAACCTTCTAAATTAAGCGGAAAACAGAAAGTGATTGCATTAATCATAGGATTAGCAATCGTATTTATAGTATACTTTGCTCTAGAGGCTCTTAAGGGAGTTTTTGATTCAGCATTTTATAGATTTATTCGATATGCTTTAGTAGCGTTTATTACAGTGTATTTTTTACCATTGATTTACACAAAAATGTGGAAAAATTAGATCTTAAATTTTCATTTTCTTTTTTTTTTCTAAGTATTCGTGAAACGCCAATTTCACGAAAAAAATAGCATATGTCCATAACATTTAGAACTATATCTTGATATTATCTGCTTGATTGATTAATTAACTCTTGTTTCATATCTTGAATAAACTGAATATCAAATATCCCATCTTGTGAAAAAATTTGTCTATATTTAAAGCCTGCTCTTTCTTCATGACCACCACCACCAAAAGTCAATGCAAAATTACGACAATTAATATTATCACTATGGATTATGATTTCACCATAACGTATATCAATTCCTATATAAGCAAACAAGTCTGGGTATTTTTCCCGTAAAATATCATTTATTTTTCCTCCCCCAATTTTCGAATAGGAAATTACAAATTCTTTTTTTTTATCCAGTTGATATTTTTTAGCTGTTTCTAAAGCTAAATTTGATTGTTCATCAATCCAATCTTTTATATTCTTTAATTGAGAATCAAACCATTGATGAGTGAACTTTCCTTTAGAGAGTAAATCAACGATATACCGTCTTTCTTGTAGTTTTTCTTCCCCTCTATTAAATCCAATTATGGATTGAAGATTTTTAGCGAGCTTGATTTTTATTGGTTTAAAATCAGAATCATGGGCTAACTCTGCTATGCGGATAGCAATATTATCACTTGGTAAGAAGTGATTTTGAATGATTTCAGTAGCACATTTCTTTTCGTTGTTTACATAAAGTGTTGTCATCGATTTAATTTGTTCTTTAACATCGGGATTGACAATGTGATGATCAAACCAAGAAATTCGACATCCGCATGCAAATGCTTTTTTAATAAGTGGAAATATTTCTAGAAAACTTTCATTGAAACCTATATCTGAAATGATCAATTCATTTGGAAGCTCATCAGAATTCAATATAAATTTTATTTTATCACTAAAATCAATATATTGGGCATATAATAGCGTTAAACTTGACGCTTTATCCTTATCTTTCAAATCGAAATAACGTTTAATTATCGCTTGGGACCCTAATCCATCAAGATCATGTTCATGAGTGAGAGAAACGATCATTGTTCCATTAACTCCTATAATTCATTTTCACTTTCTAAAAGATCGATGTAAGGCTTCACTTTATCCCTACCTTCAGGACTATTAATTGCTTTTAATATTATAATCGCTAATTCTCGTTTCTTTTTATAGTATATTTCCATTATCTCTTCCTTAGTTTTATTTGGGTATCTTTCGAAGAGCGCTTGATCTCTTCTTGGGCAACCTCCACGACGCATGCAGCAGTATGAAATTGAACCAAAGCAAACAATATCAGAATCCCAGTTATTTTCTTTAGAAAATCCTTCCTTAACTCGAATGAATTCTTCAGGAGTGAGATCAATCTCCTCTAGAATTTCATCCCTCTTACATTTAAATCCAAATGTCAATGAATATCCTGGCTTACAACAGAAAGTCAATCCACGATAATCAGCATCCATGCATATATGGATTGGTGCTCCTTTCCATCCGGGAATGTCTCTAAGTTTTTCTGGATCTATATTAACCATGATATTAGATAAATAAAGATTGTATG
>JAGXNQ010000095.1 GCA_019894955.1 Promethearchaeota archaeon | reverse complement strand
TGTTAAAACCTCTAATTCTCTGTCCGATAACTTCTTAGTATCGACTCTTATACCACCTTTAGAACCGCCAAGAGGTAACCCTAACAAAGCCGTCTTAAATGTCATCAAGAGGGCTAAAGCTTTCATCTCGTCAAGAGTCACAAAAGGAGAATATCTTACACCTCCTTTTCCTGGACCTCTTAAAGTAGAATGATGAACTCTGTATCCTTCAAAAATTTCGAGAGAACCATCATCCTTTATTAATGGGACAGAGACAATGAGCGCTCTTTCCGTTTTTTTTAGATATTCCAAAGTATTCGGGTGTAAATTAATTAATTCTGCTGCTATATCAATTTTTTTTTTAGCACTCTCATATGGGTTGATTATCATAGTTCTAAACTCTAAATTATTTGTATTATGATTATTTAAAATTTAATATCCTATTTAAAATTAAATTATTTTTAATAATATATTCTTTTAGTAAGTAGGAATTGTATTTTTGTTCATTAAAAACAAAAAAAAAGATATGTTTTTCATTTTATGTTATAAAAAATATAGAATATATGATTTTCTAAAACTAATGAAAATTATATTACTAAACCTATAACCAACCACGTAATTTCATGGCATTTATCACCCTTTCAATGGCAATTAAGTATGCACCCATTCTATAATTAGAATTATATTCTTTTGCTTTATGGACAACTGAATGATATGCTTTAGTTATTATTTTATCCAAGGCACTAAATACTTCTGATTCAGTCCAGAAATATTGATAATAACCTTGCACCATTTCGAAATATGAAACAGTAACTCCTCCAGCATTACATAAAAAATCAGGAATAACAATGATGCCATTTTTAAATAAAATTTGATCTCCTGCAGGTGTTGTTGGTCCATTTGCAAGTTCTGCTATAATCTTACAATTTACATTTTGTGAATTTTTACGTGTAATTACATTTTCAAGAGCAGAAGGAACTAAAATATCACACTCTAATTCTAATAATTCTTCATTTGTTATTTCTTGTGTTCCTTTTAACCCTACTACTGTGGAAGTTCTTTCTTTTTGTTCTGAAGCAGCATATGCATCAATTCCATTTTTATTGTAAATGCCCCCTTTTGAATCGGAAACACAAATTATCTTACAATTAAAATCATTTTGCAGGATTTTAGCACCCCAAGAACCAGCATTTCCATATCCCTGTATTGCAACTCTTGCTCCATTTAATTCTAAACCAATATCTTTCGCAGCTTCTCTGATGCAATAAGATCCACCTTTGGCAGTTGCAATTGAACGCCCAGCACTGCCTCCCAAGGGTATTGGTTTTCCAGTTATTACAGATGGCGCATGTTTACGTACAATTATTTCATATTCATCCATCATCCAAGCCATAATTTGGGGGTTAGTATAGACATCAGGTGCAGGAACATCAATACTTGGTCCTATAAAATCTGCTATTTTCCTAATATAACTTCTTGCAAGCGATTCTAGTTCTCTATTACTCATTTCTCTTGGATTACAAATGATACCACCTTTAGCACCCCCCAATGGAATATCTACGCATGCACATTTCCAAGTCATCCAAGCGCTTAATGCTTTTACAAGTGCAGCAGTTTCATCAGGATGCCACCTTATACCACCTTTCATTGGACCTCTTGCAGAATTGTATTGAGAACGAAAACCCTTAAAAGTTTTAAGAGAATTGTCATCCATCTTTATTGTTAGCTTTACTTCAACGAATCTTTCAGGTTCACTTAAAGCTTTATAAATTTCTCTATCACAAGCTCGAATTTTACAAGCATTGTAAAGTTGTATTTGAGAAATCTGAAATGGGTCCAAGTTTTCTTTCATAATTTATCCTACCAAATAGCTTTCTATTGCTTATTAATACCTAAATGAAATAATATTTAATTGTATTCTATTTAAAATATAAATCGGATAATAAAATGTAAAATATCTCTTTTAAAATCAGTTTATAGTGAAGAAATTACAGAAATATTTTTTAATGTTTCAATTTCCTCTTTGACGTCTTCTTTTAATTTTAAAAAATTAAAAAAAATTTGGGTTATTACGTAAAATTATTTTGTTTTATTCATTTAAAACTCACTCATCCGATCAAATATATATTTTATATTGAAAATATTAATAAAAACTGTAACATGATTAACTTTTATTTAAATGATAGTGGAACGTATTAATTAATGGATAAAATTTTTATTATGGACATGGGTTCCCAATATTCTCACCTAATCGCTAGACGTGTAAGAGAATTAGGGATTTATTCAGAAATTATTCCTTACAACATATCGATATCTGATTTGATGTTTTTAAATCCTAAGGGAATCATACTTTCGGGAGGTCCCAGTAGTGTTTATGAAGAAAATAGTCCAAAGCTCGAAAAAAGTTTTTATGAATATGTTAAGACTCAAGGAATTCCAGTTTTGGGTATTTGTTATGGTTTACACTTGATAATTCATCAATTAGGAGGAAAAATTGACCCAAATAATAAAAAAGAATATGGTAAGACTGAATTAGATATTTTAGAATTTGATTCTTTATTTTATTCTCTTAATAAAGAAGAGATCGTTTGGATGTCTCATGGCGATCAAATCTCAGAAATTCCCGCCGGATTTAAAACCCTAGCAAGAACTAAAAATTGTCCTATAGCCGCATTTGGAAATGAAGAATTTAACATCTACGGTGTTCAATTTCACCCCGAAGTCGTGCATACTGCAAGAGGTACCATAATGCTCAAAAATTTCATTTACAATATAGTAGGTGCGAAGAAAGAATGGAAATTAAATAGTTGGATAGAAACTAATATTGAATCCATAAAGAAAGAAATTGGCCCAAATAATAGGGTAATACTTGGTTTAAGTGGGGGAGTTGATTCTTCTGTATGTGCCGTTTTACTTCATAATGCTATTGGTGATAGACTGCATTGTATCTTTGTAAATAATGGTCTTTTAAGAAAAAATGAAGATTTAGAAGTTCAGAAACAATTTAAAGAAAAATTGAATTTCAAAAATTTTCATTATATCGATGCTGAAAGGTTATTTCTAGAACGACTTAAAGGTGTCGATGATCCAGAAGAAAAACGGAAAATTATTGGTCATACTTTCATAGAAGTATTTGAAAATAAGACCCTAGAGTTAGAAACTGAACATCCATCAATTAAATATCTTGCTCAAGGTACAATTTATCCAGACAGGGTAGAAACTGCAACTACAAGTAAAAATGCTGCAAAAATTAAATCACATCACAATCTTACATTACCAGAAAATATGAAATTAAAGATTATAGAACCTTTAAAAGATCTCTATAAAGATGAAGTACGTAAAATTGGTAAACAACTAGGAATAGAAGCAGAACTAATTGATAGGCATCCTTTTCCGGGTCCTGGTTTAGCAGTAAGATGTGTTGGAGCCATAGATAAAGAAAAACTAAACATTCTGAGAGAAGCAGATCTCATCCTATTAGAAGAGATAAGAAAGGCAGGTATTTATAATGATTTATGGCAAGTATTTTGCGTTTTATTGCCAGTAAAAACAGTAGGCGTTATGGGAGACTTTCGAACATATGAATATATCTGTGCAATTCGAGCAGTTGAATCAAAAGATGTCATGACAGCGAGTTTTGCGAAACTAGACTGGGATTTACTTGAAAAAATAGGAACTCGCATTATAAATGAAGTCAAGGGCTTTAATCGAGTAGTATACGATATTTCTAATAAGCCGCCTAGCACAATAGAGTATGAATAAAAAAGAAAATGAACCTTACTTCATATTATTGCTATTTCATGGTTAAATTTTAATTTCTCTAAGAATTTGTCTTAAATATTCATAATCCAATTTAATTTTATAAAAATGACAGAAAAAGAAATAGTATGGGATTTTACTGAGATCTATAAAGGACACGATGATCCAAAAATTGCTCGAGATATGGAAGATCTCCTAAAGAGAGCAGAAGAATTTGAAACTAACGTTAAGGGAAATATTAAATCCCCACAATTTACTTCTCAAGATTTAGCTGATTTATTTAGAAAGATTGAAGATTTTCAAGTTGATCTCGGAGAAATTGAAGTTGTTTGTGTAAATACATATAATGCACTCATGACGCTTCCCGAAAATAAAGCGTTACTAAATAAGTTCGAAGACTTCAACACAACGATCGCCACCAAATTAGCGTTCTTAGATTTAGAAATTGGTAAATTCTTAAATGAAAATAAGCAAATGATTACTGATCCTGCTCTTGAGAATTATAAGCATTATTGTGAGAAAATTTTGTTAAATTTTCCTCATCAATTATCAGAAGTGGAAGAGCAACTCATTGTTGAAAAGGATCAACACGGAATAAAAGAATGGAGCAGATTACAAGGAATATGGCTCAATACACAGGAATATAAGGTGATGGTAGAGGGAGAAGAAAAAATCTTATCCTATGGAGAAGCTAATAGTTTGTTCACTCATCCTGATAGGAACACGAGAATTTCTGCTAATAAGGCAATTTATGGCCTTTTGGGTAAACATCAAGAAATTTTTACTACAGCTATACGAAATGTGTGTGGTGACTGGATGAAAACATCAAAACGCAGAAAATTCACTAATCCATTGCATTCCAGTTTAATTGTTAACGATGTAACTGAAGATACAATAATGAATTTAATGAAAACAATCGAAAACAATGTTGATGTGTATCGTAGATATTTAAACATTAAAGCAAAACTTCTACAACTACCAAAATTGTCATGTGCAGATATTATGGCTCCACTCCTTGAAACACCACATAAAAAATATACGTGGGATGACGCTCATTCATTAATCATTGAGGCCTTCAATAAATTTGATGCTAAATTTGAAGAATATGCTGAAGATATGTTTACTAAAAATCATATCGATGCTAGCCCACGGATGGGTAAGAGAAATGGTGCTTATTGCTCATCTTGGTATAAAGGGAAGTCTGCTTTTATGTTACAAACATTTACAGGTAATCTAGGTGAAATATACACGCTTATCCATGAATTAGGGCATGCTGTTCATGCTTATTTAGCTTCTCGAGAACAAACCCCTTTAAATGTTCATCCGGGCGCTCCTGGAGCTGAATGTGCTTCTACTTTTGGAGAACTATTACTAACAGATCTCTTATTGGAGAAAGCTGAAACTCCACAAGAAAAAAAAGCTATTCTTGCACACTTATTAGACGATGCGGGTCAAGCCGCATTCCAAGTTAGCGCGAGATTTTGGTTTGAAACGAGCATGTATGAGGCCATAGATAAAGGACAAAACTTAGACGGTGAAACAGTATCAAAATTCTGGTGCGCAGGTAGAGACAAGATATATGGGGATAGTGTAGAATGGTTTGACGAAATGATATGGGAATGGACCATGAAAGGTCATTATTACATCCCAAATTTTCGATACTATAACTATCCATATGTCTTAGCTCAATTATTTGTTTATGCTTTGTATCGCGTTTATAAAACCGAAGGAAATGTGTTTATCCCTAAATTCATCAAATTATTAAGTTCGGGAGGAAGTCAATCACTTGAAGCACTAGGAAAGATTGTAGGATTCGATATTACAAAGCCTGAATTTTGGGAACTCGGAATCAAACAGTACGAAGATTTCGTTGATCAGTTAGAAAATCTGATCTAACTCTACTTTTTTTATTTTTTAAACTTAATTTTACAGAAAGAATCAGGGTTTTTTTTATGCCAGCCCTTGCCATCTGTATTAAGGAAATCCTTTCATGGAAACCTTGAATACTGGCAAGGGCTATTGGCACTTTTACTTTTTTTGGGAGTTGGAATTTTGGCTGTGTGGGACTACTCTATTTTTAATAAAATATACTATAGTTTCTTTTATGTTGGAAAAAAATTGAAAATTTTATAAATATGAGTTTATTTCCTTGGATTCTATACTGCTTCATAGAACCGTGGGATCTTCACTCCATGGATCTCCATCTTTTCAGGTGTATGTGTTAAAATTCTGCGGATTACCTTTCTTAAAGCATTCGGATTTGTGTATCCCATCGCTATCGCCCATTGGGCTGCGGTGGATCTACCAACTTCTTTGAGCTTATCCAAGCAGATTTGCTCATAGGTGCGGAACACCGGTTCCGCCATCATTACAGCTACCTGTGTTTCTACATTTACGACTTTTGCTGACATTTTTTAACACCATTTAAGTGAAAAAGTTTGTGGGAAAATTATCCCACTGAACCTTTAATTAATAATACTCAAATACCTTTATAAATATTATTACATGAAATATGTATTCTTCATTTTTTTGATGGCTTTTCATCAAATTTTTCATAAAATAAATAAAAAGTTTCTCTAAATTTTCATAAAATCTTTTAATATCTGAAAAAATTTTAATTTGGTACGGAACTCCTATTTAAACATTGTGTTTTGGCTAAAAAATATTCAATGAGGAACAAAAGCAGTACTTCTTCAATTTAATAAAGATTTAATTTTTCAAAAAATTGTATAATGATAAAAAAATAGATGTATAAAAAATTTATTTATAATTCCCGGAATAAATCTCATTTTTTACTTGCTCAAAATCGAGAGATTCTTGAGAACAAATTCCTAAGTTCCAATTATCACATACTTCCTTAGCTCGTTGGGATATGCACGCAATATCCTTTCGATCGATTAAGTCAAGTTTAAACTTTCTTGTTCCAGCCAATAATTGCTTGAGACCTATACCTAATTTGCTGGTAAAAAACGTGTACACTCCAATCGCTGAAGCAGGAATATGCTTATCATGATAATTTAATTGTAGATTATCATATTCAATAAATGCTTCATTGAGTGTCAATGATCTTGGATTTTTAGTAATTGGAAATCCAAGATTTTTTAGCATCGCAGGAGTGGCTTCATTTCTCTTAATAATCTCTCCAACATATTTACTTTTCATCGCAGCGGTAATGGGCGCTCTCGCCATGGCTATACACTTGATATAGGGTGATCCCATTGCAAGAGCCTTAAACATTTGGGTCTCACTTGCAATTCCACCCGCAATTGAGATTGAGGGTATTTTGGCATTTGGATTTTTATCTTTAATCATATCTAAACATCCTACAACTAAAGCTTCTAAATATGCAGTAGGAATCGATCCTTCATTCATCATGCTTACAGGACTCATTCCAGTTCCACCTCCAGCACCATCAAATGTAATTCCATCTACTTTTCCTTCAACTCCTAATCTTAAGATCCAAGCTGTAGCAGATGGTCGATACGCACCCGTTTTTATAAATATATTTTTTACTCCTTTTTCCCTTATCTGATCTATTTCTTCCAGAATTTCTTCAGTAGTGCTTAATCCAACTCGACTGTGACGCTCAAAATCCAAAATCACGCCATTATTCCATTGTTCAATGACCAGGGGATCAGATGGATCTGGCAATACTAAATAACCCCTATCTTGAAGTAATTGGGCTCGCTCCAGATCGTGTAATCTTACTTCGCCTCCAATCGCTTTGGCTCCTTGTCCAAATTTGATCTCAAGAGATCTTACATCTAATTTTGAAACAACATAATTAAAGACCTTAAGTCTTGTATCTTCTACATTTTTTTGTACAATAATGTCCCCATTTTCTCCATCCCAGAATTTTCTGTAAGACATTATTCGATATTGCATATCTTCGGAAGATAATACACTAGGATAGAGAGCATGATTCGCAAATTTTGAATAAGGATCCATGCCTACCACATTTTCTCCAACAGTGATACTTATCCCTGCTAAAGCAGCTCCCATTGCTAAACCATCCCAATTCTTTTTTGCTACATGTGTACTTCCTAACCCAGCTATTACAATAGGTAATTTTTGCTTAATATTACCCCAATGAGTCGTTGTATCTACATTTGGAAAAATAACTTTATCTATATCTGCTTCAATACCCTTTACACCACGGACTTCAAATTGAATTTGGAAATCTCCATATGAAAATCCAAAATCTTTAGGGCTTCCTGCCGTGGAATTTCCAAATAATTCTCTTCTGGGATAGAGAACTTCTCTGCCTCTTAGAGCTGATTTTGATACTTCACAAAACACGGGACAATCAGCAATACATATTGGGCATAATCCAGATTCACAAGAATCTTTAACCCGAGTTCTAGAACCTATAATGCTCGATTTGTGTGTCATTAACGCAAATTTCGTCATCCATTTTATTCCTCATAATATACTCAAATTAAATGGGTATGTGTTCCCATTTTGAACATTTTATAATTAGTAATTCCCGAGTTAACTTATAAATATTACTGTTAAAATATATATTTCTCCACTTTTATTCGACAATAATACTTTAAATTGAACTTATTATTTCGTTCAGGTTTTATAATATTCAAGAGAATAAATTTCAATTATAAACGAATTTCATATATAAACATTACGATTTAATTAAAAAAAATTCAGGGTTTAGCAAACTATAGCTGTTTTTCATTAATTTTATAAAATAAAAAAGAGAGTTTTTAGTTCATAAGAACTCTTTCATCAATATCTCTTTAAAATTAGCGTCTTTCTCGATAAGCACTGGTTTATCGTAAAATTCTGAAAAGGGAATAATAATTTCAGAAAGATTGAAAATCGTGTCTTCTACCGGTTGGTAATAATTAAGCTTTTCATAAAAAACAGGTTCTATACTTTTAATTTTTCCAGAACTCAATTTATCATCACCAATAAAATCAACAATTATAGACCTTATATATAAAGAGACCCGACAAAATTACTGGTACATAATTATAAGAAAAATGGATCAATGAATAAATTTGAATTAGATTAATTCTTTAGAAGTAGATTGTTCCTTTATGACGTTTAAGATTAGATGCGTGTTAGTTCTTTCTACTTCGGGAGATTTATGAATTTCTTTGATCATGTCACTAAGTTCAGATCTATCTTTAAAACGTGCTAAAATGAGGGCATCATATGTTCCAGTGATATCGTAAACTGCAAAGACATTTGGATTCTTTCCAATCTTCCTTTCAATTTCAAGCATTTTACCTTTTGAAACGGTTAATTCAATTACTGCAATGATATTATATCCAAGCTTATCGTAATCTATATGAGCCCCATATTCTTTAATGACCTTATTTTTTTCTAGTTCTTCCACATGTTTTTTAATAGTTATTGGAGATTTACCCAAATCAGTAGCAATCGCGTTATAGGTTTTTCTCCCATCTTCGCTTAGAATTCTTAAGATTTCCTTATCAATTTCTTCAACTTCATCATCTTTCATGATAAATCTATATTTTTAACTAATTTTTTTAATATTTGATATAGTATAAGCAAATTTTTTTTATGAAGATTATATTTATTTCCCTTTAGATTAATTGGTACTTCCTATAAAACTATTGTGATAGACACGTTTATTATCATAATCAATTAAAATCATGATATTATTATCAATATATATTTAGAAAATTACTATCAATGGATTAAAATGTCTCAAAAAATAAGTCTTATTCCTGAACCTGTAATTGTTCGAGTAATAGAAGGTAATTTTCATTTAAATAATGAAACCCTTATCCTTTATGATGAAAATTGCGAAAAATTAGCTAAAACTTTAGTGAATTACCTCTTAGATTATTGTAATTTAAAATTAGCTAGTAAGCGATTAGAACCCGAATTTAAGGAAGTAAAAAGTATCTCCTTACAAATTGATGATAATCTTTCTGCTTTACATGATGAAGCTTACGTATTAAAAATTAATAAGACTGGTGTTATAATTAATGCAAGAACTTTACAAGGGATTTTTTATGGAATTCAGACGTTAAAACAGCTAATTTCAGAAAATTTTGAGTTAAATTGTTTAGAAATAGAGGATTATCCTAGATTTTCTTGGCGGGGTTTCATGTTGGATGAAGCACGTCACTTTTATGGCATGGAGGAGGTTAAAAAAATCCTAGATGTGATGGCTCTTTTAAAGTTCAACGTCTTTCATTGGCACCTTACAGATGATCAAGGTTGGAGAATTGAAATAAAACAGTATCCTTTGTTAAAAGAGATCAGTTCTAAAAGAGAGGGGACAAATACCGATAAAAGAAAATTAATGTCTGATTTACAAAAAGATAAATCAAAAACTGACAGCATTCCAGTATCAGGGTTTTACACTCAAGCACAAATTAAAGAGATTATTCAATATGCTGCTGATAGATTTATAACAATAATTCCAGAAATAGATTTCCCCGGGCATGTCTAATCTATTTTAGCCGCTTTTCCTGAATTAAG
>JAGXNQ010000094.1 GCA_019894955.1 Promethearchaeota archaeon | reverse complement strand
TTTAAAACTTGTCCTTTTCTTTTTACTGAATCTTCAATCTTTGAAACTGGGATTGAGGAGCTATTTGTAGCGATTATGGCATTTGGAGGAGCAAGTTCATCGATCTTTGAAAAAATTTCCCTTTTTAATTCTAATTTTTCTGGAATTGTCTCAATAATCAAGTCAACATCACTTACAGCTTCAGCAAGATCAGTATGAAAACTAATCCATTCCAATTTTTCTTTCATACGCCTTCTTCTTAAAAAACCAGCAAGAGATTTTCTAATTACATTCAAGCTATCTTCATTGATATCATACAATTTTAATTTATAATCATACAATATTGCCCTTGAAGCAATTTGGTCTCCCATAAAACCCGTCCCAATTATAGCAATTGTTTTAATTTCCATGATAATTAATCCAAATTTAACTTAAATTAGGTATCTTAGCATCTTTCAAATAAAAAAGTTTATCTGTTTATTTATGAAAATGAAAAAAAAAAAATGATTTAATATCTACATGCCTTTAACACGAACTCCAAGTATCATCAAAAACCACCCAAAAAACATGAAAAATAACCCAATAATATACCAAACTTCCTCTGAGCTTAGGGTTGGTTCAGAAAATGTTAATAGTGGTAAACTACTATAGAAGCCCATGACTCCCCAGATTAATTCAATTAACAAAATTAATCCAAGAACAACGAATATAAAAGACACTATTACTGTTATTTTTGTTGGAGGTGTCCATGCCATTTTATTTTCTCTTCCTATTATAAATAAATTATGTGTAAAATAATCTATATCTCATTGTATTTTAAGGTTATTTCTTTTATCTCTAAATCGCTTAAAAAACTCTCAAATCTTCAAGTTAAGTAAGTCTTTATTTAATAGTACATTCAATATATTACTTATTAACTATTTTTTAAAAATTGAATTTCTTCATGAGTTCTAAAAAGAAATTCATGAATATATGGAGGAACTAAAAAATATGACAAAAGAACAACCGGCGTGGTATGAATCTCAAACTGTTAAGGATATGATGGCTCTTATGGGAGGAAAAGCGTTACGAGGAGTGATGTCTAATTACTTTTCATCTCGCATTTACAAGGGTAAAGTAGGACTTCTTCAAGTGAGTAATTACTTAAAAGCAATGTTTGAAAAAGAAGACCGAAGAGCCTTAATCATTTGTGATTCATTTACTCAAAAATATGCTAAAAAAGTTACAGAGTATCTTGATCTCATTGAAATGGAATATAAAATATGGCCTGGAGCAGAACCAGAAGTACCTATTCCGACAATAGCGGTAGGTGCCCAGGTTTGTGAAGAATTTAAACCTCAAGTAATAATTGCGCTTGGTGGAGGGAGCGTCATGGATACCGCTAAAATGGTAATGATTAAGTATGAGGAACCAACCAAAAATATATTTAATATTCTTCCTTATTTTGGGTCAATAGGTTTAAGAAGGAAATTTCGATTTTTCATAGCGATCCCTACCACATCTGGAACAGGATCTGAAGTATCTTCTGCTGCCGTCTTAACAGATATGGATAGAAATCCACCTAAAAAATTAGAAGTCATGAGTGATGAATTTCCTGCTGATATCACAATATTAGATACTGATTTTGTAAAAGATATGCCTCCAAAGTTGACAGCAGGTACTGGATTAGATGCATTATCTCATGCGATGGGAAGTTACGTTTCAAATTGGGGATCTCCTTACATAGATTCTGTAAACATCACAGCAATGAAAGAAATTGTTAAATTTTTACCTCGTGCTTATAAATATGGCGCTAAAGATATTGAAGCAAGAGACCACATGCACATGGCAGCATTGATGGCCGGAATTGGTTTCGGTAACACAATTCCTGGAATTGATCATGCATTAGGTCATTCTGCCGGTAAGATATTCAGATTTCATCATGGTATAGCTGTAGGATTGTTTTTACCTTATTCCGTTGAATTCCAAGCAAAAGTAACAGATAGATGGCAAGATTTATGTCCAATTTTTAATATTTCCGTTGAAAATAAACCTCGGAAAGAACTTCTCAAGGAGTTCATAGAAAAATTAAAAGAATTTATACATTCAATAGATCTTCCCACCAGTTTTAGAGAATTAAGAAAACCAGATATAACGAAACAAGATTATATGTCAAAATTAGACTTATTGGTAAGTTATGCTGAAGATGATGCTGTCAGCCTTACTTCATACAGACCAATAAATACAGAATTATTTAAAAAAATATTTGAATATGCTTGGGAGGGAAAAGCAATAGATTTTTAATGGTGATAAATAATGAGTGAAAAATTAATTGGTTATAATGGTAAAATTGCGTATATTGATCTAGACGCTCAACAAGTTGAAATTAAAGAATTAGATCCTCAAATAGCCAAGGATTATCTTGGAGGGACAGGGTTAAGTGCGAAGTTAATATATGATAGATTATCAGAAGATGACTATGAAACATTAAAGAAGGATCCGATGGATGGAATTAATCCTCTCATCTTTGCTACTGGACCTGTTACTGGTACTCTAAGACCGTCTTCAGGGCGGTATACTGTATCTGGAATATCTCCACATACAGGAATCTGGGGAGAAGGAAGTTCTGGAGGAACCTTCTGTATTTCATTACGAAATAGCGGATTTGACGCTATTGTTATTACAGGAAAATCAAAAAATCCCATTTACGTATATATTCATGATCAATCAATCGAATTCAAGGATGCTAGCAGCTTATGGGGTAGAGATACTTATGAAACTCAGAGACTCATTAAGAGAGAATTAAAAAATGATAAATTACGAGTAGCTACCATAGGAGTTGGAGCAGAAAACCTTGTTAAATATGGCTGCATTATCAATGACGAGGGAAGAGCGATTGGCAGATGTGGAATGGGAACCCTTATGGGTTCTAAAAATTTAAAAGCTTTGGCAATCCACGGTACTAATAGAGTAAAGATTGCAGATCCAGAAATTGGTAAAGAATATTTGAAGCAAGCAGAAGACTTAAAAAGAAGAGTATTGCTGAAACAAATAACTCCCATGTTGTTTACATTATATGGTACTAACTGTTATTTAGATATTGCAATGGCTCTTGGAGATTTATCAGGGTATTATTATACTGAAACCGAATTTCTTGCTGAGAAATTGTCGGGAAAAACTCTGAGAGAAGAATATCCCGTTTTAGACTATGGATGTGCAGGATGTACAATGAGGTGCGGTAAAACAACCATCATTGAAGATAATGGAAGAGAAATCAGCGTTGATGGACCAGAATATGAGTCTGTAGGCGCATTTGGTCCATTATGTGGGGTATTTGAATCAAAAAGCGTTATTTTAGCTCATCACATGTGTAATGTTTATGGAATCGACACTATTTCTGCTGGTGTAAGCATCGCTTTCTTAATTTACTTAGTTGAAAACAAACTTGCTATCGATAAAATTAAATCTAAGATAGAGACCATAAATTTGGATGAGATTAGATGGGGTAATGGCGATTTAATATTAAAGCTTATTAATAAAATTTCTACAAGAAGCGGAATAGGAGCCTTATTAGCAGAAGGGGTACGATCAATGGCTAAAGAGTTGGAGGTAGATCCCGAATTAGCGGCTCATGTGAAAGGATTAGAAATTCCAATGCATGATCCAAGAGCATTTGCCGGTCAAGGGTTAAGCTATATTACTTGTTGCGTGGGTGCGAATCATGAAAAATGCGATTGGTTTTCGACAGAATTAAACATGATAGCTTATCCAAAATTACGCATTAAACCTGGTGATAGATATTCTATAAATGGACGGGAGAAAGGAGTCGCGGCATTCCAAGATCTACGCGCTATTGATGATTCAGCTGTAAATTGTGGATTTGCAAACCCAAGTTTTGATCACATCATTGGTTTTATCAACGCTGCTACAGGCTTAGACTATAAAAAAAAATCTCTAATGAAAGTTGGTGAACGAATCAATAATCTTAAACGTTTAATAAACGTGAAACTCGGTATAACTAGGGAAGATGATAGATTACCTGCTCACATAAAAAAAGTATTAACTTCTGGTAAAACTGTTAATATCTCTCTTGATTTGCAGCCAAATCTAATGAAGTATTATGAAATAAGAGGGTGGAACTGGGATACAGGAGCCCCCTCAGAAGAAAAATTAAAAGAATTAAATATTTTGTGACATCTGTACATTTTTTTTATTTTTTTTATTAAGATATTAAATTTAATTATTCGATTTGAATTACTGTTTCTTCCTTATACCCTATTATAACGTTGGTTAATCCTTTAAATATATTATCAATGTCGATGCTTGTTGAATCAATTCTTAAACATTTTAATGATTTTAATTTCTCTTTTGCAGCAATTATAATCACATTTTTCTTACCTATATTCTCGAGAATTTTTGGAGTGAATTGCTTATTACCTCTTCCAAAAATGAACCCTTGACCCCCAATTGGAGTTACAATTATTTGAGCATGACTGTATGTATTCAATAATCCAAGGATGCCTTGTTCATTCAAATCTTTTTCAATAATTTCTTTTCTGTAAATTGCATCTATACCTAACAAAGTTTTTGGTAAGCCTAATTCATCTGTAATAGCCTTAACCGTAGTGCCCGGTCCTAATAAGTATAAAATGTCGTTTTCCATGTTTTCAATTACATGCAAAGCTATTTCTTTTTTCTCAAAATCATAAGAACTCCCAATTCTTGAAGTATCTTTACTTGCTTGAATTAAATTAAGTACTTTTGGAACTCTAAGGTAACCATAGAGTTTTGATTCTAAAATTCCCTTACTATAAGAGGTTTCATTAATATCCAATACTTCTCGTTCTTCATAAGTTATATTATTCAAGATAATCGCATCTACCAATTGCGAAGCTGCTCGGGAATTAACCGCAAAAACAGAACTAAACATTTTCACACCTGTCGGAACTGCTATAACGGGTAATTTTAATCCAACCGAGTCATAAATGTCTCGAGCGGTGCCATCTCCTCCAAAAAAAACAAGAATTTCGATTTTTTTATCGTAAAGTAGTTTTGCTATCTTTTTAGTATCCTCTGGAAATGTTTCTTTACCTATCTGCCCAATAACTTTGTAATTAAATCCTCGATTCTTAATATATGATTCTCCCATAATATCAGGAGCAGCAATAAAATAAATTTCCTTTTTATTCTCTATTGAAGATAAAAATTGGTCTATTAATTTAGGAGTAGTTGATTTTGCTCCCATTTCTATTGCTTTTTTAGATAAATCTCCATCCGTGCCTTTAAGACCGACTGTTCCTCCCATTCCGGCGATAGGATTAACAATAAAACCAATTAATCTCATATGATTATTCTAAGAATTAATTAATATTGATTTTTTAAATCAATAAAAACATATTTAGCAAGGAAAATTAATCTTTTTATGGAATATTGGGAAAAACGATTTTTAGATGGAGGTAAAATTTGGGGAACCGAGCCCAGTCAGACCGCAAAATATGCTCTTGAGTTATTTAAAAAACACGGACTTCATAAGATTTTAGTTCCAGGTGCTGGATATGGTAGAAATACCAAATTATTTTCAGATTCTAATTTAGGTGTGGTAGGAATTGAAATTTCTGAATCCGCTATAAATATTGCGAGAAGTTTCAACCCAAAAACTCAATTTTTCCAAGGTTCAGTATTAGATATGCCTTTTGATGATGTAAAATATGATGGAATCTATAGTTGTAATGTATTACATTTACTTTTAAAAGATGATCGAATTTTATTCTTGAAGAAATGCTATAACCAGTTGAAACTTAACGGTTTTGCCTTTTTTGCAGTATTCTCAGATAAGGAGAAAAGTTTTGGAAAAGGCAAACGAATTGAAGAAAATACCTATGAAAGCAAACCCTGGAGACCTACTCATTATTTTACAGAATTTGATTTAAAAGAGCATTTTAAAGAATTTACCGTGATAGAAACTGGAATAATAGAAGATCACGAGAATCATGGGGATTTAGGTCCACATTCCCATATTTTGAGATATATATTTGCAAAAAAAAAATAGCGTAGTTATTTATCTTTACCCATCTTTTTTCGAGCTTTTTTAAGGTCACCATCTATTACCCAATGAACCAATTTTGGAAAGAATCGCATCATCCTCCACATAAATTTAGCTGAACCGGGCAAAATGTAAAATTTCTTTTTTAGAACGCCTTTTAGAATTGTTTCTGCAACATCTTCAGGTTTTAGTAGACCTCCTCTTTCAGCTATGATATTTAGTTCTTCAGGTCTAGTTTCAGCTTCTTCATGTAAACCAGGAGTGTCTGTGTCTGGTGGAAAAATTACTGA
Source organism: Promethearchaeota archaeon (assembly GCA_019894955.1). GTDB lineage: Archaea > Asgardarchaeota > Lokiarchaeia > Sigyniarchaeales > SOKP01 > SOKP01. Next base: position 3,954 of record JAGXNQ010000094.1, on the reverse strand, counting down.
AATCTTGATATTGAAAGGTTTATATTCATTTCTTAATCCTTCACTTAATCCTACAATAGCAAATTTAGTAGGTGTGTACGCCGCATAACCCATTAAACCAATAAATCCTGATATAGAAGACATGTTAATAATATGGCCGTTTCTTTCTTCAATCAGATAAGGTAATATGGTTTTGATTGGATTTAATTGACCAAAGAAATTGGTATCCATGTGAAACTTAAAATCTTCAATACTCAATTTTTCTGTATAGTTCGGTAAAGAGATTCCAACATAATTAAACAGATAATCAGGAACACCTCTCTTCTTGACATAATCCGTGAATAAATTTTGAACTTGCTCCGAATTTGAAGTATCACAAGATAATACATCTACAATCTGATCATCACCTACTTTGAATTCTTCAATCTCTTTAGCAGCACTATTTAGAGTTTCAAGTGTTCTTGCAACGATACATGCGTTTCCACCTAATTGAACGAATAATTTTGCAGTAGCTTTCCCTATCCCCTTTGAACCTCCACAAATTATTGCCAATTTATTTGCGAAGGGTTGCTTTTTAATTAATTTCTCTTTTATCATTCTTAATCTCTCTATTTCTTTTTATTATAGGCTGACATTAAACCAACCATATAGCAGAAAGATGGGACCTAATATTAACATCACTGACACAATAAAAATACTCATATAGGCATCAAATCCATTTTTCTTAGTATTGAATCCTCCATTTTGAAGATTAAATGCTAAATCTATCAATCCTAAGAACATCATTCCACTCGCAGCTGTTATGGTAAAGAAATATCCAAAATTCTCCCCCATTAAAAGCCCAATCGAGCTGATTATCAAATTTGGAAAAACCCACCCTAAGTCTGGTAGGGGAAATGATAGTTCATGCTTAAATTCTGTTTCTGACATCTTTCTGTCCTTGTATTCTGTAAAGTAAAACATTGTCCAGAAGCCAATCAACCCTAGAGCTATTAAAATCTGGAAAATAGCAAATATAAAATTTAACACATTTAATTCCTCCGTTTTATATTATTGATAATGCAAAATGGAACCAAACTAGTATAAAAATGTAAAGAAAAAAAGTTTGATCTTTCCTTGTGTTTTCAGCTTGTAATTCAAAATTATTGAACAGAAACCTTAAATTAATAAGAAAGAATGATGTCTGATATGTTATTAAATTAAATTTTAAACTAAAAACTAAGGTATAAGAAGAACAATGAAATTAAAAAACCCAGTAAATATAATCCTTCTGGCGATATCTTTTGTAATATTTGGCAGTTTGGGTCTTATTTTCATAACTCAAATGGAACTCCTTCCGGGATACAATTGGGATGATAAACAAAATTTATACCCCACTGAAATGGAACTTCAATTAACCGGTGATTTAAATGGTGATGGGGTACCTGATTTAATCTCAAATGCATTTACTAGAGATATTGATGAACGAGATCTTGACCGAATCACTCATAAAATACCTCAATATGGAGGGATATTCGCAATTGACAGTAAAACAGGAACTATAATATGGGAAAAAGAATATACTACTCCTGTGCGAGAGTTAATGCTTATAGGTGATATAAATAATGATGGATATGATGATTATCTTGCAAATATGATGAGAGTTAATGAAACGTGGATAACAGAATATGATAATTATAGTAGGGAATGGCGGTATAAACCTCAAATTATACATAACCAATTTACTAATAGAATTATTAGTGGATGGGATCTAATTGAGGGGGGTGGAAATCCCCTTTCAGGTAATATTACTACCAATTTGGTGTATGATGCCATAAAAGTTAGCAATCTTGGTGACAATGTTGAGGATTTGATTCTTTTAGAAGGAAAATTCTTCCCACTTCCAGATTATCATTATAAAATGAATATTTCTACCTATTATATTAATGGTACAAAAACTAAAACTATTGAAATGAACGCTTACGTCAACCCTGACCTGAGGGGTGGCGATACTCCAGCACTGAGAGAATTTAATTATGATGGTGAATCTCACGCTCTTTTTATTAGTGAAAACTCATTAATCCTGTTTAATACTAGTGTAGATAATTTGTTAGATCCAATTTTTAATATAACGATACAAAGTGTAAACACATTTAATATCATTGAAGATATTACGTTGGATGGAATCCCTGAAATTTTAACAGCAACATTTGAAGGTAATGTTAGCCTAATTAATGGATTTGATGGAAGCCTTATCACGCAATTTACAGTTCCCATCGAACCTGATGGTCGAGTCAATATACGTCCAATGGGAAGTGAGATGAATGATGGAACGGCTTATGTTTTATTAACTATAGATATTCAAAATAATCCTCAGCAAGTTCATGGTTGGGTCTATACAATCACTGAGACAGAACAGGATATAATTTGGGAGTATCATAAGTTCCTTGAAGAGAATGAAGATATGCCGAATTTAAATGTCTTAGCAGATATAACGGGAGATATTACCGATGAGATAATTCTAGCTTACAGACATACAACCTTAATGGGTACGGAGGTAACGAGAGTTATTATTTATAATCCTGTCACAAACATAGCTTTAACACTTGTTAACGCAGATTATCACATGGAAGAAGCTGTTATCATTCCTGATTTCGATGGTGATGGATTAAATGATATTGCATTTGAGGATGGATCAAGAATTATCGGTATCGCATCACAAGATCCAATAGCAATATTTTTATCTCCATTGTTTGGAATTGGATTATTCTTATTTATTCTATTAGTCACAGTATTGATCTTGGGAATAATTATTCTCATCATAAATGGACGAAAATTAAAACCAAAACGACAAAGGCTCCAGCAAAGTAAAATGGCGGTGGTGGTAAATATTGTAGTAATCGCATTAATGATTGTATCTTTCTTGATGTTTTTATTGCAATTAAATATTTTTAATAGAACTTTAATTCTTGGAGATCCAATGACAGGAATTACGGAAGTGTATCTGGCAGTCACCATTATTTGGTTTGGATTTTTACCATTAACTGCAGCTATTTATAACCAGTTTTCTCCTAGGTTTGCTTATGGATTCGTAGCACTCAGAAGCCTTTTCTTTAAGTTATCAAAAAGCTATAAAAGTGCGATATTCATCGAGGATCTGCAAGGTAGAAAACAATTAAGCACAACTATTAGGCTTAAAAGGGTAATTCTTCCAATGCTCCTTTCTATTTCTGTAGGATTTTATACTTATAATAGTTTTTCTAGCGTATTGGGATATCCACAAACATTTGATACTTTTGGAGCGCAAGATTTTTTCCAGTTTATGATTGGTTATAATTTATTATGTTTATTACCAATGCTCTTGACATTTATAGCCTTTTCATTCTTCATATCTGGAAATTTCTTACTTGATGATGCAGGAGTTGCTTATTATCTCGAATCAAAAAAACATAGAAAACCTGGAGATATTGAACCAATTAGCATCTGGGCCTCATCGATCATCAAAGGGATCGCTGGATTTTCGGCAATTGTTACATTTTTTGCATTTTTCCAAACGGTTGATTTTTCTGGATTCTTCACGGAAACTGGAGAAAATGCTCTTTTCATGTTTATTTTCGGAATATTCATCGTTACAGTGATGTTTTATGGCACACCATTTCTCACATCCTTTGCATACATATTATTTTCAATCGAAGTGATGGACTATTCATATGACAGTAATTCTGAGAGATTATACGAAATAATGAGAAAAAATGGATATGATACTACACCTCGATCTCTTGCTAATTTATTCCCTTCTGGTTATGAACCATTAAGAACAAGCAAAGATTCTCGAAAAAAAAAAAAATAAATTTTTAACTTTTTTTTTAATATTCTATTTCTTTTAACTTATAAGGTGGAACGCCGACTTCAGATGTTCCTCCGTCAACTGGGAAGCAATGACCTGTTATATAATTTGACATGGGAGAAGCGAGGAATAACAGCATGTTAACGATG
>JAGXNQ010000093.1 GCA_019894955.1 Promethearchaeota archaeon | reverse complement strand
TCCTAGAAGTCGAGCATATTCCTCTTTATCTTTAGTTTTAATCAATTTTTTAACAGCATCTACTGATAAAGCTAGTTCTAAATCTCCATCTTTAGATTTGCCTGGTTTTATTTCAATACCATTTCCATTAGAAAGAACATTAAAAATATCAATAGGTGATTCTTTATCATACGATTCAAGTGAATCATAAATTGCAAAATCAAAAATCGAACCTGAAATTAAATCAGAAAAAATCTCAGGATATTGAGATAGAAATAAAGTATATTTTTTCACAATTTCTGTTTTAAATTCTTTCTTATCCATAACATGACTTGTTAGATGCTCATTTAACATAATTCTGATTTTACTCCTTTTTTTTTTCTTTAGTGTTAAATTCCTTATACCATTTAATGGTTTCCTCTAAAGCTTCTCTTAATGGGGTAATCTTATAGCCTAATTTATCAATTGCTTTTTCAGAGGAGTATGCTCTATGATATTTAATTGCTTTTAGCGTAGGTCGAGTTAAAAATGGACTTTTTTTAGTAAAAAATGCTCCTACTTCCAGCAACCATGCATAAACCATTGTAATCCAAAATGGAAGTTTAATTGCTTTCTTTCCCCGACTAATTTCAGCTATTAAATCCAAATATTCTCTAAATTTGACATTCTCTCCACCTAAAATAAAATCTTCTCCATAGAGATCTTTTCTTTCAAAGGAATGTGCTAAAATATTTGATAAATCTTCAACATATGATAAACAAGTAATTGATTCTCCCTTTCCGGGGCATACTCCTAAAGGTAATATTTTTCCTCTCATCACATCAAAAAGCATTCTTCCAAAAATATTAAAATCTCCTGGTCCAAAAACGATTCCAGGATAAAAAATTTGTACTTTTAAGCCTTTTGGAATTAAATCTTTGACTAATTTCTTTGCTTGGTATTTAGATTTCTCATATTCCATATAGAATTGAGGATTTTCATAAGTTTCATCAACGGGTTCAGGAGGAGTGGGTCCTAATGCCGTAAAAGAGCTAACATATAATAAGGGAATATCTTTTTCGAGAGCTACCAATGCGATGTTCTCAGTTCCCTTGACATTGATATTATAATAAATTGTTTTCTTTCTGGCCCAAATTCCAGTATATGCTGCAAGATGATATATAATTTCTATACCTTCTATTGCATTTCTGATACTTTCAATATCTTGAACATCTCCATTGATATATTTAATCTTAGATAATTCGTTAAATGGGGATAAATCACTATTTTCTCGTTTTAAAAGCGTGATTTCGTGTCCTAAATCAGATAATTTCTTCACTAAAGGGATCCCTATGAATCCAGTACCACCCGTTATTAAAATTTTAGCCATTTGCTCAACTTATAATGAGTATATCGATAATTTTGTTTTATAAACCATTAATCAAATTTTAAACAAATCATACTCATACTATTTGTAACAGTTAAAAGTCTGAATCATAGGAAAGAATATGTTTAATTATACAAAATTGTAAAAAAGAATAATATTTATTTTATAATGATCTAAATACTCAAGATGAAGGTTAGAAAACAATATGAATTACAAGCACAACTTTCACTTCCTTTTTTATCAACTTCATCTAAGGCATTGACCCATATATTTAATGTGTTGGAAAAACGATTTAGTTTAAAAAAAGGATCCACTCAGAAATTCATAGATCTCGGAGCTGGAAACGGAAATGTTATTGTACATTCTGCGCTGAACTATAGTATATCATCTCTTGGGATAGAGATTAATGAGATATTGATTGATGAAATAAAAGAACGGATTAAAATCTTAAAAGAAAAGAAATTATACTCCTCAAAAATCCTCCATAAAATAGTTATAAAAAAGATGGATCTTTTTCAACAAGATCTTAGCAATTTCGATTTTGTTTACCTCTTTTCTCTGCCTACAATGCAAAAATACCTAAAACACGTATTTCTTACAGCAAAAGAAGGAGCGATCATAATATCATATAAATACCCTTTAGATGGATTTGATTCTATTATCCAACTAGAGTATGTACTTGATATAAAACAAGAAAAAGAATTGGTAAAGACCTATTATTATAAAAAGGTGAATTTTTGAAGCATTGAGGTTATAAATCATTATAATACCAGGGCATGCTAATCCGAGCGTGAAATGAGTGTTTCACGTAATATGACTGTTTGATATACCTTTAAAAGCTTTAAGGTAGTTCTAGTATTATGGAAAATTCGGATTTATACGAAAAGTTAAGAATTCTGTTAAGTGAAGGAGAAAATGTCATAGGGCTTCCTAAACATGAAATTGTTGATAGATTATTAAGAAACATGTATACTGAAGAGGAAGCTAAAATTCTAACGACTTCTTTTGAAAAAGTTAGTACACCTACTAATTTAAGAACTATAACAAAACTTTCGGGTATTCCAAGAGAAGAATTGAAGGCAATCCTCAAGGATATGCACTATAAAGGTAAACTATTCAAATTAGGTCCTTTATACATGCTATTACCTTATCTTCCAGGCGGTTTTGAGGTTTATTTCACAGTTAACCGAGATGATCCTGAGAGAATAAAAGAAGTTGCTAAAGCCCACTTGGAGTTGAGGAAATTAGGATTTTCATTTGAATTAAGTTCCAGTGATTACTCTATATATCGGGTCATACCTGCAATTGAACCAACAGAAAAATTAATCGATGTTGGTAACGAATTGAATGTGAAGTATCAAGTATTACCATATGAGATTTTACGTGATTATTTATCAAAAGCAGTTCCAAAACTTTATGCTGTTGTTCCTTGCAGTTGCCGAACTGCTGCTAAATTAGGGGGTAAACCTTGTAAGCAAACAGATGAGAATTATTGTGTTGCCACGGGGATTTTAGCTAAAAGTATTATTGATCAACAAATAGGAAAAGAAGTCACGTTAGATGAATTAATGGATGTAATGGAAAAAGCAGAAAAAGAAGGTTTGGTCCATGAATCATTTAACATGCAGGATACAGCAATTTTCGTGTGTAACTGCTGTTCATGTTGTTGCGGATTCTTAAATTCCGTGAAAGATTTAAATAACTACGATTCAATAACAAAATCTAATTTTGAGCCTAAAATTGACGGAGAAATATGCACGCTTTGTGAAACTTGTATGGAAATTTGCCCCATGGAGGCCATTTATCATCATTGGCCACATAAAAAAGATCTCTCTGATGATATGATGTTAATTAGATATGATCGGTGTATTGGATGCGGAGTATGTGCTTCAAACTGCCCCTCTGATGCCATTACATTAGAAAAAGTTAGAGATATCGTTCCAATAAAAGGTCAGGCCGAATTAATGGTTAAACGCTCCGAAGCAAAAACGCATTAACTTGAAAGAGCTTTAATCAGGACAACATTTATTAACTTTAATCATTGTATGTTTCATATACATTCTCATGTAATATCGTTCACTATTGCAAAATTCTAATTTTTGATTGTTTGAGAGATCTTCATAATTTATCAGTAAGGAATGAATATCATCCATCATTGTCATGTATTCTTGTTTTATCTCATTACATTTTTGAATGATAGAGCTATCATTTAAATCAAAGATAGCTTGATTAGATTTAAATCTAATTTCTCCACTTTCTAATTGAATCATATTATCTAGTGACTTTTCTCTTTCAACGATATTAGCAAAATCGTCGTTAATAAGTCCTTTTGATATATTCCCTCAACTCGAAGAAATTCGATTTATAAAAAGTTAAACGTAGGTGGTATTTAAAAAAAAACTCAGAGCTGATTTTCTAATGATTGGTTTAAGAGAAAAATAATAAAAAACATATGGTTCTATTTTCTTTTTCGTTTTCGAACAATAAGAATACCTCCAGTAACAGAAGCTACACCCCCAATCGATATACCAGTAATTAATAAAATCAATTCAATTGAACCACCTCCTATAATAGAGATAGAAATGATAATAGATTGTCCAATATAGTCTTTATAGCTATATGGTGTATAAATAAGATGCGGAAGCACGGTTCCAGATACTCTACCACAAAAATCCAGACGAATCTTAATAGGATTATTATTATTATTATTTAAACTACTACTTACATTCCATTGGCAAAAAGACATATTACCTGCTGAAATTGCACCATTATTAAGATTTTTGGTTTGATTTTCGTTTTCAGTTAATTTAAATCCACTTGGTAAATTTATCGTTGCTGTACATAATGATGCGGGATACATTGCAGGATCATAGTATTTTGGGCATGGATATTGAATCGTAGCATTGATTAAGAAGGAAGTATCTATAGGAACTGTTGATGGATATGATATATTTACATTCCAAGGACAAACACATAACGACCAATTTGAATCAGATGTCCATAATTCAACAAAATAGTCATATTCCATATAATAATCAGGACCTATCCACGGATCGTTAATGATGAAATTAGTAATTTCATCTCCTTCAATTGTATAACCAACTACAACTCTAAAATGCCTTCCATCTTTAGCAGAACTTGACCATGTAATTATCAAAATTGGATAACCATCATCAATTAATTCTTTAAGACATGTTGTATTTCTTAAGTAATTTTCATACGCAGCGTATCCAATACTTCTTTTGGAGTACCCACTAATGGATCCTGAAATAACCGAACCTTTTGATATGCTAATATCACTAAAATGTGCCGCTCTTCTTAATTCGAAACCATATGTTCCACCATCCCTTTGATCCGTTCTTGCAACCTCTGCAATCTCAGTCTGAGAAATGTCAGGACCATAATAATCAAAAATCATCTCAAGTGCGGCAGGTCCGCAGTAATAATCATTGATTTGATAATGCCAAGGAACATTTGGTATGATAACTTCCGTATCTGAACTAATTGGGTCTCTTTCTTCATCAGTGATATAATTTTTATCAGTAGATACAACGGTAAAATTGCTTGATACAAGAAAAAGGATTAATAAAAAAAACAATAAAAATAGTCGTATTACACGTTTTTCCATGATTAGTTCTCTATTTTAAACTATTCGATATCGCTTATGATTTAAATATAATTTAGAAATTTAAAACTATCGAGTTATACTCATTTCACATTTATATCAATTTTGAATGAAAGTAAAATGGCTTTAATATACACAATTATCACAAACTGCTTTTTCTAGTCCTTCTAGTATTGTCTGAGTACCAATAGTAGTATAAATTTTATCTAAATCTTTACGACTTACTGTTCTTTCTTCTTTTGCAGATAAATATGACAATAAGACGTTAAATATGGCTTCTTTTGCTTGTTTGGGTGTAAATTCTGGTTCTTTATCATTAATTATGCAATCAGTAAAGTGGTCATCCTCTAATCTTGCTGAAATTTCATAATAAATAGGAAATGGTCCGTGTTCTATATCTGGTTCATACCATTTACCTCGATTTTCTCCCATTTTTTCATGTTTGGAAAAAAATTTCACGGGTTTAATCCTTTCATGATTTTCAATAATTGATCCCTTAGTTCCATAAATTTCAAGACTATTAGTAGGCGGGGAAATGACTGAAAAACTTACAATTATTTCTGCTATTGTCCCTTTTTTATATTGAAGATGAACCATTGCATTATCTTCGGCTTTTTCGGGTAAATTTGTACATTGTTTTGTTATCCAAGCATAAGCTGATTCTACATTATCATTTAATATCCAATTCATGGTGGCGAATTTATGGGCTCCCATATCCATTAGAGCTCCACCTCCTGCTTTTATTGGATGACCTTTCCAAAATCCTTCTCTCATCAAACCAGGTATTTCATTCACACCTTCATAAGAACGGATTAGAAATATATCACCAATCAGTCCCGATTGAATCGTTTCCATTATATATTTGTGAGCAGGTAAAAATCGATGATTTTCAGCAATCATAAATTTAACTCCAGCTTTTTTTGTGGCATCGATCATCAGATCACATCCTTCAAGCGTAGTAGCCATTGGTTTTTCACATAAAACATGCTTTCCCGCTTCTGCTGCAGCGATTACCATTTCATCATGCAAAAAATGCGGCACCATAATGATGACGGCATCAATATCACTCTTTAGAAACCCTTCAATATCAGAATAATATTGCATTTTGTGAATCCTTGCAGTTCGTTTCGCAGCTTTTTCATTAATATCATAAACTGAATTAAATTTAATTTTTGGATTATTTTTACATCCAGCACTATGAAATGCCCAAGCTCCACCACACCCAATAATACCATATTTCACAAATTTCATAGATAAGTAATTGAATAAACGTTTAAATAGATTATTTAATGAACTAAGCTATATGATCATAACTTTATAGCTGAACTAACATTTTAAAATTTAATAAATTATTGTGAAATAACAAATGGTTGAACCAATAGGATATAATAAAAAAAAAGCATGTGAAGTTTTAGATAAAAATGGAATTGATTTATTAATTGCTTCAACTCCAGTGAATGTTTTTTATACTACTGGTCTACCAGTAACTCATGTTGCTCCTAATCCTATATTGTATGTATTGTCGAATCAATATCCAAATCTTTCCATGATAAGGAGAGATGGTGAAGAGAGTGCATTAATTTGGTCATTATATAATAGTGTTGAAGAATTCTCTTGGATCCCTCCAAATGAAGTGTATCGAATTGGATCCCTCGATGCTGCAGTAAAAATGCTTTTAAAAAAAGTAGAAGATTGGGAATTGGGTAATAAAACAATAGGTTTGGAATCTTACATGCCGAGATACCAATCAGAAGCACTACAAAAGAGATTTCCTAAAGCAAAGTTTGTAGATGGAGATAAAGCTTTCATTGAAATGCGATTAGTTAAAACTAAAGAAGAAATACTGAGAATTAAAAAATCTACTGAAGTTGCAGAAAAAGCAATTGAAGCTTGTATTGATAACGTTAAACTTGATATGTCTGATACTGAACTTTTACAAATAGCAAGAAGAACAATGATTGATGAGGGAGCTTGGGGTTGGGATCACCTTACCATGAATATTGGCTCTTCAGATCCAGAGGCACCTGGTTTAGGAACTCCTGTTACTCCTAATGATATCGTTAGATTTGATTTTGGAGCTGTTTGGGAAGGATATATCTCAGATGTCAGTAGGGGGGTAGTAATTGGTGAAGTTCCAAGAAAAGCTCAAGAAGCAATGGATTATATGATACAAGTGCAAGAATATTGTGCTGATGGTATTAAACCAGGAGTCAATTCTGCAGAATTTCGTGAAGAAGCAAGAGATTATCTAAAATCATTAACTAAAAGAGGATTTTATCTCATAACCGCACATAGTATTGGATTAGAATGTGAAGAAACTCATCTCTTTGGTCCAACTGGTGCTTTAGGAATTCCTTTCGAAGAAAATATGGTATTGGATCTTGAAGTTTGGCTGAATGTTCGAGGACAAGGTCTTGTGGGAGTAGAAGATTGCTATAGAGTAACCTCTTCCGGTTGTGAGCAACTATCCAAATTAGATAAAAATATAATTATAAAATGAAGATGAAAAATTGATGAGATTAAAAGATAAAGTAGTAGTACTTACGGGTGCCGCTTCGGGTATAGGGAAAGCGACAGCAGAATTATTTGCAAGAGAAGGAGCAATTCAAATAATTTCAGATATTGATGAAGAAGGTCTTAAAGAAACATTTGAATCATTAGGAGAAGCAAAAAATAACACATTCATGATGAAAGTTGATGTGAGAAATCCATCAGAAGTAAAAGCTATGATTGAAAAAGCAATTGAAATGCATGGTAAAATCGATGTTCTTATTGTGAATGCAGGAGTAGTTAGAGTGGGACCAGTTGATACTTTTCCAGATGAAGATTATGATTTACTAATTGATGTGAACTTGAAAGGGACCCATTATACTTGTAAATATGCCGTTCCTTACTTTAAAAAACAAAAATATGGTTCTATAATCACACTTGCCTCAGTTGCTGCACATATCGGGCAAACAGCTCATGCGAATTATTGTTCAACTAAAGCAGGAGTATTAGGTTACACGAGAGCGTTAGCATTAGATTTAGCCCCATTTAATGTACGAGTAAATAGCGTTTCTCCTGGAGCAACAGATACCCCAATGCTTCAAGGAGATGTAGCCAAACAAGCAAGAGATCGAGGTTTATCTTATGAAGTAGTTAGAAAAGAATTTGAAGAAGAGGGAGTTATGGGAAGATGGGCAAAGCCTGAAGAAATAGCAACAGGGATCCTCTATTTAGCTACTGAAGAATCTTCTTACATGACGGGGGCAGATTTAAGATTAGATGGTGGTTGGACTACTAGATAAGATTCATTTTTTTTTATTTATATTTTTTACATTGTCATTCCGCCATCCACGAGTAAACTTACTCCGGTACAAAATTCATTTAATACCAAAAAGAGAACGCCTTCTGCGATTTCTTCTGGAGTACCAAGACGTTTTAAAGGTTGGCGATCTATATAACCTTGCCTAATTTCGTTATAATTTCCCCCTTTGCTTTTTATTCTTTTCACGAGTGAAGGCGAATCAGTCGTTCCTGGACAAATGGCATTAACCCTAATTTTATCTTCCAGATAGTCTGCTGCCATCGCCCTTGTCATCGATAATACAGCCCCTTTAGAAGCTGTGTAAGCAACCCTATCTTTTACACCCTTAAATGCAACTGAAGAAGAATTATTAATAATCACGCCTTGAGTCTTTCTTAAATAGGGGATCGCGTATTTTGTTACTAAATAAATACCCCGGACATTTACAGCCATAATTTTATCCCAGTCTTCTGTAGAGGTTGTATCGATTGCGCCACCGAGTACAATTCCTGCATTATTGAATAAAATATCTATTTTGCCATAACTTTCTATAGTTTTATCAATTATAGCTTTCCCTTCCTCTTCTATTGAAATGTCTGCTTGAACAAATATTGCATCTCCTCCAGATAAATTAATTTTAGCTACAACTTCCTTAGCAGAGGTAGATAATGAATTACAACACACTTTTGCACCCTCCTTGGCAAAAAGAAGAGCAGTTGCTTCACCGATACCGGCGCCAGCTCCTGTTACTACAGCAATTTTTCCTTTTAATTTCATTTTTTTTCCTTTATGTTAATTCAAATTTAGATTTAGTTCAAATTAATTAAAATTTGATTTTTATTTCATAAAACTTTAATGAAAAGAGAGTAATTTATTGATAAGATCTTAAGAAGAAAGACCAAGAAAAATTTGATCTAAATGATATTGAGAATTAAAAATAACCATTTTATTGACGATACAGGACGAACAGTTCTACTGAGGGGTGCAAACTTGGGAGGAAGCTCAAAAGTTCCATCTACTCCTAATGGTGCAACAAATATTAAAACTGACTTTAAAGATCATAAAGATGTTTCTTTTGTTGGTCGACCATTCCCTCTAAAAGAAGCAAAAGAACATTTTTCACGATTAAAGCATTGGGGTTTTAATTGTCTTAGATTTTTAGTAACTTGGGAGGCCATAGAACATAGTGGACCAAGAGAATACGATAAAGAATACTTAGATTATCTTGAAGAAATTCTGAAGATTGCTGAAGAATATGAGTTTTACATGTTTATAGATCCCCATCAAGATGTTTGGAGTAGAATGACTGGTGGAGATGGTGCACCTGGATGGACATTTGAAAAAATAGGATTAGATTATACTAAATTTGAAAGCTCTGAGGCATCTTTTGTAATGCAACTTAGATATGACCCTAATGACCTTACAAAATATTCTTCAATGCATTGGATGGGGAATACCTATAGATTTGCTAATGGAACGATGTGGACTTTATTTTTTGGAGGAAATGATTTCGCACCTTCATGTATAATTGATGGAAAAAACGCTCAAGACTATTTCCAAAATCATTTCTTTGATGCCATGAAACAAGTAGCATTAAGGATAAAAGAAAATCCATATGTATTAGGATTTGATATATTAAATGAACCTCCTGAAGGATGGATTGGCAAATATGTTGATGGAAGAGGATGGGAAGGAATATCTGATGTATTGGGGCATGTGTTTACTCCTATAGATGCGATGCTTATTGGAGCAGGACATACTAGGAATATTGGATATCAAGAACTTAAAAGATTTGGTATTAAAGAAACTAGAAAAGATGAGTTGAATCAAGGAAAAATATCATGTTGGTTGGAAGGGTTTGAAGATATCTGGAAAAAAGAGGGTGTGTGGGGATTAGATGAGGTCGGAAATCCAAAGATTTTGAAAAATGAATATTTCATTTATAAAAATGAAGAAAAAATTGATTTCTACCGAGATTATTTTTCTCCTTTCCTCAAAGCTTAT
>JAGXNQ010000092.1 GCA_019894955.1 Promethearchaeota archaeon | reverse complement strand
GTTACCATTTGCAGGGCATGTACTGGATTATTATTTCACGGGGGTTTACAATCAAGCGTGTTTATATTACATGGAACGATTTCTTTATTTACTCCATTAGAATATTAAGAATGACTACTTCTATTTTAATCCCATTACGTAAATCTTATCATTTTTTTTTACAGGTTTATCCACTTGAATTCCAATTGTTATTCGATTCTCTTTAGAGGAGACAAATGGAGTTTCTGAAAGATTTTTTTTTCCTTTGATCTGGATTGAATTTATCTCTTGTTTTAGAAATGTATCGGTATGTGTCCCAATAATGAAGATTTCATCCTTTAATTTGAGACTTCCGGAGGTAAGCAAAATTTTTGCAGCTTTTTTTTCAGGGAAATAATTTAATACTTTCCCTATTTCAATTTTTTTATGGCTGGCAATATTTCCGTCATGTTCTGATTGAATTTCGCTTCCTTTAGGCAGATCAAAATAAAATCCCGTAGAAAAACCGCGATTATACACTTTATTTAGACGTTTAAGCCAATTTTTGACTTTTTCGGGGGTAAAAATATCATTATAATAGGCATCAATTGCCTCTCGATAACAAGCTGTAACTTCTTCTATGTATATAGGATCTCTCATTCTTCCTTCAATTTTAAAGGCATCAATCTTAGCTTCAATCATTTTTGGTAGATGTTCGATCATGCAGAGATCTTTAGCATTAATGAAGAATGCTCCATCATAAAGTAATTCATTATCCTGGTCGTCATATACACGCCATCTTCTCCTACATGGCTGAACACATCTTCCCCTATTAGCGGAATATTCTTGACTTCCACATATTTCAGCTGAGAAATAACATCTTCCTGAGATAGAAGTGCACTGAGCACCATGAACAAAAGTCTCAATTTCGGCCTTTGATATTTTCTGTTTTATATCTTTAATTTGTTCCAGAGACAATTCCCTTGCAAGAATTAATCTTTGTGCTCCTAATGATTCATAAAATTTAGCTGTTCTAGAATTTGAAATGCTTGCTTGAGTGGAAATGTGAAAATTTAAACCTTTTTCTTTCGCTAACTCAATTGTACCAATATCATGGACAATGATTGCATCAATTTCAGCTTCTACTGCTTTCTCTAGCATACTATCCAAGAGTTCGAATTCATTTTCATACATGATGATGTTTGTGGTGAGGTATGCTTTAATTTCATTTTCATGACATTTCTTCACAATATTTTGTAAGTTATTTAATTTGAAATTGTCACTAAACATTCTCATGTTTAATCCTTCAACACCAAAATATACTGCATCAGCAGTTTCAATTACAGCATTTAAAGACTTAATATTTTTTAATGGAGCCATTAATTCTACTTTCTTTCTATTCATTTATCTCATCATCGATTGATAATCGATCAATAAAGAAAAATGTTGATTAAATTTAAGACATCATTTGCTAAAAAGTTAAAATAAAATAGAAAAAAAATCCATTTATTTATACAAACGCTGTAAAGTAAAGATAAGATAATAGCACTCCAAGGAGAAAGAAAACCACTGCAAGAATGTAAGTTGCATGTTTAGAATAATTTCTAAACGTTCTTCCTTCTCTTGTTTCTAATCTATCGATTTGAAAATACGGGCTTGGTCCACGGCGATACCACCCTCTGATTCTGACTGTCTGTCCGATCAAATGCTTAACTTTCGTTATTGCCCAGAAGAAATCGACAATTCGTAAACCAAATCTATAATCAATATACATCAGACCAGTATTATCTTGGAACATTAAATCTTCACTGAAATAATAGCCGGGAACTCCTTTACCAACAATTACACCTTCTATCACTGCCGGAATGGGTCTCACAGGGGATACATTAATCTGGGTAACCAAATCCACTACAGTTTTTGGATCAGAACCCTTTCGATACATGAATTTAGTTCTTCCAATAACAGCAAATCCCATGATAAAAAATGCTGCTGTCCATAAAAGACATAAATTTTGTAAACTCCAAAATGCACCTAAACTCCAAATTCCAAGATAACCAACAAGCCATACAATTGAAAAGCCAATTGCAATCCAGAAAAACAGAGATGGCATTTTCTTAATCAATATATCAGTAGTGAATTCACCAACCATAGATTTTCCAACTTGTTCTTCTTTAATCTTTCTTGCATTAGAAAAATCTATTTCTACTGGCACGTCATAAGTTGCGCATTGTGAATTTAATCGCTGAATTCTTTTTGCAGGTAAGGGATGAGTGCTAAATATTTGAAAGTATTTAGCCCAAGGATTGAAGAGATCCCATCCAGCAGCAGCTTGAATTACATCTTTCGAATATTTTCCAGATCCATCCATGCCTTGTATTGCGATTTGTTTAGCTTTTTTTGGGTCGAAGATGCCTAATCCTCTGAGAGCTCTTACTTTAGATTTATTACGTTCTTTTATATCCACGTCTTTAGTTGCGATCAATAATCCATAAGCAATTTTTACCAAAGCGGTAGATAAGGTATTAGGATCCTCCGTTAATTCAGCAGCATGCTGATCAGCATAATATTCTCGAATTCTACTCACCACAAGAGATACTAGAAATCCTATATAATACATGATATAAGATATTAACGAGATTGCGAATAATGCAAGGTATATATACCCCCCAGAGTCATCACTGCTTGACTTTCTACCTCCGGAAAATCGAGCAGCATAATAAGACCATCTAGCAACTGTTAAGAAAATAAGAGGAATTGCAAACACGACGGTCATCAGGACAAAATCGTTGTGAACAATATGACCTAATTCATGAGCAACTACTGCTGTCTGTTCTCGTTCATTTAAATAGTGCAAAATTCCATCAGTTATTACCAATCTAGCACTATTTTTTGTGTACCCGAATGTAAAAGCACTAGGATTTTGATCATGGATAATTCCAACTCTCGGAGTTTTGATTCCTTGAACTTCAACTACTTTATCAATTGCATTTCCTAAGTGTGGGTACATTAATGCATATTCTTCATAAGGAATCCAATCAATTCTGTAAATCCATCTTATCATTAAAGGAGAGATCCCATACTGAAATAACACGATGAGTATCGTGAAGCCAATCATCAATAAGAGCCCAAACAGATCAGAGGGTAAAAACCATATTCCTACAATAAATACTAAAGCATAGACCATGGCAAATAAGAATGTTGTCGCCAATGTCGATGCTAATTTTAATCCCATAATATAATAACGCCTTCGTTCATTTTATTTAAATTAGGTAAAATTTATAAAAATCAAATTTCGATTATGATATACATGTTATAATCGGTAATTAATATTTTTGCTATTTTATTTAACTAAGGAGATTTTGAATTATATAGAATGACAATATAACAAAAGATTAAATCATTTAATTATCATGGTTTAAATGCAATTTTAAAAATTAAGATTTTTAGGGTGTCACTACTATAGAAAACGAAATACAACGGCTTTATAACGCCACGGATAATTTAATTGAACAACAGTTTTATATCCAAGGGAGTGATAGAATTACCGGTAGAACACCAGATGTATCGATAAAGATTAAAAATTCGGGATTAATTGTTAAAAAATTCAAGAATTTATTTCTAAAAAACCTCAAATTCTTCTTAGAAGGCGAGTACTTAATGTTCTTCAGTCCTTTTACCCAAATTAAAGGATTGGATGAAAATTCTATCAGAGAAATTAACCAAGAAGTACAAATTAAGCTGACAGCCCTTAAGGACACTGATTTTGATATTGTAATCATATATATCTTGTTACTCAGTTCGTTGATCTCAAAAATTCGTGACATTCATTTTAATCATGTTCTAGATGAATTTCTTCGACGAATAGAAGAAACTTCAGAAAAAATCACTAGAGAACAAATCCAACATGAGTTAGAGAGTCTTTTTATGAAAAATAATTCGAATATATCAATTTTGTATAATATCTCTTATTTAGATGCTTTAGCAGAATCTTTTAATTTTAAAAAAGTAGCACGAATATGTAAAATTCAAAAAAGTAAATACATCAATAAGCTCGTAGCGCTTATTATTTTATCCGTAGAATAAATTCTGTTAATTCAATCTCCAACTTTATTAAAAATACATAGAATAAAAACTAAATAATCTCTTGTTTGCTAACAAGATAAGATTAATAACATCAAAATTATATTTATTAATATGATTAACTAGGATTTAATCAGAGGGTAATTTTATGTCAAATAATATCAAATTAGATTTACTCAATTCATTAAAAAAATATAGCAAGAAGAAGGTTTCAGTTGAGAATGCCATTTTAAAATTTATCAAACCAGGAGATAGAATCTTTATTGACTCGGGTTGTGCTGAACCTATAGATCTTACACAGAAATTAATTACTTTGGGACCAAGACTCCCGGATGTTGAGATATTACATTTCTTGAGTTTAAGTGATTTGGATTATTATGAAACTGCTGGTGGAATTGAAGATTTATATCGTCATAATGCATTTTTCATTGGAAAATCACTTCGCAAATATGTAAAAGGAGGTCAAGCAGATTATACTCCAATGTTATTATCAGAAATCCCCTGGCTTTTTAAGCTTGGAAAAATGCACCTTGATACAGCCCTTATTCAAGTGAGCCCTCCAGATAAATTTGGGTATTGTAGTTTTGGGATTAACGTGGACATCGTTAAACCAATTGCTGAAGCTGCAGATTTTGTCATTGCTGAAATCAATCCAAATATGCCCCGAACCCTTGGGGACTCATTTATACATATGGATGATATAGATTCTTTTATAGTATCTGATCACGATATCATCGAATATGATTATGGTAAAACAGATGAAGTAGCTCAAAAAATAGCTAAATTTGTTGCTTCTTTGATTGAAGACGAATCAACAATCCAAATGGGTATTGGTCAGATTCCTAATGCCGTCACGGTCGAATTGGAAAATAAAAGGGATTTAGGAGTTCATAGTGAGGTATTTTCGGATGGAATTGTAGATCTCGTTGAAAAAGGAGTTGTTACGTGTAAAAAGAAAACAATTCATAAGGACAAAATTATATGTTCGTTTGTTATGGGTTCTCGACGGTTATATGATTTTTGTGATGACAATCCCATGGTCGAATTCCATCCTTGCGATTATACAAACGACCCCTATATTATAAGTCAAAATAAAAAACAAGTAGCGATAAATGCAGCACTTTCAGTAGATCTTACAGGTCAGGTTAATTCCGATTCGATAGGACATCAATTTTATAGTGGTATTGGTGGCCAAGTTGATTTTGTTCGAGGAGCAGCAAGAGCAGTTGATGGTAAACCTATAATGGTTCTCCCTTCCACTGCAACTTTAAAAGATGGAAAAAAAGTATCCCGTATCGTTCCCTTCCTCCAACCAGGTAGTGGTGTGGTAGTCACTCGAGGAGATGTGCATTATGTTGCAACAGAATGGGGAATTGCCTACTTGTATGGAAAAAGTGTGAGAGAAAGAGTTCTTGAGATGATAAATATCTCACATCCGGACTTTCGTGGGGAACTTTTGAAACATGCAAAGAAATGGAATTATGTGTATTCTGATCAACAATTACCCGTATCTATTGACGGAAGGATAAGTATTTACCCTGAAAAGTATGAAACGTTATTTAAAACCAAAACAGGAAAAACTATTAAATTTAGACCCGTAAAACCTACTGATGAGAGATCCATCCAAGAACTTCATTATTCACTTGATAAAAGAGATAGATACTTCCGGTTCTTCGCGCCAGTCCAAGATTTCCGTCATAAGAAGATACAACCCATGGTTAATATTGATTATATTAATGATATGATTCTAGTTGGGGAAGTTGATGAGGAAGGGGAACAAAAAATCATTGCTATAGGTGCATTTTTTGCAACAACACGACCCTCATTAGGAGAGATAGCATTCGTTGTACATGAGAAATGGCGTGGAAATGGGATTACCAAATTTTTATTAAATTATTTGGTGAAGATAGGGCGGGAACTCAATTACAAGAGTTTTAGTGGTTCAATTCTCCTTGAGAATAAAGCAATGCTTCACGTTATTGATAGTTCAGGTTATAAACTAACTTTAAAGAATATTGAAAGTGGAGTGTTTGAATTTGCATTCGATATCACAAAATAATTTACGCTAACTATTTTTGAAAACATTAATTTCTTTTATCAAAAACAGAACAAAATTGAATGCAAATATAATTTTAATCTCTGATTTTCATAAGTTATACAAGTTGCAGGGGCTTACTGATGAAGTTATTACTGCTTTTCAAGACTTTATTTACTTGTTTTATAAAAGTAAAAAAAGAAATTTTCCTTTTAGAGAGAACATTACTCCTTATAAAATAGTAGTTTCTGAAATAATGCTGCAACAGACTCAAACTAATCGAGTAGCGGAAAAATTTTTAGAATTTATAAAGAAGTTCCCCGATTTCATATCTTTAGCTCAAGCCTCAGTTGAAGAATTACTATCTGTATGGCAAGGATTGGGTTATAATCGAAGAGCACTCGCTTTAAAAAAGATTGCTGAGCGTATTATAAATGAATTCAATGGGAACGTGCCAAAGGATCTTAACGCATTAACTTCTCTTCCCCAAATCGGTCATAACACTGCGTCTTCTATATTGAGTTTTGCTTATAACATTCCAACATATTTTATTGAAACGAATATTAGGCGTGTCTACATTTATTTTTTCTTTCCAGGAAAATCCCAAATCGACGATAAAGAAATCATGGAAATAGTCAAAATCTCTATAGATAAAGACAATCCAAGAGATTGGTACTATGCCTTAATGGATTTTGGGACCATGTTAAAAAAGACACATCCTGAATTAAACAAAAAAAGTGTTCATTATAGAAAGCAATCTAAATTTGACGGTTCAACAAGACAAGTACGAGGAAAAGTCCTAAAACTTCTTTTAGAAAAACCTATTTCAACAAAAGAAATAATTGATAAAATCAATTATGAAGAAAAAAAGGTTCTCGAAATTCTAAATACCTTAAAAAAAGAAGGTTTTATTCAAAAAGAACAAGATAAATATTTCATAAAGAATTAAAAAGGATCTAATTTGTTTTCGATTAGGTATTTGGAGATTTTCACAGCTAACTTCTCTTGCTTTTTCCATTCTCCGAATAAAATTCCTTTCCTATTTAATAAGTCGATTTGTTTCTTGAAATTAGGCGTAAATATCTTTACTGGCATTTTAGCAAAAGGGGTTTTTGGAAGGGGCATAAAAGAATGGGCATGAATCCTCGCACCCATATCTGTAAGTTTTTTCATAAATGAAAAAGTTAACTCTATATCTTCATCCTTTTCATTTGGAAGACCATAGATGAAATCAACATAAGCTTTTAGACCCGATTTGAGTGTTAATTTCACTGCATTATATACATCTTCAGTGTTGTGTCCTCTATTACAAGCATTTAATATTTTTTGACTTCCCGACTGAGCTCCTATCACTAAATTATCGTTTGCAGCATAGTTAAGAATTAAATTGATAGTTTCTGGAATAACATGCTCTGGTCGTACCTCGGAAGGAAATGATCCGAAATAAATTCTTCCATTTGGCTCAATTATCTCTTTAGTTCGCCTAAGTAATTCTTCTAATTTAGGTAAGTTCAGTGACTTACCATCAATAGATCCGTATGAAAAGGCATTGGGAGTTAAAAATCTTATATCATTTTTATTGTATTGTTTCATAAACTCAATAGCTTTACATATTGAATCGATATTTCTATGTCTTGGAGTAGTTCCAAAAATATAAGACGTTTGGCAAAAAAAACACTGGTAAGGGCACCCTCGAGTAATTTCGATTGCACCAAATTTAATATTTTTTTGAGGTAGAGGAGGATATTGATTTAAATCAATGGGATCCCTTTTTCCGGTGAAATAAATATCATTTTCATTATCAAGCAGAGCTAAGCCTTTAACTAACTTAATATCTCCATTACCTATTATTTTTTTTAATAATTCAATTAAAGTTTGCTCTCCTTCTCCACAAACAATAATGTCAACACCCATTTTGAGGGTTCCTGATGGGTCCCCAGTTGGATGGGAACCACCAGCTATGATCATGACTTTTTCTGCGAATTTCTTTCTTAACAGACTAATTAATTCAAATGTATCCCAAATTTGAGTTGTGAAAAAAGATAATCCCAAAATTACTTCTACATTATTTGAGATTAACTTTTTTATCTCCTTGATTAAATCTTCTTTCTTGCGAATAAAATATATGTCAATTTCATTCAAGTAACTTTCGGATTCTACTGCTCCTACTAGAGCATTAAAACTGAAAATATTATCTTTATGGTAATATAATACCAATGCCCATTTATTCTTCACGTGATTGACCGATATAATTTTAAAACCGGAGACCTAATTATATATATAATTCAATTGCTTTTTAAATAAAATCAACTAAAAAAATATTAATTGAAGAATGATAATCATGATGTTTAATTGGTTTTTTGCTGAAAATATTACCGAAGTTGGTATTTCTTGGTTTGATTTTTATTCAATCGGTCATATTTGCTTTGGTATTGGTGCTTTTACTATATTGAGTTTATTTTATACCATTCCCAAAAAAAGAGGGAAGACTCCAATACTTTCTCTCTTAGGAGTGTTTATTATATCGATTTTATTATTTATTGGATGGGAACTTCTAGAAAATATTCTTTTCATTCAAATTGGCTGGAAATTCGAAGGACGAATAGACAGTTGGCCAAATATAATCACAGATATATTAATGGGGATGGTAGGCGCGTTAGGTTCTTGGGGATTTTGTCATTTACTGTTTGATAAGAACACATTTTGGGTGTATTATCTCTTCGGCATCTGTGGTTTTGGTTTATGGTTAGGCGTGTTTATGATCATGCGCGCTAACTACTATATTTAAATCCATATGTTTATTTTTTTTTCCTTATTTTTCTAATTTGTTGATTACAAATCATGCATAAGTATGCGAAATATGTTGAATATAATCAGGGAAATTTACCGTTAATTATATCAGTTCCTCATGGGGGAACATCAAAAATTGAGGAAATACCAGAACGAAAAAGTGGAATTCGTGGTATAGATAAAAACACAATAGAAATCGCTGTAGATTTAATTGAACATATCAAAAAAATATATAATCTACAAAAAAATGGATCAAAAATACCCTCTTTTGTTTTTTCTCTAGTAAGTAGAAGTAAAATCGACCTAAATAGAGAGAAATCAAAGGCATTTGTGAGATCATCTAAACTTGCTGAGGAAATTTATCAATTTTTTCATTCCAAATTAGAAGAATATGTATATCATAATTTAGTAAAATTTGATAGATCATTATTAATAGATATTCATGGATTCGAATCAAATAAAAGGCCATCTGGTTATAGAGATGTTGAATTGATTTTAGGTACAAATAATTTAAAGACACTATTTTCAGAACCTGGACCTAAAAAGGAACATGGTAAGAACGTGCGGGGAAAAATAATCAAACAATTTAATCAGATTGGCATTCAAATTGCCCCAGGTCATCACTTAAGAAGAGAATATGTTTTAACAGGTGGATATATTACGAAAAAATATGGTGCAACTAATATTAAAAACAGCCAATCCATTCAAATTGAATTTTCTGATAAAATTAGAATACATGACAAAGAATTAAGAAATAAAGTCTTGTATAATCTGGCTGAAATTATCATTCATGAACTTGAAAAAGATTTTTCATGATAACTCTGTCCAAGTATTAATTAGAATAAAGAAATATATATATTAAAAAAAAATATAGGATATAACAACATCTTTATGGGATTTTCACGATATTAAATGAATGATGAAAAAATTGATATTAGAGATTTAGAAGCTTTTATAGACGGTCTTAAATCAACTATGGACACTCTCGATGGTGTAGATCCTTCAAAATCTAAAGGATTTCAAGCTCAATTAGCTAAAGCAATATCTGATTTACGAATGAAGAGAACTCAAAAATTCGAACCCCTTCCAAAACTAATAGGAAATGTAACAAAAGAAGATATAAAAAAATATTTAATAAAAGAATTAGATCAATTAAATCAATATCTTGAGACTCAAGATTATCCTCGTGGAAAATTTGACCTTGTCCTGAAAATTGTTAAATTAAGAGCAGAAATTAAACTATTATGAAGATTTTCACTTTTTTCATTATTTAAAAAGCTCTAGGTGTATTTAATGTTAATCGATGTTCATTGTCATGCGAATCTTTACCTTGAATTAGACCATTTAATTACAGAATCACATAATGCAGATGTTGAAAAAGTAATTGCAGTTGCAATGAGTGTAATTAGTCAAAAGAGAATATTGGAATTATGTGAACAT
>JAGXNQ010000091.1 GCA_019894955.1 Promethearchaeota archaeon | reverse complement strand
CCCTTACACTTTCAGTAATAAGAAAGTTGAAATTGCCGTAACAAAAATCATTCACGGAATGGAAGTGGCAAACCGTGGTGCGCTCAGAAACCCAGAATCACTAAATTTCTACATGGAAATGAAAGATAAACTTCAATAATTTTTTTCCTTTTTTTACTTGTTATTAAGAAGTTCCATTTCTAATAGAGTTTAGAAATAAAAAAAAAAAAATTAATAAGGTTCAATAATGTTAAGAAAAAAGAGATTTTTACTTACTATTATTTAGTACTCTAAAAATTTTGTAATATTAGGGGATATATATTAATATAAAGAATTAGTAGCTTTTTCTTTTTCCACCACCGCGACCACCACCGCCGCGACCACCGCCACCACCATAACCACCACCACCATATGAACTTTGTTGGGAGGGAGGGGCTTTTTTAGTGACCACAACGTTACTTGCTTGGGGGCCTTTTTCACCCTGTGTTGTCTCAAATTCCACTTCATCATTTTCATTTAATGTTTTATATTCATCATCGTCTCCACTAAGTGCGGAAAAATGAACAAAAACGTCACTTCCTTCTTCAGAATTTATAAATCCAAAGCCTTTTCTACTATTAAACCACTTTACTGTTCCTTTTACCAATTTCATTACCATATTTTTAATTTTTTAATACAATATAGTACTAATACTTTTAAGTCATTAAAGGAAATAAACTTTTCCGAAGAAAAAGAAACCCAAATTCATTAGAAAACTAAAATAAAATCTTTTTATTTCTTATTTTTTTTAATATTCCTTTTTAGCTAGTTTTACTCAAAAAAATAAAAAATTAATTATTTATTTCAATTTGTAGACTAAGTAGATAATTCCACCGATTAAAGCGGGAATTCCAAAAATAACGATCTTGGAGCTTTTCAGCAATAATCCTTGAGAATTAATTTTAGTTCCAAGTAATTGATTTTAGCCTTAATGGATATGGTAAAGTTTTAATTTAAAGTACTAAAACAAAAATTATGATTATTTATCAGATTTTAGCTATTTGTGGAATGTTGAGTCCCATTATATATACAGCAATGTGGGTTATTGTTGGGAGTAAACAATCAGGTTACAACCATATTCAAGATGACATAAGTTCACTTTTTGCGGTTGGTGCCCCTCATAGACGACTAGCACAATCATTCATCATTACAGAAAGTGTTTTACTGTTTGTATTTTTCATTGGATTACATGAAGGAATCAATGATGGAGGAGGTTCTATTATCGGACCAATTCTTTTCCTGATTGCTTCTGTTTTGGGTATATTGATTGCTTTGTTTTTTCCACTTGACGAAGGAGGTGAATTCACTACTTATAAAGGAAAAATGCATATTACCCTTGTAGTCTTAATGGGATTATTGACTATTGCTGGGATGATAGCCTTATGGATTCGGTTACAATTCATTCCCATATGGAATGGTTTCGCTATATTTTCACTTATTTCGGCTATTGCTTCATTAATTGGCGTAATTATCTCGGGTATATTTGCCTCGGGTAAGCATAGAGGGATAATCGAAAGAATAATGGTTACACCCTATCAATTATTTTACTTCGTTCTTGCTCTAATGGTATTTCTAAATAACTAAATTAAATTATTTCCTTTTATTTCTCGGGAATCTTTAAATGTTTATATTTTTTAAATTAATTGAAGTAATTATTTAAGGGCAATTTGATATAAAATAAAAAACCTTTTTCTCTCCCTTTTGATTCAACACCAATTTCTCCACGGCCAATTTTCTGAATTGCGCCAAAGAAAGGCTACAGCTGGACTTTTATAAACAATATCTTCTAATTCTCTAAATAATTTATCTGAGATTTGTATTCTCCAGATTCTAAAATTTACTCGCCATTTTTAACTAGTATTGAGTATTTATGCTGGTATTATGACAAAAAAGTGATCTACGCACAAAATCCTATAATTTAGTGAGATTAAAATTATAAAAACTAAAAATATAATTTGCTTATGGATTCATATGATAATTTACCTGATTCTGAAATTAAACCAGTGGGGACCATCTCTAAGAAATTTGTAGAATTAGGTATAAAATCGTTTAAAAAAGCATGCTTGTACGTTCATAATGGAAAATATGGTTATAATTCGAATAATGATGACAAATTGATTTTTTTTAAAGAGAATATGGGTAGTTGTACAATGAAACATGCCACCATTGCAGGACTTGCGGAGGAACTTCGAATTCCATTATACAAGTATGTAGGAGTCTATAAATTCACAGAGGAAATAACCACTGGTGCGGGTGAGATAGTTAAAAAATACAAGATTCCTTATATTCCGATGGTGCATTGCTATTTAGTTTACAAAAATTATCGTTTTGATCTTACTGAAGGAAACGATAATGGAAAAAAGACAACCATTGATGTTTTTATTAAATCAGAGAAAGTTATTCCATTTATCAGTAGAACTGATGAATATAAACTATTTAAAAAAATCCTTAAAGAGGAAATCTTACCTAGAAAAGAAATGGCAGGAATTGATGAACGATCTTTATTAAAAGCGAGAGAAGAAAGTATAATCTTATTAAAAAGATGCATAGAAAAATAAAATTCCAATTCAGGTTATAGATAATTTGATAAAAAATAAAGAACCTTTTTCTCTCCCTTTTGATTCAACACCAATTTCTTCACCATGTAATTCAACAATTTTTTTTGAAAAATATAATCCTAACCCTGACCCTTCGGTAATTACATCATATCCTTGACCGAAGCGTTCTATTTTTCCAAATCTTTGAAAAATAACACGCTTTTCTTCTTTGGTAAAACCAACTCCATTATCTTCTACTGAAATTACAATATGTTGATCTTTTATTTCAGATCTGATTTTAATTGTACCATGTGGAGGTGTATATTTAATCGCATTAAATAATAGATTATTAATAACTTCCTTGACTTTTGCTCCTATCAAATTTTATTAATAATTCGTCGAATAAATCTGTTTGAATAACGTGATTTCTGGAATTTAATATAAAGTACAGATATTTAAAATTAAAGTTTATTTTAGTTTGATTTTTTAAATTAAAATATTACCTTTTTGAAAAGAAATACAGTTTATATTTAATTATTGTAGATATCTTTAAATTGCATTCTAATTACTTTCTTATTTAGCTTTCCCACACTAGTCCTAGGGATAGAGTCTACAAACATGATCTTGTTTGGTATTTGCCATTTGGCAAAATTTTTGGTGAGAAATTGTTTCAATTCTCCTTCAGAAATAGATTTAGACACTTCCCGTAGAACAACCAATGCTAAAGGTCTTTCTTCCCACTTGGGATGAGGTACTCCTACTACGGCAGCTTCAAGCACATCTTTATGAGACATCAATGTATTTTCCATATCAATTGAACTAATCCATTCTCCACCACTTTTAATGACATCTTTGATTCTATCGGTTATTTTTAGATATCCTTCAGAATCAATACATCCAGCATCTCCAGTTCTAAAAAATCCCTCTGATGTGAAACTATCCTTAGTTCGGTCCGAGTTATAATAACATCTGGTAATCCATGGACTACGTATAAGAACTTCTCCAGATGATTTTCCATCAAAAGGAAGTTCATTATCCATCTCATCTATAATTTTAATATCTATCCCTGAATTAATGGTACCTTGCTTCTTCTTAAGTTCCCAAAGATCCTCTTCAGATAATTCTATTTTAAGCCAAGGTTTGAAATAATTTAGGGTGACAATTGCTAAACCTTCTGTAGAACCATAAGTATGTACAATCTCTCCACCAGTTTCATCCCAAAAACCTCGCATTAGAGTAATTGGTGGTTCAGATCCTCCGCAGAGGAAACGAGCGCCTGTAAAATCAGGTTTTTTATCCATTTTTCTAACAATTTCATGCATTGCCATCAAAACAGTAGGTACAGCAGCTGATATAGTTACTTTTTCTTTATCCATCAGATTGGTAAGTTCTTTTAGATCTGATAAGCTCCACTTGCCCGAAAAAATTAATTTAGAACCCGCATATGCTGAAGCTTGAGGTATCGACCAACCGAGGACATGGAACATTGGAACCATTTGAAAAACAATATCATTCACTGATATCAAGAATTTAGCAGTAAACGTTAAGGTATGAATATAAACTTCTCGGTGAGAGTAATATACTCCTTTTGGTCTTCCAGTAGTACCAGTTGTATAACAAGCTGCATATGAAGAATTTTCATCTAAGTAAGGCCATTCATATTCCGGTGAGGATTTATTCACAAGTTCTTCATAACTATAAATTGGTTTAAGGTTAGTATTTAAATCAGACAGATTATTATCGGTAATGATAATGTAACCTTCTATAGCTTTACATAAAGGAGCAACAGCTTCAGCTACACTAATGAGATCTTCATCAACAATGATAAACTTCGCACCAGAATGATTTATCACATAGGATAATTCCTCAGGAATGAGATTTAGATTCAGAGAAACCATAACAGCCCCCATTCCAGGGAGACCATAATAAATTTCAAAATGCTGATGATGATTCCATGCTATAACTCCAACTCTCTCCCCAACTTTTACACCAATAGACTCTAACGCATTTGCTAATCTTTGCATTCTTTCATATGAATCCTTATATGTATACTGAAATAGAGTCCCATCATTTTTTCTTGCTATTATTTCTTGTTTTGCGAAATTTCTTATGCCCTGCCGCATATGGTTTATAACATTAAGTTGGTAATTTTCTTCTTGTTCAACCATAAAACCTTTAACAATTTTCGTCACTAAATCACTTTTCTTTTATTTTATATTAGGGTTCTCCAAACAACCCAAATAAAATTGGAACTAATAATAGTATGTATTTTTTCTTTTATGAACTAGCTTCTTCTTTAAAACAAGAAATTAGAGATAAAAATAAAAAAAGGAAATAAGTTTTTTATTAGCACTACCGAGTAATTATTAGAGAGTGGAACCACAACTTCCGCAGAATTTGCCTGCTCCTGTAATATCTGCTCCACAATTTGGACAAAATTTACTTGCGGTGGAAGTGGCTGGTGTAGGTGCTGGTTGGGTGGCTGTCATTTGCTGATCTGCCTTCATTACACCGTTTAATTTTGCAAGTTTAAAGTATCCAATGATTTGGAAAATCCATCCAATTAGAGCTGTAATAATTAAGAATCCAAGAAGATACATCAAAGCAGCATTCCTCAAATAATGACTACCCTCTTCTGCGTCTCGAGATATATGTGCAGGAAACATTGTCGCATTTTGTCTAAAGAATGATTCAAGACTGCCCCATGCTCCCATTTCAATTGCACCGGCAATAATAGCAATGACTATTCCAATTCCAGAGAATATAAACGTTGGCATTAGAGCTGCAAATAGAGCATTTGGATCCCCGGACATAATTATAGAGTAAAAATCTACCGGGAAGAAAAGACCTACTAAACTTACTACAGCAGCAACTATTTTAAGCATTAAAGCAGTAAAAAATTTTGATCGAAAATCCGCTAATGCCGGATTGTTCAATTGAAAATTAATGTTTTTAATGTGTCCTAATGCTAATATACTAAATATTAATCCAACAAAAGGAATTGGGATAATTACGAAGATAGCAATTATTTGCATTTTACTTCCAAAAGATCGCCATTCAAGACTTGTATCTGTATTTGACATTTTAATAACCGATTATTTTTTTATTATTGTTGTAAGGATTATCAATATTTAATATCTTTCCATGTATTTTAATTTTATTTTCTCACAATGTTTTCAATTAGTTCAGTTAGTTATGTAACCTTTCAAAGGAACTACTACACTATGAAAAAAAAAGAAAAAAACATTTAAAAATCGACATCTTGTCCTATATTATTTGTTAAAGCGCGATCATAGACTAATTTTGCAACAGCTACATCTTGAGCGCTTATACCAACTGATTTGAACACAGTGATATCATTTTCTGATTCTCGACCATGTTTCTTACCCGTAATAATATCTCCAATTGATATAATATCGTTTTCACTAATAATCCCTTCATCGATGGGTATGATGTAATCACCTGCTTCGGCTAAGCAAGCTTCTTTTAATCCTGCAACGCGTAAAGCAGCTCTTTTTATAGTCGTTGAATCTAGTTCTCGTGCCGTAGCAGCATGAGCACCTATAGAAGAAATATGCATTCCTTCTGGAATTTTATCCCCTGAAAATAGAGGTGTTGTACTAGTAGTTGCAGCAACCAGAATATCCGTATCAACTAACAAATTATCTCCAGAGTCGGTAATTTCAACATTTATTCCTAATTCCTTTTCTAATTCCTCTTTAAATGATTCTGCAACAGATTTATTTAAATCGTAAACTTTACATTTTTCTAATTTTTGATTTAGTGCCCAATATACTCCAACAACTTGCTTTTTTGCTTGAACACCCGCGCTGTAAATACCCATTGTTTTACTATTTTTTCGAGCTAAATATTTTACTCCTACACCCGTAGCAGCACCAGTTCTCATGGCGGTGATCAAGCTTCCATCCATGATTCCAATGATATCTCCAGTTTCCATGTCTTGAACCATGATTTTAGCTAGCACAGTTGGCATGTTATGTTTTGTAGGATTTTCCTTATAGACTGAAACAATTTTCGTGGCAAGAGCACTCATTTTACCTCCTATTAATCCGGGCATTATTAACGTTAATCCCGGTGCTGGATCTGATATTGCTATCCTTTGAGGTACAATAGCATTTCCTAAAGAAAGTTGCTTGTATGCCTCTTCCACGTATTCTAAAGCATCAGCCATGTTCAATAATTCATTTACATCTTGTTTTGACAGTAGTCGTACCATAAAGACAAGTATCTACGATTATATTTAAAATTTAAGCCTAATTTCTATCTCCCATTTTCAATTGATCTCAATATTTCAATGATTCACAAATTATATTAGAAACAAAAAGTAAAAAGGCATGACCTCTTCATTATATGAAGAGAAAAAAAAAAAGTAAAAAAAAAATGCCTAAACAAAAAAAAGGGGCCAAAAAAGGTAGAAGGACTTATGGCCCACCAACGGATCAACCAGCAGTAACCCGTGTGAGAATGCCATATAGACGAAACGGAGAGATGTTTGGACGGGTTGTTGAGATATATGGTCAAGAACGGATGGAAATATTCTGTGAAGATGGAAAATCTCGCTTAGGAAGGATTAGAGGAAAAATCAAAAAGAGAGTTTGGGTAAGAAAAGGAGATTTAGTAATTGTTAATCCTTGGGCTTTTGAAACGGTAGTAGAAGGACAAAAAGAAAAATGCGAGATATTCTGGAGATATTTAAGACATGAAGTTGCATGGTTAGAAAGGAATAGAAGACTACCTGAAATCCTTGATATAAATAATATCCCTCTATAACAAACAATGTCATTAAATGAATGTAATATTCATGATTTAACTATTAATAATCTCATTCAATTTCATAAAGAGATCTTCTAGAGTGAAGATTTTTTCTTTAGCTTGGATCGTTGGCATTTGGATCCCATCTCGTGAGTTTAAATTTTCATTTTCTTTTTTAATTTCAGAATAACTTATATCTTGAACAGGTATAAATTCAGGATAAATCTCGTGATTCTCGAGATAATGGAATGTTAGATAGTGAAATAACAGAGATTGCTTAGAAGAATTCCATGTGGGATGTTTAGTGACCATAAAAAACCCATTATTTATTCTCTCTCCACATTTAGGGCATTCTGTAAAACTTCTGACTTTATTATGTTCAATCTCAATTAAGTGTTTCCTAAGGATGCTTAAATTATTAATACTTGAGACAATAAAGTTTATTTTACTTTTCATAGTTAACTTCATTTTTCTTTATTTCTTTCTTTTCTTTTTTTAAGAACCTCATCTAATGCTTGCTGCCTATATCTCTCCTGTTCATCCAAAAAATCGGGATTATTCATGTTAGCTTTCATGTTTTCCACCATGGCTTGAGCAACTTCCTCACCGGTTTGAGTTTTCTTTTCCTTTTTCTCTTTTTTCTCTTCCATAAAAAACAACTTTTTATACTTATACTTATCAATATCACTAGATAAAAATTATGAAATATAATTTTATTTATATGAGTTAGTTATCTCTTTAGGCAAATAAATAGCAAATTTGCATTCAAAATCACTATTGAGTGCAGATTTTATGGGCTCTACTTTAATAGGTTGCTCGAAAATTTGATCCCAATAAAGTTTATACCATCCAGCACTACATTGACAAAAATCTTTTGTAATTTCTTTTCCAGTACCATTTTTCAGTGCACCTCTAATCCAAGGGCAGTAGCAAAGGTAAAATTTTTTCATTTTATCATCTTTAGCATCTAAAAATTCCCTCGTTTGATAAGGAAGTTTGGATACATATATAATATTTCCTTCTCTTAACCCTTGAGCTATGGTCTTATTTTCTCGCACATATTGAACTATTTCCTCATCAATTTTCTGCGCAAATTCCAAAGTTCCCTCGTCTCTATGTTTTTCTAGTCTTGTTACTAAATCTTTATGTTTCTTCTCTAAAAATCCATCAATACCTAATTCCTTAAGGAGTTTTTTATCTCCCTCAATATCATCCGGGGGTCGTCCATGTAGGCAGGGTGAAAGAAGATCAATAGTGTTTACTGTCCCTAATTTTTTTTCCAATCTTTTAATGACAACCTTTGTGAATTCAGGTTTCTTTTCAGGATGAACGCCTAGTGGGGGAACTATTAAATCCTTAAAAATTTCATTCCTTATAGATTCTCCATGAATTTCTGCTACTCTTGAGTAAAGATTATCCATGGCATTATAAGATTCACTAATATCTATTGCTTTAGTAATAAATTCATATCTCTTGGAATAATTTGCATAATTCATTATCGCTCTAAGGAAATTTAAAACATCATCCTTATCTTGCAAAACAAGTATATCGGCATACTCGATTATTTTTTCAGGTAGACTTGTTTCTAAGGATAAATTTGCTTTAGAGAGAAAATCTTCATAATTATTAATTTGGACGATAAATTCAGCAATCAGTTGCCTCTCTACTTTATTCTCCTGTAAATAATTTTTAAATTCAACTTCATTCATAAGTCTTCAATTAATGGAGCATAATAGTAGAAATATTAATGTTTTGAATTTAGTCAAAATCTATATGACCTACAAGCGATCAAAAAACGTCTGTAAAGATTTTAGAATCTATAGGGTTATTAACTGTATCTTTTAAAGAAAAGAGCGTTATTCCAAATTGATAACAAATCGACAAGCTTCTCCACCACTAACAATAGATTCAAGGATCATGACTTCTACTGACCTGTCAAGAAGTGTATTGAATAAACTTTTCATCCAACCCAACGAACAATTACAATATGTTTTGGAAATTGGTTCTTCAGTTTCCTTTACACCTATTTGGCAAAAGCATTGATTAAGTGTGGAATATACTTTTTTATCTTCCAATTTGAAGTGTTCTCCTCCCATCAGATTATTAAGGTTTTGAATAGCTTCTTCAAGTCCATTAGATTTTTCTTTCACTTCATTAGCAGTTTTTTCGAAGAAGCTACTGAAACAGTAGTTTCCCATAGTTTCCATAACATTCTCTCTTCTTTCTTTTTCTGGCACGATTTTATCAAATTTATTCATAACCTCTTTAACACATATCGCCATTTCTTTATCGTTAGAAATAGCTTGACATGCTGTACATTGATCTAATACTTTTTCCTTTGTGTCTTTTCCTATTTGTTCAGTAACAACATTACCAAAACCTTCTATCCAGCCTTTATATTTATCTTGCATTGTATTTACCTCAATTTAACGTTTAAAAAAATTCTGAAAGGATTTCTTTTTAGTTTCAATCTTGTCTTTTACAATTTCACCAGACAATAACAATGCAATACCAATCTCATTCTTACTTAAAAATTGAGTTGTACGAGAGCTTAAGATTAAGGAGCTTATTATTCCATATATAAATCCAGAAATCCATAAAACGATTACTAAGATATTTACGTCAATCCCTAATGATGTTTTAATGGAAGTATTAAGATATTTGTATAAAATTGTTATTATCAATAAGAATAACATTTCGATTATAATCCCCATTTTAACCAAGCTTGATAATATTTTGGTTAATTTACCTTTATATTTGTCTTTCAATATTTTTGAATCATGAATTCCAAAAATAAATCTTTTACTTGGAGTATATCCACTGCGAAATGCTAAAAAAACAATAATTGCTCCCAAGCTAAAGGGATTATCAAGAAAATAAACATTAACTCCTCCTACAATAATCCAAATTATACCATTAATGATGGAAAAAACTTTTCTTGAGGAAGATTTGAATTCTTCTTCAATTTTAAATATCTTGTGTGTGAAATGTGCTATTAGCTTTTGAAATAATGAAC
>JAGXNQ010000090.1:2988-10401 GCA_019894955.1 Promethearchaeota archaeon | reverse complement strand
TTTCTTCAAATGGGAGAATTGTAATCCCTAAGGAGTGGAGAGATAAACTGGCAATAGAGGATAAAAACGAAGTTGAGATGGAATTGAAAGAAGACAAGACTATTTTGATCAAAAAGAAGATTCACCCGTTAGAAATTAATGACAACTTATTTGAGGGAGTTTCACCTTTTACAGAAGATGAATTGAAAGAAGCAAAAAAATCAGTATTTCCAAGTGAGTGACTAATGACCCAGATGGCTGTAGTCGATGCTCAAGTATTATTCTATTTTCATTATGATTATAATAAAATACCTCTTCTGCTTCAAGAACTGAAAAACGAAGTTATTAAAGGAGATTTTATGGTGATTATTCCCACCATCGCAATCTCAGAGTTATTTTGGAAGATGAGAAAAGCAGGAAAGATAAATGCTTTTAAAAAAGCTTTAGCCCGATGGGAAGCATCTGAGAATATTATTATTGATGATTTTGATTTAAAAATTATTAAGCTGATGCTAAAAAACACAGAAAGTCATGAACTCCACGATGAGATCATAGCAATGACGTGTAGAAAATACAATACAAACATTATTTATTCTACAGATACAAAATTTAGAGAAATTTTCAATTTAGAACTTAGATCCTGGTAGTTACTATTTATAATTAATTTCAAAAAGGAAAAAAGATGTAAAATTCGGATTTGAGTTGTTTGTGGATAAAAATGGTGGAAAAGAATGGAAATTTGTTATAAATTCCTTTTTAGAACTTATGCATTATTAAAGAAACCATATTTTCATAAAAGTGAAATCCTTACCACAGTTAGGACACTTACCTCTAATAGTTAAAGTAAAACACTTCTTTATTATAATAGCTAATTATAGGAGATATATATATAGAATGTTTTCCTTTCATTTACTCACCAAAATCACAAATCAAACAGAAAATAACATAAAATGGAGGGAAATTTATCATGGGATCATTAGACAACCTGAGCTTTTGCATTACAGGGGACGTCGAGACGTTTAAAAATCGAACTGAAGTCCAAGAATATATTAAAAACCATGGGGGGTTAATAAAATCGGGAGTCTCCAAAACCCTGTCCTATTTAGTGACTAACTCCGATGAGCCAACCGCTAAATATAACAAGGCGAAGGAACTCGGCGTGCGCATCATCTCCGAAGCACAACTGCGAGCCATGGCCGAAAAATAGCACTATTAATATAATTCCAACTTCTTTTTTTTTTTCACATTGGATTAATGGATTTGAATTTCTAGTGCTCCTTACATGATTGTAAGACACATCACACCACATTAATTCCAATGTAAATGGAGTATCTACATCTTGTTATTATATAAAGTAAAGGTTCTTACTTTAGCAATTTTTTCAACAATAGCAAACTTAATTAAAATGGGAATCTTTTTCTAATTCTATTCATATTCAACCATCTAAGAAAGGAGTGATTATAATTCTTAAAGATTTAGAGTTTGTCGAAGAAACTGACGAATACCTTAAATTCAAAGTCAATGATTTGAGCTTTACAAAATTAATAACTTTTTTAGTCGAATACGGCGAGCGGGAAGAATTTCATTTAGCTGAATTAGAATTATTATTATTTTCATTAAACTTGCTACGTCCAGAAATTCAATCAAAAATCAGACAAAATATTGATTTAATTAATGATTGTCTTGAAAACCAGCATTATTTATCATTTGAGTGGGATTTCCATCATTTCTATAATAAAATTGCTGAAATTTTGAACATAATAGATGCTAATAAGATTATCAATGGGGAATTCACTGCATACAAGGGTTCTCTTAAGACTGATTTCCAGATTCAACTCACATGATTTAAAAATTTGGCATAAAAGGATTGAAAAAAAAAGGAAATTCTTTATCTTCCTTTTTGAAATTATTATGGTACTAAAGAAAACGTATTTTTATGGAATTGATACCCTTACCACAATTAGGACACCAACCTCTGAAGGTATTTGGGGCAGGTAATTTATCCCAATCAATTTCAACATTACAAAAAGGACATCTTTCACTCCTAAGTTCTACTTCTGTCATCAAGTGTAAAATAATAGAGTCTAATTCAAAAAGTAGGAGAGGCTTCTTATTTTCTGAAATAAAGATTTAGTATTTCTTGGCAAATTCTGTTAACTTGTCATTTAAGCTTGAAATTGTTTCGTCCCAAGATGATAAAATTTCGTCTACTCTTGGGATTATAACGCTTCTTTCTTTATATTCTAAGTAATTGGTGAATTCTTTTATATTTTCAATTTTAATGAAAGTCTCTGCGACATATTGACGAATGCTACGGACTTGGTTCTGAAGTACTTCTTTTACTCTTTTAGATTCACCTTTTCTAATGAGTGTTCTAAGATATTCTTCAGTGCCGAGTAGCATTGAGTTGAGTTCATTTATTCGTTCTGAAATAAATCTTTCATATGTGCCCAATAGATTTTCTTTTGGAAAGAAATTTGCGATATCTATGATGAATTTTTGAGTTTGAGCAATTAATTGTTCCATTGTCTCAAATCCTAAAATTTTAAAATTTGCTGGAGAATAAGATGCTACAATTCCTTTAGATATATCATCTAATCGAAATATCTTAAATCCAGGATCTTGCTCTAGCTGAATCACAGGATCTCCCTTTCTATCGGGTAGTTCAATTTGACGAATAAGTCGATCAGGATTGAAAACTAATGAAATTGCTAATGGATTATTTGTTTGAAAACTCAGGGTTGTTTTAATATCTATATGACTCATCATTACTTTAAAGCCTGGATGACTATGCCACCAACCAACTGTAAATTCTCCTTTTGAGAATGCTTCTTCATCAATAATATATAGAGCCTCATAATCTTCATCGCTCCACTTATATTGATCAATAACTGCATCCCTATCTAATTCTTGATGCATTATTGGATAAGCTTCTGTAACGATAACATCATCTCCTTCATTTTTTCCGATAAATATACCACTAACTTCTAACCAATCATCTTTTGGAATCCTTTGATTTGCAAATCTCACACTCGCAGCAACAATGGTGTAATAAGCTTCTTTAGGGATTATAACCGTCATTCTTCAATCACAATACCATAGTAATTCTTGATAAAATTATACCAATACCCATATTTATCTTTGTTTTTTCAGAAGTTGCTAATCATTTAAATTCAAATCCCCTATTATTATAATAGTATTATATTCAATTTATTACATAATCTAAATAACTAATAATAATTAATTGATTAAAAATGACAGAACAAGGCTTTATTCCTCTGAGTAGTCAGCTTGGAATACCTGGTACCTCTTATCGAATTCAATTAGGATTAATTAACGATAAATGGGCTTCAAGACTTTTGAAGGGGAACGATATACTTGATTCATACGTCTATAAAGATGAAGATGTTGGAGAACAAGGTTTTCCAAATCAAAATATGATTGTAGGATGGGTATTAAGAACGATTGCCATACCAAATATAAATCCTCATCAAATAATGAAAACGACTCAAGTTTTGGTAAAACAAGCACAGCAAAAGAAAGAACAGCAAAAGGTTATAGCACCTGTTTCTGAAACACGAGATGTCGAATTGGAAAAGGTGCCAGAAAATGAATTAAAAAGACCTAAAGTTCAAGGTTGGGTAAAAGAGGAAGGGATGAAATCTGCTGATGAATTAGAAGCTGAAAAAAGAGAAGCTTTTCAAATAAGACTAGCAGCTAAGAAGGAAGAAGAAAGAATGAAAGAGAGCGCAGGTTCAACGGTTAAAACTACAAGACAACTCCCATCTATACCTAAAGCTCAAGAAACCGAAACTAAGAAATTTTGTCCATCATGTGGTAAAGATTTAGATTGGAAATTCTGTCCTTATTGCGGAAAGCCATTACCTTAATAGTAGTTTTCATTTTTTGCTATTATATACTATTCTATTCTTTGTATTTATTTTTCATAAGATATACTATTAGTATTTTAAAATAATACAAAAACATGGATCAGTCGATCCAATAGAGTTTCTCCTAAAAAATTTCAAAAAAAATTTCAAAATTTAAATGAGTTAAATTATATATCTATTAAAGTTAACAATAAAATACTCTTAAAATTTGATGAAATATCATGGTTAAAATTGGTGAAGAATTCCCCGTAATTATCAAATCATTAGCTTATTACAAAATGCTTATTCACGTGCTCCGTTTTGGTTCTAAAATAATAGATCCTAACCAATGTAAAGAAGTAATGGGAGGTTTAATTGGATACATTAAAGCAGAAGGAGATAAAGAATTTTTGGTTATTGAAGATGCTGTTCCAGTTTCCCATGGTGGTGCAATCGAAGTTAGATATACTTCAGAGCAATTAGGATCGTTTGAAAGAATAGATAGTCGCGTTTTTGAAAAATTTGGAGATCTTGGATGGTTTTCATGTGGTTGGTATCACTCACATCCGAACCTTACACCATTTTTCAGTGGAACTGATATACAAAATCAATTATTTTGGCAAGCTAGGAATCCTGCAGGAGTGGGGCTCGTTTTTGATCATGCTCTTCTTGAAAAAGAAGGAAATCTTGGATTTAAGGCTTTTAGATTAGATGATCCATCAAAAACCAGGAATACGAGTTATCATGAAGTAAAGACAGAGGTAGAACCTCCCAATAATGTTGACTATTATAATAATATAATCAATTTAATCGGAAACGTTTATTCTAAGGAAATTCCGATTTTAGAGCTTAATGAAACAACGAATTTCTTTGATGATATTTTTATTCCTAGTAATGATCAATTGATGATAAAAAAGCCAGAATTAAATGTAAATCAAATAGTAAATTCATTTAAGGAGGGTATTTCAAGCTTTTTAGAACAATCAATGGAACCTTTGATTTCTGTGCTGAATACATGGAGTCAAGAAAATCTTAAGAAAGCCTTCCGTAACAGTGTAAAAATGAGAAAAGATATTGTTGAATTAAAAACAAGCTTGAGTAATGGCATGACAAGTATTCAAAAAACATTTAATAATTCACTCCACGATGAATTGGAAGAATTAGATTCTTTTATTGATGATCGACTTGATATTTTTGATGAAAAACAAGATAATCTTAGAGAAAAGATAACTAAATTCGAAGAAGATATTAACCTTCTAATAAATAACGCATTACAAGATGGTGTAGAAAACTTATTAGGAGGAATTTTAACTAATTTTAAAGACACTTCATTAGAGTTAGTAGAAATGGATAAAAAACAAGCGGTTATCATCAGTAATCTCGAAAGTAGTAATATAACACTTCAAGATATGATCAAAACATTAGAACCTTCAAAAGTTAGAATCACTGGGAGAATTAATGCGATTAATGAATCCATCCTCGAGGGTGTTAAAAAGAAATTGAAAATGACAGAAAACAAATTCGATTCTCTTGAAAATGAATCAAAAAAACTCCTATCAGATCTAAAAGCTGCGATTTTAGTGTTAGAAGGCTCTAAGGAACCTATAGATCAAAAATTAGATCGTCTAGAATTGGATAAGAAGAATTTACATGAAAAGCTAAAAGAAATCCGAACAGAAAACACTGAACTATTAAGGAAAATTAAAGAATTAGAGAAGGAGGGTGAATAAAATATGACTAAAAGCAATTTATTTAATGGAAATATTGATATTCAGCCAGGAGCTTTTAGGAAGATGATATTTCATGTATTAAGATTTGTCAACGAGATCAAAGATGAACCCACAGAAGTCTTAGGATTATGTATTGGCAACTACAGTTCTGATGACGGTACTTTAACAATCACTGATTCAATTCCATTATTACATGGTGATAATATGGAATTAGGATTATCGCAAGAACTCCATGACTTATTTGAACAAGTTAAGGCATCCCAAGAGTCCATTATCGGTTTTTATATTTCTCATCCTGGTTATGGTTTATTCCTGACTGATTCGGACAAAAAAATTCAACAATATTTCCAAACTGAAGAGAATCCAAATACAATCTGCATTGTATTCGATCATACTCATATTGATGATAAATTTGGTTTGAAAATTTTTAAATTCAAAGACCACCAAAACCCAGAAGAAATCGTTGAGATCATTCCAAATATTCTAATTCCAAATAGTCTTGAATATTTCAAATGGGTTCAAGAATTAATTGAAAATT
Organism: Promethearchaeota archaeon; assembly: GCA_019894955.1. GTDB lineage: Archaea > Asgardarchaeota > Lokiarchaeia > Sigyniarchaeales > SOKP01 > SOKP01. Next base: position 4,285 of record JAGXNQ010000090.1, on the reverse strand, counting down.
TTCAGAGAAAAGAACCAATAATAATAAAAGAATATCTTGAAGCTCAAAAACCTCTTCCTGAAGAATTACAGGAGATTCCTCAAATATCGGAGAGCATTGATGAAGTAGAAGAAAAACCATCTTCTCAAATGGAAAAATCAATTGATGGAGTTAGAACTGGAGCAACTACACTTGCAGATACATTTATCAATAATTATGTTAATCACTTAGATGTTTGGCTCTCTAATGTAGAAGAAGGAAGCCTAAAAGGTGCAGATTTCATCCGAAGTTCTTTAAATCAACTAAAGAATACAATTGGCAAGGGTTTAGAAGGATTGGAAAATTATTTTCAAAGAAAATTTAATGAAATCTCAGCTGTGTTTGTTGATGGTATAACTGAATCTTTAGAATCAAGAATTGAAAATCAGAAAGATCTAGAAAATCATATAACTTCTCGAATTGACGATATTATAGCTAATTCAAATGAGATCATCAAACAAAAGTTGAATGAACTAACAACAGTTTTTGAATCCCAAACTAACCAATTAGGAGAACTAGCTACAAAACATGATAACAATGCCAAACGTATAGATGAACTAATCGAAAATAACACGAATAAAATTAAATCAATTTATTCGATGTTAGATGGTTTTTCCGAAGATATAATAAATAGATTAGAAACTTCCGGTCCCAAATTTGAGAAAATTATTTTGAATGAAATTGAAAATCAAGGTATCAGTTTTGTACCAATTAATGAAAAATATGGAGAAATTGAACAACTGATTGAAAGGCTCCAAAATCTTATATCTGAGTTTAGACAAATGAAATAATATTTCCTTAAAACTTTTTACTTTAAAATTTTAAGTGTGCTAATGATGCCACGTTTAGTTTATATTTAGGTATATTTGTATTGAGTCTTTTTAATTGATTTTGCTTTGCTAAATTATTCAAAATTCTTCCTATTCTGTCAACACGAATATTAATACCATAACTATCCTTCAACACCGAGTTAATTTTATATGATGAGAGAATTACCATGCTTGAGATGTTTTTCTCGCAAAGTAAAACAATGGCCTGTTTTACAAAATTTAATAGGGTTTCCTTATCGGGTTTACTTTCCATGGGTAATATAAAATATCATTCAATCTTTTTAAAAGTTTCACCTATACTGAAGTAAACATAATATCCTAATATTGGGAATTTATTTAAGAAAAAATACATTAAATATAGATAAGTTATATCTCTACGTTATTACAAGTATACATGGGGTTAAAATGAAAGCAAGTGAATATTTAACTCAGTCTAAAAAAAAGCTAAG
>JAGXNQ010000090.1:0-2889 GCA_019894955.1 Promethearchaeota archaeon | reverse complement strand
TCTCTACGTTATTACAAGTATACATGGGGTTAAAATGAAAGCAAGTGAATATTTAACTCAGTCTAAAAAAAAGCTAAGGGAAGTTTCTAATAAAATTTTCCATGAAGAAGTGTTAATTGATGGTCAAGAACCACCAAAATTCTATTCATATGAAAAGAAATTCATGAGTTTGTATATAATTTTTCTTTTCTATTCCTTCATCTTATTACTAGCCATTAACGATCCAACTCATATTTTTGTCAATTTTTTTACGATTGGAAATCCTTTTGTATTTGGGAATGCCATTATAGGACTATTTCTTTCTCTTTCCATTCTATTTAGCATTGATAAAGTTCGTGTTTTCATATTTGAAAAAAATACGTTTATTAAGCAAATAGCTCTTTATGTAGGATTAATAGTTGGATATTTTTTCATATTCTCATTCATCACTTCAATCGGTTTAAATTTCATGAGTTATTTATTAGGTCTATCAACAGTTTGGTTAATTTTATTGAGTACACGATTTTACATGTATTCTCGTAAATTCGCGACCAAAATTGAATCTCGTTTTATTACTAAATTTACGGTTACACGAAGTGCTTTCGCATTTATTTCTCCATATTTTATATTGGCGGTATTAGTTGTTTTAGCATTGTTTTATCGAAGCTTGCTTGTATTCTTATCCCTTGAGATCTTTGCAATAGCGGCTCCGGTAGAGGCTGTTATAGTTTATCTCTTAGAAATGAGATTAATAATGCCCCTTATTTATGTTAGTCTCATATTAACGTTATTATTCATACTGTTTGAATTTGTATTTACACGTAGAAGAGCGGAAACTAAAAGAGCTGGTTTGTATGACAATTTTACGTTTTCATTAATTGTATTATTTATATTCTTTTTCCAATTGCTTCAAGTTAGTATTTACTTGATCATGCATGAGGAAACGATTTCTGCTATAAAAACAACCGTTGGTGGTGCTACGAGTGCCACGGTTACTTACATCTTTATCTTTGAATTTATAATTTCAATATTCTTCCTATATCGAATTGCAAAAAAATTAGGACTTTCTATCGGATGGCGATTATTAATTTTCAAGAAAGATGGTTTGATTACGCTTGTATTAGGATGTGTTTATGCTCAGACACTTTCTCGTTATGCTCTTCAAGCTCAAATACCAAACCAAAAAATTACAGATGTAGCTCAATTATTCATGGCTGATAAATACCTGGTTTCAATCATCATCATCATCTTTTTGGGAATTACATTATTAGTGTATTATTTAAAACCGCATGAAACTTCAATGTTTATTAGGTTACAAAAAGAAACGGTCTCTGAAGAAGAACAAGATTCAGATATTGTTCTTAAATTGATCAGAAGTGAATATATACGAAGAGGAGAGGCATATCCTATTGAAATAATGGAGAGAGAGTTAATCAGAGCGACAAAACTTTCAAAACAAAAAATATATTCAATAATCAACACACTATCTTACGAGAATATTGACATTAAGATAATGGATAAGAAGGATGATTCAGGAACCATGCGCAAATATCTTGATTTTGTCTCTGTAACGGAAAAATTCGATCGCAAAAGTGTAGCGCAGAAGAAAGCCAAAAAATATCTTAGTGAAAGATTATTTGAAACCATGTCCAAAAAAGAAAAAACATTAAAATTGGAAGGTAATTTACAAACCGGTGATGCTCCTAATCAATTCCTGAACTCTTTATCTACTAACTATGCCAAAAAACAAGTGGACGAACAAAAAATAAAAGACCAACAAAAAGATAGCACTATTTCATTCGGTCGAAAAGAAATTCCTCCTACACTGAAGAACAATATTATTCGAACATTAAAAAAGGAATATACGTATAGAGTCGAAAATGCAGAAAAGTATCCCGATTTTCATTTATGCATATCCGAGATAGCTTCTGAAATACAGTCAGAAACGAGAATAACGGTTGGAGAACTCTACCCAATACTTGAAGCTATCAATATCTCAGACATTGAACTTGAATTGTTAGCTAATCCAGAAGAACCCGATGATAAAATCATTAGTTTTTTTCCAATCGCAGATGATGTTTTAAGTTATTTAATTTTAAATTTTCGTCCCGAAGAATATGCTAAAATAAAAGTACGAGTAATAAAACAATTCCAGAAATTTTTTAAACGTAAAAAAGTAAAAGCTACATTTGCCAAATTAAAGAACGGAATTATCGATAGGAATGATGTAAATAAATCATGGAGACAAATACTTACGAGGTTAGAAAAATTCTTTACAGATTATTCAATAATTCATGAAAAACTCATCAGCGGTGAAGGTGGAGAGAAAATATTTGATCAGTTCCCTAAAAAGGATATTGATATTTATAATTTAGAATAAATCGAATGAATAAAGCATTGATATATCGTGGATAACGTCAAATCTAAATCTTTTTTTTCAAAATCATTTCTTGGGCTATCATCCTTTCAAATGTTAGCCATGTTTCGTCGTGGGATGTTTTACACGTATTTATCAATTTATTTTATAGAATTTCTAGACTTAACAGTAACTGAGGCAACTCTTTATGCCACTCTACCCATGATAATGAGTGTAATCTTTCAAAATTTCGTGTGGGGTCCTCTAAGTGATAAATTGCAGAGACGGAGGACTTTAATAATACTTGGAGAAGTTTTGGCAGGAATAGGTACAATTTTGGTATGGTTAGTTCATTCTGTAATTTCAGATCTACATGTTGCTGGTTATGTAATTATATTTGGATTAATGATAATAGAGATCTTTTGGAGCATGAGCAATATCGCTTGGTCAGCTTTAATTAGTGATTTATATCCAACCATAGAGAGAAGTAAAGTTATGGGAGGATTAACTAGCCTTGGAGGAATAGGTCGAATTTTTGGCATTTCTATTGGAGG
>JAGXNQ010000008.1:34352-39390 GCA_019894955.1 Promethearchaeota archaeon | reverse complement strand
ATTTAAAGCAGTAAAATTAAGAATTGGTAATGGTGTTAAACAAGATGAACAACTTATCAAGGAAGTTCGAAATGCTTTTTCTGACATAAGCATCATGGTTGATGCAAATTCTGCCTACCAGTCCATTAATGATGCCTTAAAAATAGCTAAAATTTGTGATAAATATGAAATAGAATGGTTAGAAGAGCCAATTCCTACGGATAATCTTGCAGGGCTAGCTAAAATACGAGAAAATTCACCTACACAGATAGCGGGTGGAGAAAATGATATGGGGATATTCCGTTTTGAAGACATTCTTTCAAAAGACTGCTTTGATATTATTCAACCGGACGTAACTCGTAGTGGGGGGTTCCTACAATTGAAGAAAATCGACGCAATGGCCGAAGTAAAAGGCGTTCGCTGTATTCCTCATATCTTCGGATTTGGTCATATATTAGCAGCAAATCTTCACTACATAATGGCTACTCGCTGTGAATGGTGTGAATTTCCTTTTATACCTGAAGAATTCCAAGTGCTTGAAGAACCTATTAAATGTGAAAAAGGTATTCTTAAAGCAATCGATAAACCAGGATTGGGAGTTGAAATCAATAAAAAAACATTTGAAGAAAATGTTATAAAAGTTCATTTATGATATAGAATAACAAATAATCAATAAAGTAAGGAAAAAAGGGATGGTAAAAAATTGACAATAATAGAAACTAAAACCGGTAAGATTCAAGGTTATAGCAAGGATGGTGTAGAGATTTTTAAAGGAGTCCCATATGCAGAACCACCAATAGGGAATTTACGTTTCTCTCCACCCCTTCCAAAAAAACCGTGGGATAACATGCTTGAAACAAAGAAATATGGTTCTTTTGCGTTTCAAGGTTATACCATGCTTGAAGAATATTTTGGAAAACTAGAACCCGAGAGTGAAGATTGTTTATTTATAAATATCTGGACACCCGCTTTAGATAACAAAAAACGTCCTGTAATGTTTTGGATTCATGGTGGAGCTTTTATTATGGGAGGTGGAGGAAACCCGATGTATGATGGGTCAGTTTTAGCCAAACGTGGAGATGTTGTAGTAGTCACTATCAATTATCGGTTAGGCGTTTTTGGATATTCTTACGTACCAGGAGTTACTGCAAATGTTGGACAGCTAGATCAAATCTTAGCTCTTAAATGGGTTAGAGATAATATTGAACTCTTTGGTGGTGATCCCGGAAATGTAACAATTTTCGGTGAATCAGCGGGTGGGTATGCTGTTCTCACGTTATCTGCAATGCCTACTGCTAAGGGTCTATTTCATCGCATGATTGCTCAAAGTGCTCCATTTATTAATCCAGAAGTTAGTAAGAAACATACTAAAGGTGTCATGAGGATGTTGGACATTAAAGGTGCGGATTTAGATGCCTTTCGAAAAATACAACCAGATAAAATTATTGATGCCCAAAACAGATACCTTGAAAAAGTAAACAGTGCAATGGAGTTCAGACCCTTAATCGATGATGAGTCTCTTCCTATTCACCCGTTATTAATATTTCGAAATGGTGAGTGTTCGAATATAGATCTGATGATTGGAACAAATTTAGATGAAGCTAAGATGTTTACTTCAATGGGACCGGGATTTCCTGATCCCGAGAAAGCAATTTTATCGTATTTAACCATGTTTGGGATAAATCCGGGTAGTAGTGCAAAAATGTATGAAACATATAAAAATGCGAGAGAAGGAAAGTATTCTACAGATCCCAAAGACATTGCAGATGCGATTATAACAGATTTTATGTTTCGGATTCCCACAATACGTTTCCTTGAGGCTCAGCTCAAACATCAAAAAAATACATTTAATTATTTATTCACTTGGCAATCTCCCGGACAGGATAGAAAATTAGGATGTTGTCACGCCATTGAACTTGGTTTTGTTTTTAACTCAATAAATCTTCCTGGAATGGAAAACTTCTCTGGTCAAGGTCCAGAAGCGGATTTATTGAGTAATAAAGTAATGGATGCATGGATTGCGTTTGCTCATACAGGAAATCCAAATCATAATGGATTACCGGAATGGGCTCCCTATGATATTAAAAAAAGACCAACGATGCTTCTAGGGAAAGATTGCAAAATAGAAAATTCTTTTCAAGATGAAGAGAGAAAAGCTTGGGAAGGGCTATTAGATGTATAGCTGAATATTTCTTTCATATCTCTTCATCAAGATTTTTTTTTATATTTGTTTTATAACAAAAAAATTAATAGGTTTTGTCTTGTTGTAAAGTATAGATTTATTGCTTCTTTGTAGATTCGTTAAGTATGATGGACATCTCTGAAAAAAAAACCAATATTCTTTTGCTTATTCCATGTTATAATGAGGAAGATAACATTGAGCATATATTAGATCATCTTCATAAAGTAAAACAAAATTTGCAGAAAAGAACCGAGATTAATTTGAGAATCCTTGTCATTAATGACGGCTCTACTGATAAAACCAAGGAAATTTTGGAGTGTAACAATCAAAAATCTGATTTTACTATTATTAATTTTAAAGAAAATAAGGGTTATGGTTATACACTTATAAGGGGTTTTAAATACGCTAAGGAAATGAAATTCTCCTGGATAATTTCATTCGATATGGATGGTCAACATGAACCAAAATGTTTATACAAGTTTATTGATCAAATCCTTGAAAATCCGCCAGAACAAATTATTTCTGGATCAAGATATAAAAATACTGACCATTATTGGCAAAAGCCTTGGAAAGATAGATTTCTGGTAAATACGATCATCACGGGAATTCTCAATACACTCGGACTTTCAATAACAGATGCATTTTGTGGACTAAAAGCATATGAATGTAATGCGATTAATGATTTGGATTTAGAGACTTTCGGATATGAACTTCCCATAGAAATCTGGATTAAATCAATTAAAAAGGGATACAAAATTTTTGAAAAAGGAGTTCCAGTAATATATAAAGATAGAGATACCATTTGCGTTTTAAAAAATGCAGAAGAAAGCTTTTTGTTTAAGAAAGGGGAAGAAAGAATTGAACAATATATTCAGTTAATTGAATCATTCTTAGAGACTCCATTAAAAATAAAGATAAATGTATTTGAGTCTATTTTTTCAAATTATTTCAATAGGATTGATGATATTAATAAATATAATTTTAAAAAAATACAAGAAGAAATATTTACACAAATTAGAGAACTATTAGTAGATTAAGATGGACATTAATTTAGATATTTTAGTAATCGGAGCCCATCCAGATGATGCAGAAATCGGATGTGGAGGAACTATTGCCCATTATAAGAAAAAAGGTAAAAAAATTGGAGTTTTGGATTTAACAAATGGAGAGCCCACCCCATTCGGTACTGTCGAAAAAAGAATGGCTGAGGCTAAAGCAGCTTCTGAAATTTTAAACCTAGATATAAGGATTACTCTTGGTATAACAAATAGATATATTGAAAATACAATCGAAAACAGGAAAAAAGTTTCTGAAGTGATTAGAAAATATAAACCAAATATTCTTATTACCCATCCCTATAATGATTGGCACCCAGACCATATTGCTTGTCATCAGATTGTAAATGCTGCCAAATTTCAATCAAAACTGACAAAAACTGAATCAAAATATCCTGAACATTATCCAAAATATGTCTTTTATTTTGATCATTCCCATTTAAAGGATAAGAATCGAAAATTAGATTTTCTAATTGATATATCTGATTCGATCGAAGAAAAAATAAATTCCCTTAAAGCTTATAAATCACAGTTTGTTGATAATAAAAAGAATTTAAGGATTTTTGATTATTTAAGAGAACGAGCAGGTTACTTGGGATATCAAGTCGGAGTAAAGTATGCCGAAGGATTCATTAATTCTGAACATTTACTTGTGGATTTTGATAATTTAAAATTTTAGGTACAATAGAAATGTCAAACGATAATTTTGAAGATCCATTGAAATATTACTTGGCATATGCTTTAGAAGGACAACAATCTTGGATTTCTGAAGGGATGAAAGATCTTATACCCCAATCCATGAGCGATGCCATTTTCCTTGCAAAAAAAAGAAACCGAGAAATGAAAAAGGATGTAAATAATAGTGAAATAAAATTAGCTTTGGGGAAAATTTTTGAAAATACAAATAGCAAATATAATTTACTGACTGAAAAAGCTAAGAATCATTTAGATAATTTTCTTACTGATAATAACAGCTTGAGCTTGGAAGTCGCACATCAACCTAAATTTTTAGGTGGGGAAAGATTTCTTTTTAACAAAATTGGATGTGGAGCAGCATTCGCGAATCTTGATAAAGATATTGTTCCATTTTTTTACGTTGCTGATTATGATAAGATCCATTCAGAACTAATAAAAACTAAATTTTCACAAAGTGATTCTGCCAGTGGATTTTCAATTTCAATAAATCCTGAAATAGAAAAGAAATTTATTGGTATGAGAATTAGAGATCTTCCGCTACCATCTGTGTCGTATCTCTTGGAACAATTTCAAGAGATTAAAAAAAAATATAGCAATTCTATTAATTCCTGCTTAGAGGATAATTGGCATAAAAAATTATTAGAAGAAAGGTTAGAAGAAGCACTTCGGTTAATCAAAATCGCACACAATAATGCAGAAAACTACACAGATTGGTTTATCAACATAATTGGGATAATTTCCAACATTATCTTTGACCAAGGATATCTTTTCATTTCAGCTTCAGATATGGAATTTAAGAAGTTATTAACACCATTTTATGAGACGTTATTAGAGAATCAAAATAAATATATTGACACTTATATGGATTTAAGAAATCAATTTATAAAAAATAATATTCGTCCTCCTTTAAGAGAGATCAGACGTGATTTTGTTCCTTTTTTTTATGAATGCAATAGTGAAGAGTGTTACAGCAGGAGATTAGAATTGTCTTGTCAAGAATATCCATCCATGATCCTTACTAAATGTAAATGCAATCATTGTGGGAACTTAATAGATTTTAGCCTCGAAAAGGATAACCCTGATCTTTCTGAGCATATTCCCTTTTTGACTCCCAGAGTTGAATCCC
>JAGXNQ010000008.1:19014-34255 GCA_019894955.1 Promethearchaeota archaeon | reverse complement strand
CCGACAATATTTAATTTCAAAAACTATTAACCCAGCAATACATATTGCAGGTACAGGTGAAACCAGATATTATACGATGGGAATTCCATTAATTAAACAATTTGATAAGAATATTTCTTTACCAGTCATTTATTTTTATAACAAGATAACAATGAATACATTTATTACAAGGAAATTAGAGCGAGATTTAGTTAAATTAAACATACCTGATTTACTAGATAATATTAAAGGTCTGATGAAAAATCTTGGGAAGTTTAATAAATTACTCAATAAGCCCAATGATTACGTCCAAGATCGGGTAAAAATAATCGAATTATTAACAAATTTTAAATCACATATGACAAACCTCGAGAATCTCCTAGTAAATTTCCAAGAAACTGATATAGCTCCAGAGGATAAAAATATAGTATCAAGTTATTTAAGTAACATGTTCGGGAAAATTTCTAAGGAGAAATCCGGGCAAGAGGCGGTATTTCATTGGGTGGATTTATGTCTAAAAAACGGATTATCTAATTTCTTTAAAGATTATTTACAAATTTATAAACCGTGGCTTCCCCCAGGAAAGGAAATTTTTCTATAAATTATAACATTCACGCAAGTTTTAAGAACTTGTTCGCATTTTCCCAATAAATCTTCTTTAAAACATCAAGAGGAAGATCTAACCCGTTGATTTTTGTATTATTATCATTTTCCGGATCCGGAAAGGGTAAGGGTAAATCTCTTACGGAAGTCTCTAAAAGTGCTTGGAACGTATAATACCGCGTCTGATAGTAGGTTGAAATTGGTTTATTTCGATCCTGCACTATATCTGTACCAAAAAGAATCCTATCTGAGTGCTTAATAAAAAATTCCCTCGCTTTTTCAGGATTCCTCCCAAGCTCTCGTGCCATCCATCTTGCTGAAGAAGTATCAATATAGTAATTCGGATATGTTTCAAACCATCGCGATAAGTTCTCTAGATCCTCAGGTTGACTCCCAAAGTGTGCTTGTAGTACTTTTAATTTTGGAAAACTTGATAAAATCTCTTCAAAATCAGCTAAATGTTCTTTTTTTGTGCCATATCGACTCACTGGTTGATAAACTTTCTCGTACCATAGATCAGGATCGCCCACATGTATTAATAAATATAATCCTAGCTCTTCCATCTTAGCGAATATGGATTTAAAAAAGGGATCAGATAAATGGATTTCTTGTGCTTCAATTTTATAGTATTCTTTTATATAGTCTCTCACTCGCGGTCCAAACCAGAATTTAACGATTGGAAATCCTTGGTTATGAATTTCTTCGATGTCATCTGTTAACAATTTTGGATCCGAGTTTGGGATAAACATGTGTTTATTTCTAAAATACTTTGCCAACACGAACTTATCAGGGAAATTTGTTTCTAATTCTTCGTTGTTATCATCCCAAACAATACCAACGGATTTCTTTATGTTAAATTCTTCTCTGAATTTAACTAAGTTAGTTAAACCTTTCATGCTCCCTAAATGAACGTGAGCGTCAAATTTCGGACCATTATACTTCGAAGAAATGGGCGGAGTCTCATAAACATCGTTTTTAGTTTCCTTTTTCACTAATAATTCACTTTGAAAAGATAATTCTTATATCAACAATTTAATTTTCAAAAAATAGCTCTTCTTTTAATAATTGGTATTATGAATCTTAACCTAATTACTTTTTGAGATTTTTAATTGTTGTTACTGCTGCTTCAATTATTGAATCATTAACGAACTGAGGAATGACACACCCGGGAGAGATAATTAGTCCTGAACCTTCGAAGCTTTCGTAAACCGAAGTGATCAATGAAGACACATCTATTGGATTGGAGATATCTTTCCAAGATTCTGTATTTAATCCTCCAAGCAGGCCTCCCTTAAAGATTTCTCTTGCTTCTGAAAGTGATGGTGTTGTTTGCTGATCATGCCAATTAATAGCGTCTATAGGCAATTTAGTTGCCAGTTTGTAATCCGGTTTATCACCATGGAGATGAAGCACTACAAAGTTGTTTTTATTTAAGGTTTTTTTAATGAGGGACTTCAGTGGTCTAAATTCGAGTTCCATTCGCTCTTCATCGGTTAATCTATCGTTAAAATGTTGCGTGGCTAAGAATATACCATCAGCTCCAGCATCTAAAGAAGCGTTGGTAAATTCTGTCATTGCCGTAATAATTATTTTAAATTGTTCCCCGACGGAGTGAGGATCCTTTCTATAGTGCGAAACAACGTTCCGATCGATTTCAGAGGCAACCATTAATGGGGAAAAAACCGTCATCATAGTTGGTATTTTACCCTCAACTTCCCGATGTATTAATTTCATTGCGTTAATCTGCTTTCCGAATTCACCCTTGGTTACATCAATCTTTTTAACGTTCCACCAATCTTCTAATGTTTCAATTGGATATTTCACACCAATTCTGGAACCCGAAACTGGATCATAACCTCCCACTTCCGTTCCAAAATCAGATGCAAAGGCGCGACCGGAGACAGAAATTTTCAAAATATCAGAATCGAATTTGTTTTGAAAACTCATCTGAGCCTCGAAAAGGCTTTCAGGAGATTTATCGAATTCTGGAAAATGTTTCCATACGGCGTAGGCGACTTTCTCAGTTGGTTTAGCTTTAAAAGATTTTTTTATTAGGTCGAATTTATCCATGGTATTGTCCTCTTTCTTATTAAACTCAAAGTCAAGCGATTAGGTTTGTAAATAATCTTATTAGAATTATTAAAAATCTTTTCTATTTAAAATTTTAATTATTTTTTTTATTCAATTAAGTTTTTTACGAGTGAAATGTTATTAAGAAGCGTAAATGTCTCATATGAATTTAAGCGAGCCCTTGATTGAGTTTAGAAATGTAGTAAAGAGTTATAAAAACGTATTAGCATTGAATAATGTCTCCTTTTCGCTGAATCAAGGTGATATTTTTGGTTATATTGGTCCAAATGGAGCAGGAAAATCCACCACTATTAAAATCATGGTTGGTTTAATCCGAGATTTTTCAGGAACCCTCCTTATTAATGGAAAAAATATTAAATCTTCTTATTTAGAGTTATTTAAAATTCTAGGATACCATCCTCAAGAAGCAGGATTTCATCGGTGGAAAACTGTTTATCAAGCATTAAGAACATTTGGGAAATTGTCAAAATTAGAAAAAAGATTATTAGATTCTCGTATTGTAGAAGTTTTGGAATTTGTAAACCTTAAGGAAGTAATGAATAGAAAAATTATTCACTTATCAGGGGGAATGTTACAAAAATTAAGATTAGCCCAAGCATTATTAGGTGAACCAGAAATTTTAGTATTAGATGAACCATTAACTGGTTTAGATCCAGCTAGTCGATATCAAATTAAGAACCTAATTAAAAAATTAGCAAATTCAGGTAAAACAATTCTTTTTTCCTCTCATATCTTAAGTGATGTTCAAGATATAGCTACTAAAATTGGTATCCTTAATTTAGGTAATTTAGTGAAAGTTGGAAGACCATCAGAACTTCAAAGCGAATATCACGTTAGAAATCGGATTCAAATTGAATTTGATAATGATATTGATATATTGGATCAATTACAAAATTTAAATTATATTGAACAATCAGAAAATAAATCTGCAAATGTTATTCTCATCAGTCTTAAAGTAGAAGCTGATTTGGATGAATCCATTCATAATTTACTTCAATTTTTAATAGATAATAAGTATAAACTCCGAAGATTCAATTTACTTACTCCTAGCTTAGAAGATGTGTATTTAAAACTAGTCCAAGGTGAAAATAATGAGTTATAGAGTATTATTTTTTGATGAACTAAAAGGTTTCTATAAATCAAAGATCATGATAATTTTATGGATAGGCATGCCTGCTCTCTCCATATTGATACATTATCTAATTCCATCAACAGAAGGTTTTCCAGTTTCAAGTTTAGTGGCAGTTTTGGTATCTAATATTAGTGGAATGCTTAGTTCAGCGATGATAAGCACCTCTATAGCTAATGAAAAAAATAATCATGTCTATGATCTCATTCTCATGCGCCCAGTCAAACGATATAATATCCTATTGTCAAAATTTTGTGCTGTTTATTTGTGCTTGATTATAGCTACGGTAATTTCATTAGCGTTAGGACTTATAATTGACATTTTGACTATTGGTGTTCCTTCTCAGTATTTCTTAGAAGAAACTTTTAAATCATTAACAATCAGTCTCTCAGCAATGGCAATTTCATGTTCTATCGGTACCTTTTTTGGAGTCAGTATATCTTCGATAGCAGCTGCAGCAATCTTGTCTGTTTATGTGGGAAATCAAGTTTCAGCGATTGCAACTCTTCCAGTTCTCTTTATAGAATCACTTAATTCGGTCTTGATTGCGTTACTAGTAGCTATCCCACTCACTTTCACTTTTTTAATAATTTCACTTGTTATGTTTTCAAAAAAGCAATTTTAACAATAATTTTGTCTTAATTAGACTAAATAATCCATGAAAAAAGCATCTGAAATGTATAAATTTTAGACTAATGTTATATTAAATACACTGAGTAATGGAATTATAAGTTAATTTTACTATTTGGAGTTCTATTAACACATGAAATTTACTAATAAACTAGAATTAATTTTTATCCCATCATCTTATTGGAGTGAGCCACTTAGTGGATTTAAATTAATTTCCAAAGTACCAGATTTACCTGCAGATTCCAATTTTTTTATTTTATGGATTCCTTCAAATATATCAGAAGAATTCCTTTCGAAGCAAATAATAGAAAATTTTCCAAGCATACCTGTTGAAAAACTTCTTAGTTGTAATATAAACTTAGCAATTCCTTCCTTGATAACCACACAAGAAACAAAAAAAAATAAGTCACAAATTTATTATGAAATATCTTCATGCATTGGAAAAATCATACCTATTGGTCCTGCTGTAAATTTACTTTTCCAATTAGAAATAATAGATGATATTAATCGTGGGATAAAACATTATAGCAATTCAATTAGAACATGGTCTTTTTTAACAAAATTGTTGTTTGAATTGTTGAATAAAGGACAGTTTATTCCCATTTTAGAAACAAGCAACAATAAAGTGTATCAAGGTAAGTGGAATCTATTACTAAAATCTCAAAATGATAGAGATCGATTTCAAACTATAATGAAAAGAGCTTCTTGGTCTGCTTTCTGTCTTCCCATTGATTTCATTCAAGTTAATGGTGTTTATAAAACTAGTGGATTATGGCATCCATCCTATCTATTTTCATCCTTTATAAATATAATTGGAGATTATCTTATAAGATCAACTTTAAATAAAATAAAATTCCCTACTTTTGCTGAATTTTACAGTAAAGAGCTTAAAAAAGAAAAAAGTCCAGGTTATAAGGCGGGTTGGGATTATAAATTTCTAAAATCCCTTATAATAAAGGATTCGAATTTCATTATCCAATCATTTCACGAAACAATACTACCAATTTTAATTAAAAATTGGACTCACTCTGCAAGAGGATTTACATTAAAACATGGGTTTATATTAAATTTAGAATTAGAGTATCCAAAAACGCCAAAAGACGATTGGTCGTTAAAATTTTATCTGTCTTTTCAAGAAGGAACACAAAATATTCCTTTAAACTATTTATGGGAAGAAAATAATCAAAAGAAACTTGAAAATCTGAAAATCATTGAGAATAAAGGAGAATTTTTAGAGATAATTTTAAGAGCCTTAGGTACAGCTTCAAGGATATTTCCCCCAATGAATAGGGCTTTATTAGAAAACTTTCAAGATGAAATTTCACTTACTTCATCTGAAGTAATTGATTTTCTGAAATACCCAAAAGATTTATTGATACAAAGTGGATTTAACATCATTCTTCCGGAGGTCTTCAGAAGAGATGGAAAACAACGGTTATCTGCTAAACTTATAATTCGTTCAAGGAGTAGTATTAAGACAAAAGAAGGAAATTTCCAAAGTTTGCCCTCAATTTTCGATGTTCATTCAATGCTTGACTTTAAGTGGGAAGCCACAATTGAAGGAAAACAAATTTCGGATGAAAAATTCAATAATTTAATCAATTCCGAAGAGCCTTTAATAAATTTAGAAGGAAAATGGATCTTAGTAGATCAACAATCAATAGCTGATTTTAAGCAATCTAAAGTCACTGATTTTGAAAATTACATGGAAGTTCTTAAAGTTGGTTTACTCGGGAAGATACAGTTACAAGAATACGGTACTGAATACGAAGTAATTATCGAAGGAGATTTCAATGATATAATAAGTAAATTACAATCAGTAGATTCCTTTGAAGATATTCCTTGCCCTTCATCATTTAATGGTACTTTAAGAAATTATCAACAACAAGCTCTAACATGGATGGGTAACATGACCAAATTCAATTTTGGATTATGCTTAGCAGATGATATGGGTCTTGGAAAGACTATTCAAGTGATTGCTTTTCTATGCTATCTTAAGAAGTATTATCCCGAAAAACCAGGAAACGTGATTATTGTTTGTCCAACATCAATCTTATTTAATTGGCATCGAGAATTAAAGAAATTTGCTCCGCACTTGGAAATCATGCTCCATTATGGACCATCTCGGATTAAGGACATATCTGGTATTCCTGAAATTCTAAAATCCAACAAAATAATCCTTACATCCTATGGAACAGTGAGAAATGATATTGATTTATTAGAATCAATTGATTTTAGCGGTATCATAATTGATGAAAGTCAAAATATAAAAAATTATTTTTCACAACAGACTAAAGCCATAAACAAACTCAGAGGTCAATTTAAAATCTGTTTGAGTGGTACTCCAATCGAGAATCGTTTACTCGAATTATGGACACTTTTTAATTTCTTAAATCCTGGCCTTTTAGGGAAGAGAAAGGAGTTTCAAAACAATTATGTTATTCCTATTGAACGTTTTCAAAATCAAGAAATTATTGAGAAATTAAAATTAATCATCGCTCCTTTTATCTTACGCCGTGTAAAATCTGATAGAAGTGTTATAAAAGATTTACCTGATAAAAACGAAATGAAAATTATTATTGATTTAACCGAAACGCAAGTTAAATTATATAAAGATCTTGTAGAAAACACGTTAAAGGAAATTGATGATATATCTTCAGATAATAGGAAGAAAAAGGGATTAATCTTGGGTTTATTAGTAAAACTAAAGCAGATTTGCAACCATCCTTCTCAATACTTGAAACAGGATATAGATTCATTAGAATTAGAAAACAAATTACAAGAATTCATATCTCAATCACAAAAATTAGAAAGATTGATCGAAATGACTGATGAAGTTCTTTTAAATGGAGAGAAAGTTTTAATATTTACTCAATTCACGCAAATGGGAGACATTTTACAAAAAGTTCTTGAAAAATATTACAATTTTGAAATACTGTATTTCCACGGAGGAGTACAAGAAAAAAAGAGAAGGGAAATTGTTGATCAATTCCAATCAGTAGAATTAGAAAGCTCTCCAATTTTAATTTTATCATTAAAAGCCGGAGGAACAGGCTTAAACCTCACTCAAGGAACAACTGTTATACATATTGACAGGTGGTGGAATCCGGCAGTAGAAGACCAAGCAACAGATAGAGCTTACCGAATAGGTCAAAAATCAATGGTAAATGTATATAAATTTATTACCAAAGGAACAATCGAAGAAAAAATCAACGAAATATTGGAAGAAAAGCGTAAATTAGCTGAAAAAATAGTAACATCTACAGGAGAATCTTGGATCTCCGATTTAGATGATGATAAATTAAGAAACTTGTTAAATTTAGGTGATTGATAAAATGGATAGAAAAAAATATTATATGGATAATCGGAGACTCAAGAAAAAAGATGTACCACCTCAAAGAAAAACAGAATATGAAAAACAAAGAACCAAGGAGGAAGTTGAGGAAATTAAAAAGAACTTGATTAATTATGCCCAAACACCCTGGGGTAAAGAATGGATAATCTCAAACCTGAAGATTGGGCGCCCATTTAGAATGCAAAGAGGAATTGATTATGCTAAAGATGAGGAACGTATTGATAATATCTCAATAAGTGCTGGTCAGATATTTGCTACAGTACAAGGTACTGCTCCTACACCTTATCGAGTGAAAATAAATTTTGAAATTATCCCCGATGAAGGATGGGATATGATTGTTAAAGATTTATCCACGAAATTGTCTTACCTCATAATCTTATTGGAAGGTTCCTTACCTCAAAATATCATAACTATTTTCGAAAAAAATGGATATTCACTATTTCCAGATGCATCGAATGGATTGGATTCAACTTGTTCTTGTCCTGATAAAGCAATTCCATGTAAGCACATCGCTGCTATTATTTTATATCTTACTCGTGTTATAGACTATAATCCATTTTTATTGTTAGAACTTCGCGGGAAGTCTAAAGATAAAATTCTTGACGATCTTAGTTTATCACGATCAAAAGAAAGCAAAAATGAGTCTGAAAATGGTTCTGCCGTAAAAGAATTTGAGTTTAAATTTAATGTTCCCAAAATTTCTATCCAAGAATTATCAAAACAAGATTCTGATATTGATCAAGATACTATTGGGTTTAACATAAAAAAGCCTGGAAAATTCATAGAAACTTTAGAGAATTTAGGAATTCCTCAGACTGTTTCAAATAAAGCCTTTATGATTGTTTTTAAAGACATTTATCAAAAAATCACAGGTAAAATTCATGAAATGTCTTTAGAATTTAAAAATTAGGTTGCGTAGCTAAATTAAAGAAACAAATTTTTCATCCAATGTTTTGATATTAATATTCAATATTTTACTTAGGGATTTGCGAAAGTCTTCAATTTGGGAAAAATCCTTTTCATTATATTTTGCTTTAAATTTTTTCATTATTTTTTTTAATAGAGGTAAAACTCGTTTCTTGATATATTTATCCACATTTTTCTCGTTATCTATTACTACATATACAATGAATGGTTTTAATGTCTTCTGAATAAGGATCCAATCTTTCCTAAAGACGACCGTGAATCTATTGCTTTGGAAATACTCTATAGGTGATATGGTGATTTCGGCGAAGCTCAGTATGCTAGATAATAATCCAGAATTCAATACTAGATTTACATTCTCTTTCCTAGTTTCTTTATGAGACTCAAAGATAATTGGAATTCCACATGAAATTATACCTACTTCTCTGATTATCATAATAGAAAATGGATTATTTTACCACTAATACAAAAATCGACTAATAGGCTACCTATTTATATACTTGCAAAAAATTGTTAGAATGTGTTAGTGTTACGACAAGAATCACTTTTTTTGGTTGTTTTATGATAATAAAATGATCATTTTACTTTACTTGTTAAGAATAAAGTACATTTTAGATTCAAATAAGGATAAAAAATTATATATTGATATTCTAATTATTTCCTTTATGGATGAAAGTGAAGAGTGGTTTGAAGTCATTAAGTTAAAGGATCATCTCTATATTATCCGAGAAAGACTTGATGAGGTTGAACCTCGTTTTCTCACAAAATTTACTAACATTTATTTAATTATTGGTACCAATAAAGCTTTACTTATAGATACAGGAACAGGTTTATATCCTTTGAAACCGATTATAAAAAAAATGATTGGAGCAAAAGAACTACTCGTTATTAATACACATTCTCATTTTGATCATCGAGGAGGAAATGAAGAATTTGAGGATATCTACATACATGAGAGTGAATTAGGGAATGCTTCTATGATTTTTGATATTTCATTTCTTAAAGATTCTCCAAAAACGAGAGTTCAATTATTTGAAAGAAGGAATTTCAGGTATAATCCCCCTCACACATTACATCCTTTAAAGGATGGTCACGAATTTGATCTAGGAGAACTCACAGTGAAGGTAATTCACACACCAGGTCATTCTGTTGGTTCCATCTCCTTGTTAACAAATCAAAAAGAGCTCTTTACTGGGGATTCGGCACATTTTGGGGCAATGTACTTACCTAAAAAAAGGAAATTCCCAACAATGCTTTCAAGCTTATCAATATTACTCGACTTATTTCAAGAAAGTGACGATATTGAGATATATCCTTCACATGAAGATTTTCAAGTCAAAAAAGTGTTATTAGAATCATTAATAAAAGGTATTAATGATATTGAAACAATTTGGGATACGAAAGTTAAAGACAAATATCTTCAAGCTTGGGTATTAAATGATGGAAATTTTACTTATATAATTTGAGATCTAAAACATTTTAATCAATTTTGATTCATTAACAGTGAATTATGATCCAGTATCATAAGCTTTTTACTTTCTAATAAAATATATTACATAATTTAATTAGGTAATAAAGGAGTAAAAAATTGACAAAAAAGGAGAAAATTGTATTAATAGGAGCAGGATCTTTACAATTTGGTATGGGTTCAGTAGGCAGTATTATGAATAGTGATATTCTGAAAGGTTCAACAGTCAGTCTGCATGATGTGAATCCTACTAACTTAGAATTAGTGACCCAAGCGTGTAGCGAAGCAATTGAAAAGAAAAATTTTGATATCGAATTAGAATCAACTACGGACAGGAAGAAAGCGTTGAAAAACGCCACTTTTATAATAAACTCCATTGAGGTTGGTCCTAGATTTAAATGGTTTGATTTAGACTATGAAACTCCTCGAAAATATGGAAATAAGCAGGTTATGGGAGAGAATGGTGGACCTGGAGGATTATTTCATTCTTTAAGAGTTATTCCCCCTATACTTGAAATATGTGAAGATATTCAGAAAATCAGTCCTCATGCGTTTCTCATTAATTTTTCAAATCCCATGAGTAGGATTTGCTTAGCAATAAAACGTAAGTTTCCAAACTTAAAATTTGTTGGACTCTGTCATGAATTATTCGGGTTTCAATTTCACTATAGTAGAATTCTCCAAACACCTCTTAATAATCTTAACATAATCGCAGGTGGACTCAACCATTTTGGAGTTGCATTATCAATAAAATATGCTGATACTGATAAGGATGCTTATCCAGACCTCAGAAAAAAAGCGGCAAAATACCTCAGTGAGCTTAAAGGATTTGGAAATGATGTCGATTTAGTAAAATATATTCTGGAGAAGTTTGGATATATTGCCTACACTCCTGATTCTCATTATGGAGAATATATATCATGGGCATGGGAGAAAGCAAATCTAGAAGGTATAAGAGATTTTTATAATGGTTATAAATCAATCACAATAAAAACGGGAGATAGATTGATTAAACGAATAAAAAGAGGGAGTGGAGCAAATTTAGTAAAACCGGACCATGAAAGAGCAATTCCTATAATTGAAGGAATTATTACTAATTCGGGTCATCAAGAACTATCAGTAAATCTACCTAATGATGGCGTTATTACAAATTTACCCCAAGATTTAGTAGTAGAGTGTCCCGCTATTGTAAACAAGCACGGATTAGAAGCTGTTAAACTTGGAGAATATCCAAAAGGATTGGCTGCTCTTTTACGCAACCAAGCATCAGTACAAGATTTAGTTGTGGAAGCTATTATCAAAAAATCAAAAGAATTAGCATTCCAAGCGCTTTTATTAGATCCTACAATAGATAATGCTTCAAAAGCCGAGGAAATATTTGAAGAGATGTTAAAGATAAATAAGGATTATATTACTATTAAATAGAGGATGATTATATCCTCTTGATCAATTTTTCATTTTCTAAATAATTTGTTATTTCCAAAATCTTGCTAGGGGAAACTACTTGATTGTAATCCAAAGAAAGAGAACTTGCAATATTTAAAATATCATATCCTTTTCTAATTAAGTTTATCAGTTCATTTAAAGGTCCAAAATATTCATATTTCATTTTCTCTATAAATTCTTTGAATAATGGAACTCGATATAATTTGAATAAGTGATCTACCAGAAATAAACCCTCGTAGTTTGGTTTATAAGTCTCTCTAAATTGAGAATTATCAGTTATTTTACCACTCATAAGTTTACTCCACTTTATTTTCTTAATCTCAACGAATTGAGTAATTTCATCCTTTGTTATTTCAATCAAAGAAATCGTTTGTGGTGTATTGTCAACCTTTGTAATCCATTCTAAAGATTTTATTTCGTAGTCTAAATAATAGTTGATTAATTCATTCCCCAACAACAAATATTCACTCAACTCCATGTCTTCTTTAGATTTTTTAATTAAAGAAGATATTTCTTCTAATAGTTTGGTCAAAGTACCAAATCTAATTTGAATTCCTTGACGAATAAAAGGCCAAAATTGTTCTGTAATATCCCTATCTTGATTCGCAAGAAGATAAGTAATTGTCATGGTCATGGAAATTATTCTTTTTAATTCAGTAGAATCACAATATTCAACCGTATCCATGGAAGAATGATAGTGAGTATCTTCATGACCAAACATGATAGAAGGAATACCAAAATAAGGATCTATAAAGAGTAGATGGTCGCTACCTCCATCAAAACTTTGGATTCGATAAGACATTGGTGTTTTAGTGCCATTAATAGCAATCCCTTTAGGGTGGTCTGCTATTTTTTCAATAAAATAAGTTGAGATATCATTAAGGGCTGAAGGTGTAGAATGTGGAGTTAGGTTTACTGTAAAGGGGAATCCAATCTTTAAAGGATGTTCCCCTATCATATCCAAATTAATACATGCTAACGCATTTTTTAACTTATCTTCATGAAATTTCATCCAAGGAACAGTTCCATTGAATTCTGGTACCCATACAAACCTTAATGTTCTCTTTGGTTTTTCCAAGATTTTTTTATTGATAGCGTATTTAAGAGCTCTTGCTAATTCTAATAAACCAGCTGCACCACTAGCATTATCATTAGCACTAGGACGTGGATGGCATAAATGTGCAATAATGATGATTTCTTGTTCGGGATATTCTACCCCCTTTATTGATGAAGTCAATACCTCCAGACTTCCATTTAAAAATTCAGAATCTATTTTTGCGTGTACTTTAACAGATCCTTTCTTTAATAACTCTTTTAAATGCATTGCTTGATTATAAGAAATACTGAATCCAAATTTTGCTCTCTGCATTCTTTTTTCTGATGTGAAAAAACTGTTATAAACACGGCGATCAAAATTACCCCTGGTTCTATTCAAATCAGGATAAAATATTACTCCAAGCGCTCCAGAATTTTCAATATACGGATGATACATATAAATCGAGCTTGACATTAATACGATTTTTCCATCAATATCATATTTCTCATAATCCTCTTGCTTATCACCTGCTCCAATGTCGACAACCTCGGTAGTAACATCACACGATTTTGAATGTGTTATTACAGATGTAGGTATATCGTTAAAATCACTCAATTTAAGTTTTTCTGGCTCAATTATCCACAACTCTCCTGATTCAATTTCCCATTGGTATGGTGCATCATAACCCAAAATTGTGGTTTTCCCATCAGCAGGCGATTTAAAGTGCTCGATATCATTATAACCGATTTTGGTTAATTCCTCTTTAACCATCTCAAGACTATCATGATATCCATTAGAAGCTTGAATTCGATTAAATTGGGATATCCTAGCTACGAAGTCCCAAGCATTTTGTCCATTTACAACGTTTAATATATCATCAATATACTTTTCAATATCCATAGTGATAACAAGCATATGTTTTATTTATTTTTACTCAATAATACTTAAAGAGCAAAAGATAAACAAAGACCACATCTTTTCTGAATAAGTATTTTTATTTATTTTCCTTCTTCTTCTTGAAAAAGTTCAATAGAAATTTAAATATATGAAGTAAGATCATATAATGGTATATCCAAATTAGCATGAAAATAATATCCATTAGATTTTAATAATAATTACCTCATTCATTATGACTATCATTAAAGCGGAACCTAGTATCTCTGAAAATTTTAATTTATTTGTGATTCCAAGTTGGGGAAATTTACTCGGTTATCCGACATTAGGTAATTACTCTAACCACAATGTCTCTAAAATATCCCAAGACCTTGTTGTATTTTTCGGTGGTGTTGAATCCTCTGTTCAAACGGAAGAGGGGACAATTTACTATCTATTTGGATTAGGATATTATTACACTAAGTTTGAACTTCAAAGTGGAAGATATATTACTGATAGTCGTCAATTAACGGGTTTAATACTTTCAGATTTCGTATATGATTATCTTTCAATTTCAAGAAATATAACTTTAGAAGACGATCACGATGTAATCGTAAGTGAAAATCTATTTAAATTACCCTTAGATTTATCATTTAAATCTGAAAACAGGCGGACGTTTATTCAAGGAACTCTCATGAGAAATCTGTTCATACCTTACAAGGATATTTTATTGGAGTTCATGGAAACGTTAAAAAATCCGCTATCCTTTAATCTGAATAAAAATGGACATATTCTCTTGAGTACACATTGCGATTCTTATAATCAAATCTTGGTTTCTTCCGAAATAGCCCATGAAGTGAGAAATCCAACTGCTGGACTAAACGGGATTGTTCTGGATTCTAATAAGCATCTAAAGAAATATTTTTCGGACCAGAATTTACAATATATTGAAGAAATGATATTAAAACTTAAAAAGGCTTATTCTGCAATTGAATTTGATCCAATGTATTTATTCTCTATATTGGTAAATGCTGCAAAAATATTAAGATCAGAAATAAAATCTTCTATTGTTCAAGAAGATGAGAGATCAAGCGAAAAAATGCGAAAAGAATCAATATTTCTTTCGGCAGAGCCAAGGATGAATTCATTTGTTTACTGGCCTGAGAAATTTAAAAGAAGAACGAAAGAAGAATTGGAAAAAGCGATGGTTCAGACAACAAATAAATTATATCACCCAAAAGAAACCGATAAGCAACCTTTAAAAATGGGGGAATTGGGGGAAGCCCAAGAGCAATTCAAGATTAGAACCATGAAACGTCCTATAGTTGAGATAAAATCTCTTCCAATCATACCAACAAGTAATTCTCTAGACATCCTTATTACTATCAAAGAAATAGTAAATCAAGATTATGAAATTAGGTCGATAGGAAGAGCACTGGAACTAGCTCGAGATTATATTAAAACTATGATTCTACATTCAAATATTTTATGGGAAATGAGTAAATTTGTCAATTTATATCAACGAGCAGAACCTAATGTAGGATTAAGTCCTAACGAAAAAAAAGATTTAATAGAACAAATTGAAAAATGGATTAATTTAATAAGTAACATAAAGTCATCATAAATTGGTTTTTAACTATGGTCAATTATAAATCAATTGTAAAACATTTACAAAAGCATTATTCCGACGCAACGGAAGTAGTTGTG
>JAGXNQ010000008.1:0-18917 GCA_019894955.1 Promethearchaeota archaeon | reverse complement strand
ATATGCAGAAAAAGGGACACTTAGTCGGATCATCTGTACCTGGAACTGATATGTATCTTATAGCTCACATAAGACAAAAAGCAAAAGGTTGGATGCACATGGCGTACCCTGCTATAGCAAGGGCTGCAGCAATGATGACGAAAGGATCAAAATCACAATTTATTGAAACTGAAATAAAAACTTTAGAGGATAATGAATTGGTCTTAATAAGCCAAGAAATGACGCAACCTTCAATCGAGCCATATCTTAAGATGGAAATTGAAGGGTTTTTGGAGTGGATAAAAAATCCTCAAGGTTTATCTTCTTATCTATCTCACTCATTACAAGAAAACGATCCTTATAGGATTTCCAAACTTGCAGAGATCTACAATGATTTCTATAGGATTTTTTATGAATGAATTTAGTAATAGTACTATGAAATTCTCTCTTCTTTTGAAATCCCTAATTTATCAGCTAGATCATCCATCTTTGAATACATCAAAGGTCCAGCTGCGGCGGTAGCGGGTCCAATAGAGCCTACACCTAAGTTTTGATGAATTTTCCAGTAGAATTTCTCATAAACTTTTTTTATTTTATCTTGGTTTCCTTTAGATTCCTCGATTGCATTTATGATAATATCATTTGCGATATTCTCGAGCTCAATTAATCTTTGCTTTATATGTTCATTAGTGATATCCCTCCCGGTGTTGGGATCAATACATTTTTGAATCATCTCTTCATCCGTTTGAAATTGAGAGTTTTCCTCTTTCATAAAAAGCTTACACTTCTACTTTGTGATATTTATTGTATTAATATCAATAATAATCAATACTTATTTTTCAACATATATTTTAGTGTAATTAGAGTTTAATAATGGTTAAATACTTTAAAATTCATCATAAAAATAATAAAAGTGTTGATATATGCCTGTTATAGGAATAGATTATGAAAAATGCAATAACTGTCAAATTTGCCTAAATGCATGCTCTGGTGGTATGAGATGTATAAAATTGGACTCTGAGAAACATAAAATAATTTTTGTTGATCCACATCTTTGCGATTCATGTGGTCGTTGTGTTGGTCGATGTCCATCGGATGCGATATTATTTGAAAAAATGGGGGAAATGCCAGCTTTTGAAGGAGTTCAAGAACCAAGCACATTGGTTTCATACGAATCTTTACATAAATTTATGATCTCTAAAAGGTCAATTAGAGGATTTAAAAATGAAAAAATCCCAAGAAATGTAATGGAAAAAATTCTAAACTCAATGAAATATGCTCCTACTGGAGCTAACGTTAGAACATTGAAGGTTACTATAATTTCGGATGATGATAAAATTAAAAAGTTATCTGAAGCAGTCACAGATGCTTTAATTGCATCAAACGCTCCAGGTTATAGTGAAGCTCTCAAAAAAGTTAAACAACAAGGCAAGGATATGATATTCTATAAAGCACCTCATGTAATGGTTATCCATTCAAATAATCCTGGAGATGCAATGAATTCTACTATTGGATTGACATATGGAATGTTAAGTGCTCAATCATTAGGGATAGGATCTTGCTGGATCGGTTTAGCTCATGGTGTTTTAAAATCAAATAAAGAAATTCGAGAGAATGTTGCAGGAATTCGAGGTGAAATTTGGGGTGTTATAATTCTTGGTTATCCACATAATTCACAAAAATATTACCGCGTGCCACCGCGTCCAGAATTAAAAATTAAAGGATTAGAAGAATTGAGCTAATAATTCTTAGATTAATCCTGACATATCCTTGCATCGTTCAGCAATTCCAATCAAGCTTTTTATTTTGTCATGATCATTAAGATCAAGTGTAGTCGTTAGATTATTGGCTTTCACTATTAATTTGTCTTTCTTCAACCAAGCATAGTATGCTAATTTAGAATCACGTTTTAAATATGCCACAGTTACTTCATTAAAATATTGATGAATTTCTTCAAAAAAAGGTATTACTTGGGGGGATAATCTAAGAGGTTTCAGAATTTTGCCGATCTCTTCAACTTTACCGCAAAAGATACGATAGTCCATTGCTTCTAATGGAGTAAAATCACTGTTTTCTGTCACATATACTCCTGTTCGGAGATAAGATCGAATATGCATCACCAATATGAAGTAAAACTTTCTTAATTGATCAAAATTATAATTTAGATCATCAAAGGTCTCACTTTTTACGTCATCAAACATATCTGCTATCAGATAAAGAAGACGTTGAATTAATTTACCAGTGGGGATTTTTTTATAACCAAAATTTTGTATGACAATTCTTTGGTTTGATTCTTCCGTGATTTCAGTATTTGGTAGTCCATTAACCCAATATCTTATTTGGTTTCTTAAGCTCTTATTGATTACTTTATCTGAAATCACAACTATGTGAGTTTGCCCAGATAAGATATTTTTTACCACCTCTTTAACCACATATGGATTAGATTCTAATGTTAATGTGTCAATAGCTTTTTTCGAGGGGGTTAGTTCAGGAGTTATTCTTAGAGAACCATCACTATTCAGATCCATGGCAATGGAAGATTCTTTAGTTAAATTATAGTTTACAGTCCATTTCTTTGGTAAGCTTACCACAAGTGAACCTCCCAACTTCTGTATTTTTCTATAAATCCGATCATATCCAGCCATATTTTAAAAAAAATTCCCATTTTATATATACTTTTTTATTTTGTATATATACTCTATACAGTAAATATATATAATTTTGATAATAAAATAATATTATAGCAGTAGTAAACAGAAAATTTAATGAACAAAAACAAAGCAAAAAATTATCTCGAGCAATAAAAGATTCTATATTTGACAATAAGTACTTTGAAAACAAGGTAAAACTTCAAAAAAGTATAGAATTTAAACGAATTATAGAAATTAATGCATTTTATTAGGTGTAAATAAAATATGAGTTATAAATCTAAGAGAAAAACAAGCAAGATTTCATTTATTGAAAGATCACATTACCTTCCAAAAACTTACAGGTATTTAGAGAGTTTTTTCGAAAGTTCAAATAAAGGTTATTATTAATCAAATTTAATTTTCTTTTATCTTCTTTTTTAGGTTTTTTTTTAAGGATATGCATCACATTCATGATGATTACTAAACTTGTTAGCTAATTTAGCGCTTCAGATATATCGAAATTATATCTCCATCCTCAATTACATGATCTAGGTTATTGAATTTTTGACCTGGATGTTTAGCTGATTTGCCCCATATAAGTGAATACCTATAATCTGCCACAAATCGCTTATGAATCTTACGGCAGAGTGCTTCAATAGTATCACCCTGATGTAGGATAATAGGTTCATCCATGTCAGCTTTTTCTCTTGGAGGTTTTAAATAAACTCTAATTAAATTCAATTCTTGGAAAATATTATGACGGAGTGCATTAATTTTATCTTGATTCTTAACAGAAATCATAACCCAGTGATCATGACCAATAGCTTCTGTGATAACTTCATCCGGAATTTTTTCTTTCATTAAATCTGATTTATTAATAACTACAAATTCTCTTGTGTATATTCGATTTCCATAAACGTGGTCTATTAATTGATCAGCAGTTATATCAGGTTCAGAGAAATAAACCCCTGCATTTCGAACTTTTAATTCATTCATGAGAAATTTAATTTCATCTGCATCCATGAGTTGGTGCCCTTTATAAGAAAAATGAATTCCTCCACGTGTACGCTCTTTAATGACAATATTAGGCGGTCTTGTATTTAACCGTATTCCTGCGTTATTCAACTCCGATCTAATAGAATGTAAATCCGAAAGATTTATCGTCCCATCAGACAGAAAACATATTATAACTAATACTATCTCAGCTGAGCGGACTACTGCTAAAACTTCTTTTCCTCTTCCTTTACCCGCAGCAGCACCTAAAATAATTCCTGGTAAATCAATCAGTTGAATCTTCGCTTCTTCAATATCCATCATACCGGGTACAGCTGTAACAGTCGTAAAATCATAAGATGCTACTTTAGAATGAGTATCACCTTCTGTTAGTAAATTCAATAAAGAAGATTTCCCAACAGAGGGAAATCCAATGAAGGCTACTTGAGCATCTCCTGTTCTTTTAATACCAAAACCACCACCGCCACCCTTTTTAGAGCTAGAAATACGAATTAAATCTTCCCGGAGTTTGGCTAGTTGGGCTTTAGTATAATTTATGGCTTTTTGCGTGGCCTTATTTACTTTAGTGTTCGCTAATCTTTCTTCTAATTCTTTTATTCGATCTTCTACTTTTTCTGACATACCACTAATTATAAAAATAATGCAAATACAAAAAATTTTACGAAAACTATTGCTCAAAGATTTGAATACAAAAAAGAATTTTATTGCTTCGATTTTATGATTAAGAGGTAAGACTTTCTAAAATATCATCCAAGTGATTAAAAGTAAGGGAATAATGTCCATCATTAGGATAATATGTGCTATTACAATTAGGTATCATCTTACTAACAACCCGACCTACTGAAACGGGGATAATGGAATCTAATTCGCCATGAAATAAATAAACCTTGAGGTTTGGGGATATATCTTCAAGATTAAAACCCCATGGTTGAGAATATATCTTTGCATCCTGCGATGCGCCCCTTCCACCTTGCCTAAACGCTTCAGAACCTTCTTGTAAAAACAAGGGTAATAGTTCTGAATCACTAAGTATAACTCTATCTGGTTCGGGTAATTCATCTAAACCTTTCTTTAGATTAACTTCCATTTTCTCTAAATTCCGAGCAGTTTTTCCTTGTCTACTCATGATAAGTTTAAATATCCAATTCATTCTACGAGCGATAAAAATAGTTGCAGGACCGATATTTATCAGTTTTTTAATTTCAGTAGATAGAGGTCCAAGACCACATATTATTCCACAAGCAATTATTCTATCAGGAATTTTATATGCACAAGCAATAGAATAAGGTGCACCACCTGATACTCCCTCTACTGCGAATTTATCAATGGATAATTCATCTGCTAATTCAATAATATCCGATGGCCAATCTAAAAGTCGCCTTTTTTTCTTAAAATCAGAAAGCCCCATACCAGGTCTATCGACACTTATGAATCTGATTTTCTTCCCAGTGATCATTTTAGACAACATTAGAGCCTCTAGTCGGGAAGCGGGAAAACCATGAAAATGAAAAAGAGGAATACCATCTGTATCACCTATTTCAGCAAATCCAAGATTTCTTCCATCTCTTAACTTTATCCTTTGATTTAATTTATCATTATTGTTCATATTAACATCTCGTATAAGAGTATTATACTTCTTTATTATAATGTTTTGAGATAATTTCATATTCTTACGAGAATCTAAACTAATATAGATTCGAACCTTCAAAAATAGAATTAGATTATTTTTACAGAAATGAAAAAATATAAAAAATCAAATTATCTTATATAGATTGATAATTTCTTTTTTAATTTTAGGGCAATCAGAAATGACGTTAAACAACATTGAAGACGAACTCGATAATCTAGCAAAAATTCACGTAATATGTCCTCATTGTAAAAAAAGTAAATTCATTAAAATTCCCGCTAACATAATCCATGAAAGTAACAATGTAACTACTATTTCAATTCCTTTGAATCATATGTGTGAACATAGTTTTCAAGTTTTTGTTGATAAACAATTCGCAGTTCGCGGATATCAACGAGTTGATTTTGATATTTCAAATTTTGAAATATATTCAGATTCAAAAGGAGAAGATTTGCTAATTACTTATAACTTATCCGTAATTATTAAAAGAATCGTCCAATTTGTGAGGCAAAATATCAAAATTAAAGGAATATTTGGTGGTCTAGTATTAACAGAGTCGGGTAACTTAATATTTTCATCTCTGCCTGGTGAAATTTCACTTACCATGATTAGAAAAATGGAACTTCAGAAGTCTTTCCCTACTACTGTAAATCAAATATTTCTAATATTAAGCAATAACCAAAAGATTATATCTTCAATGATAGTAATTGAAAATGTAAAATTAATTATCACACTCTGTTTTTCTGCAGAAATGGATTACAACACTGCAAATTATTACATGTTAGAATTGAAGAAAAATATATTGTTATCTAGCACCATAGATTCCTCTCAAACTATTTATTGGTTGTATTCGATAATTTCTCAATCAATTGATTCGGAATCTGAGGAATTCTTACTTGATTCAATAGGAATTAAGATTCAAAAATCTGTAGTTACTAATATCAATGAAATTGAGGAGATATTGAAAACTAAGGATTATGAAGGTAAAGTATTTATCAATGAAAGATACGTTAGAATGATGGAGGGATTAATGTGGACGTTAAACGATGCTTTATTAATCATCTCTAATTTAAATATGTTCTAATGGAAATTTTTAATTTAACCCAACAATTTTTATTGAAAAAATTCATATGATCTAATAGAATTTATTCTTGTTGTTATATTACATACTTATGAAATAGGGATTTAAACATGATTCCAAAACAAATGGATACTTATTTAAAAGAACATTTACCGGTAGGAACCTTAGAAAATCGGTTAATCAAGGAAGAAGGAAGGAGATATTTAGAATTTCGCAATATTGATGAACTCCTCTTATCAAGTTTAGGGATTGTAAGTGATAAAGTTGGTCCTAATCTTGTTATATGCTTGTGGGATGAAGATTCTATTGAAGAAATTGGAGGTTATTTAGTTGTAGATAATTTATCAATGGGACAACCTTCAATGGGGGGTATTCGGATGCTTCCAAATGTCATTCCAGCTGATATTCATAATTTGGCTAGAGGCATGACTTTAAAAAATGCAGCTGCAAATTTACCTTATGGTGGAGGTAAAGCAGGAATAGTTGCCGAAAGAGGCTTACCATTGGAAGAACATGCAAAAATTGTTCGAGGATTTGCTCGATTAATAAAAAAATATCGAGAGATCTACATTCCTGGACCTGACGTTGGTACTAATGATTCGGATATGATGACAATTGCTATTGAAAATGGAATTGATAGTGCGGTTTCTAAACCATTACCAATGGGAGGAAATAGAATCGACGAACTCGGGGGTGCCGCAGGAGGTGTAGTAACTGCTCTGCAAACACTTATAGAGATAATGCCTCGATTGAGGGTTTTACCTCAATTTTCTAAACTTGAAATTCCAAAAATAGAGAATTTAACAATTTTAATTCAAGGGTTTGGAGCCGTTGGGGCTCATGCTGCCAGAATTTTTAAAGAAAGGATTCATTGGGTTAAAATAACAGGTATAAGTGATCTAGAAGGATATTTATACGACGAAAACGGATTACCGGTAGAGGAATTATATGAATATTGGAAAGAAAAAGGGTTAGTTACTAAAAACTATTACATGGATAAAATATTATCAGAAGGACATGAACATCCTGTAAAGTTCTCCACTAATTCAAATAACCTTCTTCTAGAGGACGGATTCTGCTTCATTCCCGCAGCACCTATTTTTAACTACTTAGGAGTATGGAAAAACGAAAATCCATCAATGACTGTAGAAAGAATGGGACAATGGAGCCTTATAGTTGAAGGAGCAAATACTTATTCACCTGATCCAAATAGGAAAGCAGCTAGAATTAGGATGGAACAAATTGTTTACAAGGAAAAGGGAGTAATGATTGCGAATGATTATTTAGTAAATTCAGGCGGTGTTATATTTGCAGCTCAAGAAAAAATTATCAGTACTCCGGAGCATTTGCAAATTCCTGAAAATATGCTTGGTAATCGAGAAGTTGTCCTCTCTTGGCTTGAAGACCATAAAGAGGAATTTGCTGAACTTTCTGAGAGACGATTAATCGCAGGTGAAGAATACCGCAAAAAAGTCATTCACCATAACATGATCGAGTTAGTGGATATATTAGCAGCAAATCCAGACATTTTACCATGTATAGCCGCTGAAAAAATAAGCTTACAAAGATTAGTTGCAAAAGAACAAGAGTTAACTGCAAAAGATATCATGGAATCGCTTCCAACGATAGATATAAATAGTACTGCTCAAGAAGCTGCTACTCTAATAATTAGAGAAAATAGTGGTATCATTGCTGTATTAGAAGAGAAAAAACTCATTGGGGTTGTAACAGATTGGGATATCACGAAAGCAATGGCTGAGAATGCATGTGACGTAAATCTAAAAGAAATAATGACAAAAAATGTTATTACTGCACCCCCAGACTATACAATAATTGATCTCGTTAGAAAATTGGAGCAACATAGGATTTCTGCCATGCCCGTCGTCGAAGATGGAAAGGTATTGGGAAAAATTAGTTCAGATCTGATCACTCAACGATATATCTTGCATAACTTAAGAGAATCCTAAAAATAACGAGGAAAAAAAGAAAAAAATATTTATTCTCTTTTATAAAGAAATATTGTCAAGATTGAAATTCCAGCAGCGATAAAAGGGCTAATTATTCCAAAGAACGGGATATAAATGGACCAGAAATCAGAAACATACAAGTTCGCTAAAATTATATATCCAAGAGGAGATAAAATCAACAATAATCCACTGACAAGAAAATTTAGTTTAGCTAGTTTCTCACTTAGTTTATCTTGATAAATGCGAATTACGCTGAAGAGTAAGAGAATCATTGCAATGACTATTACTAAAATTTCTAGAACAGCACCAGTAATTGCTAAAGGATCAGAATTATACCACAATGCACCTGTATCTGTTCTTAAATTTAAAGCAGATAACCAAAAATAGGAGTTGTATGTCGCATGTTCCCGATATGCTACAGGAAGGCTAAGAGAGAGAATCGAGAAAATTATAGATATCAACGGAAAGATCCAAATTCGTTTTTTAAGGTCTACCATAATATAATCTATAATTCGATTGTAAATAAACGTTCTTAATCAGAATTCTTATGGAACATTAGACAAGTAGGTCAAATTGAATCTATAAACCCTCTCAACTCGATAATTAAGTCAGTTGGAACATTACTTAAGTTAGCTTGAGCAGTAAAGTTACTCCCTCCTCCTTTTCCGCCAAATTTTTTAATTAATGCTTGAACGACTCCATTTGCGCTTACCTTTTCAGAAAGTGATACAATTTGATAACGATTTTCGCTTAATATTATTACTAATAGTGAATTTGATGGAAATTGTTCCATATTTTTCTTTAGGATTTTACTGTCGATTTGATATTTAATTAGGAATAAATTAAAGCTCTTATAAACATCGATTGGGTATTTAGAAGTTAATTCTAAATTGTTAGTTTTTAATATTTCAATAAACTGCTTATTTTCTTCTAGTTCAGTCAAGTAAGATTGAATTTTATGAGGTACTTCAACCAAACTAGTGTTCAGTTTATCAGAAAGGTTTATTAAATCAACATTTAGACTTGAAATTAAATTTAACGCCTTTTTCCCTATATAATATCTAATATCCGTTCCTTTTTTAAAATCCGTTAAGATGACTGGTCCTATTTCGATTGAGGTTTTTAGATGAGTACCTCCACAACATACCATATCAAGATTGTCAATTTTAATGAGACGTATCTCTTCTTTTTCTGGAATTTCAGATCTTATCGAATCTTTAATTTTAGAAAGCTCTCCCTTATGATATATCTCTGCTGTAATGTCTTTACTTACTGAAGTACAAATTTCATTTAACTTTTTAAGTCCCTCAAGTAATTGCTGTTCATTTATAGGATGATCGAGCTGGATCGAAACTTCTTCATATTCAATATTTGCTCTGGAGGTTTTAGCGTTATAAGATTCTAAAAAAATGGCTGAAAAAATATGTTGGGAAGAATGAGCTTTCATGATGCCATAACGATATTCCCAATCTATCTTTCCTATTATTTCATTACCAATTTTAATTTTTCTGATGAAATCTGAAGACACATAATGAATAATATCATCATCAATTATCTCAACCGCATTCACAGCAGATTGCTCCCCATTATGTTGCAAAATTCCTTTATCATTCGCTTGATTTCCACTTAGTGGGAAAAATAAGGTTTTATCCAAGACTATTCCTCCTTTTTGGATAGAAACTATTTTAGCAGTAAATTTAATTTTGTAAGGATCGTCCCAATATAATTTTTGAGTCATAATCATCAAGATTTCAAATCTTTTTCATTTTCTTAGAAACAATATAAATAATGATTTAGTCAATTTATATTTCCAGAATGATGCTGTAAGCTCATTTTCTAATTAAAAAAAATTTCTAATGAATTCAATACTTTTAGATAGATCAAAAAAAGATTTAATTCATCTCAGAAAGAAACAGATCTGCGATAATCAACCATTTTTGCGTCATATCGGAGCCAATTGAGCTTTCTTTTATAATTTTTTTTCCCTTATTAAGATTTTTAATCGCTAAATCCGGTTTATTATTTGTTTTATAGCAGATTCCCAATTTAATGTAAGTCTGGTAGAGATACCACTCATCATCCCCTAGTAAGATCGCTTTCAAAAATCTTTTTGCAGCTTCTCCATAGTCCTTAAAAGCCATTAAAATTTCACCGTAATTATCTTGATAAATACCTTTATCTGGTTCATTGTCTATGAGCTCTTGAATTATTTTTAGGGATTCTTCTTTTTTATCTAGATACTGCAACCAGAAGGCTTTATAGCTTAGAAGATCATTATTTCTTGGAAATTTTTTGATTAAGCCTTCAATAATCTTTAAACCTGCTTCTAAATTCTTTTTTTTTCTAAAAATTGAAGCCTTTTTCATCATTATTTCAATTTCTTTCTCAGGAAACTCTTCTATCATTTTATCTAATAAAGTTAATACATCATTATACTGATTAAAATAAATCAAAATTTTCAATTTCGATTGATATAATTCTATATTTTTTGAATCTAATTCAAGTTGTTCATCAATTTCTTTAATATCTTCTTCAAATTGATGCTGTAAATCTTCAGTAATTTGAGATTCGAAAGCTTGAGCTAAATCTTGCCAAATAATTCCTTCCATTTTATCATAAGTACTTATTAGCTCCTTTTTATATTCAACATTATATGCTAAATATCTAATATAATCGGGTAAGAATTCTCTCAATGAATCCTTGAAATTGATATTGAAGAGAGATCCACAAACCTCCTCAACTATTTGATCAATAATTAAATTCACATCTAAAGAAGAAGATTTATCAACTCCTTTTGAATAAAGCTTTTCTAAGTATATCAATTTATTAATTTGATTCTCTGTAATTATCTGAAGCATGCTTTCTAATTTTCCACCGGTATGAAAATAATACTTTCCACCTGAAGATCCCACTAATCTAAAGAATTTTGATGGATAAATCTTGCCTTCAGAAATTTGGTCAACGAAATAATCTAGAGTGGTTTTTTTAATCTTGTATCTAACTGAAAAATCTTTTGATGAGATAAAACTAGGATAATTATCGGGATTATTAATTGTAAGAAATAGCACGATTTTATAGAAACTTTCCTCATCCTCAATTAATGAATTTACTCTTTCAAAATCTAATTTTAATAGATTGTTAAGGAAATTAAATCGAATTTCCTCATCATTAATTCTAAATTTATCAAAGAACTGTATGGTTTTAACAGTAATTTCTTCAATTTTTTTACTTTCCTCTTCCAAAATTGTTTGTCTATCTAAATCATACCGTTGTAACATTTTGGAATACTCTATTTTGCCTAACCGTGTTATTAAGTATTTTTTTTCTTCTTTCATTATAGTTTTATTTTCAATTAGGAAGTCTAGATTCTTCTTTAAGGATGATTGGTTTATTGATAAAGGAGGATCTAGAAAACTTACCCTCTTGCAGTAGTTATTATTATATACCATCCAAAGAATCCAGTGTGAGTAATTTCTCCCACTTTTCATGATTATTTCTGGTGGATAATTTAGTTTTCTTCTCTTTTTCTTCCCACTTGATAAGTCATTAAATTGCTTTTTTCCGTCTGGAGTAATTTTATAGTGCCCTCTTTCAATTTTCTCAATAAAACCTTCTATTTGTAATTGCTCCAGATGTCTTGATAATGTACCTAACGGAATTTTAATCGGTTCTTGACTAAGGTTTGCCCAGGTACAAACTTCATTATTATGAACCATCCAGAGAATAATATGGTCATAATTGGGCTTGCTTGCCTTGGAAGGTCTATAGATCTTTTCAGGAGGATAATTAATACTTATCATATTTTAAAACTACAAGATCCTATTATCTAAAATATAAAACATAATTCCATTTATATATTAGTTTCCAAAAGTATCATGGAAGTTTTCGATTATGATGGATTTTTGTTCTGAAAGTACATATATGGAGATAATTCTACAATTTAAAGAGCTTTCTAAACAATATACTAAAAACGATCATTGTGAAGACAATGATGTGGGCAGAGATAGCTTTATCCATGTAAAGGAAAGGCACGAAGAAGTAAAGAAGCATTGTGGAAACATACTTGTCGTGTTATTTGCTAATAAAGTTGATCTGGTTAATGAAAATGATTTGGATATGACTAAAATTCAAAGTATTGTAAATGAACACGATTTTCTTGGATTTTACTTGACATCTGCAAAAACGGGGCAAGGAGTAGTTAAGGTATTTAATACAATTATCAGTGAATTATATCAGAAGTTTAAGCTTCTATCATTAGATTAAAAATTGAGTTCATTCTCTTACTATTTCTCAAAAGTTCCATTATAAATCGAAACTATTATGGAAATATCGGAAACTCAATTATAAATGCAAAGTATATTCAAAATATAATTGATCACCATTATAGTGAATAGAATATAATGAACAAAAGAGTTGATAAAAAATGACCGAAATTAAAAAAATTACAAAAATTGCACTTGGCTATAACGCTATCGTTACCTTTTTATTTGCGATCCTTCTTATATTTCTCACTGAACTTTTTCTAGTTCCTTTGACCGGTTGGACAAATCCCTTATCTCCAAGAAATTTTGGGGGATTATGCTTATTAAGTGCTATTTTCTCAGTTATACTCCTTCGCAAAAAAGAATGGGAAGAGATTAAATTGACATATGCGTTTATTTTTAGTTTTTTTACAATGACTATACCCATTGAACTTATAGTGATGGGTGTATTATGGCCAACACTTTCTGTTGCTGCAATTTCCCAAACTATCCTGAATCAGATCTTAATGATCTCAATTTTTTCTCTTGGTGTTCTCTCTTATTACAAACAACAACATTAACTTTAATATATAAAAATACTTTTTTTTCTTTTTTTTCTATCTTAACATTAGATTTAAAATCATATTTGGTTTATGTATTCATAAGGTTGTATCCAAATAAATTAAAACTATGTCTCATCCTGAGCTAGAAGAATTAAAAAGAGCCGAACAACTTTTTGACTCTGGGAATCTTGATGAAGCTCTCGAAATATTAGACGATTGGAGCCAGTTTGAGGGGCTTAATTCTCAGCAGAATCGTTATTATCAGTTTCTTAAGGGTTTAATTCTAATGTACCAGAATAAGGGTGAAGATCTCATCAAGTTGGGAGACGAAATGCTTAAAGAAGGTCAAAAACTTAATGAAAATCTCCATTCATTTGACGGATTATTTTTTATTCTCCTAGGATTGTGTATGGTAAATAAATTTGATGAAGCATTCAACAAAATTGAAAAAGCTGAGGTTTTATTGGGATTAATTAATAATGTATCAAAAAATGTTTTAATTCGAAGAAAAGTCCGTCTGAGTGTGTTAAAAGCATTTATTAGTTTTTATTTAGGAAATATAGATTTAGCAGAGAAGTGCTTAGAAGGGCCCTTAGGTTCAGAAAAAGAGCTTGGTAATAAATTCGAAATAGTTTGGGCTAACATAATAATGGCAGATATTATGATTCGAATAAGAAGTAGATCAGATATTGCTTTAATATACTTTAAAAAAGCGATGTCATTAGCTAAGGAAATAAAATTTAACCATTACTGGATAGGATTATGTTATATCGGATTAGGGGTGATACACTCATACAATTGCGAGTATGATCTTAGTTTTAGACAATATATGGAGAGTTTAAAAATATATAAAGAAATCAATAACAAGTGGTTTATTGCGATTGTACTAAATAATATTGGGAATTTGTATTGCGAGAAAGGGGAATATGAACTTGCTTTGAAATATTTGGAGGAAAGTCTGATACTTTGGGAGCCGTATCCTTTTCTTTTAGAAGGCTGTTTTGATAGTTTGATATTTGTATCTCTTGAAAAGGGAGATACTGAACGTGTTCAAAAATATTTTCATCGACTGGAAAACATGTATAATCAAAAAAAGGATAACCGTCTCGAACTATTTTACCAATACAATAAAGCTCTAATGTTAAAAAGGAGTTCTCGAATCCGAGACAAAGCTAAAGCTGAAGAATTATTTAAACAAATCATCGAAAAAGAAAATATTTATTCTGAAATTATAGTTTACGCATATATCCATCTTTGTGACTTACATCTTGCTGAATTCCGTACAAATAATAATAGTGAAGTCCTTGAAGAACTAAATCAAAATATTGATAATTTATTAAGTATAGCTGAAAAATCGCATTCATTTCTCGTTTTTTGTGAAACATTCATTTTAAAAGCCAAACTAGCACTAATAAATTTTAACATGAAAGCAGCTCGACGATTATTAACCCAAGCGCAAAGGATAGTAGAATCGTACGGGATAAAACGATTAGCAATGAAAATTTCACATGAACATGATGAATTATTGAGACAAGAAAAGGATTGGGAAAATTTAAAAGAATCTGAAATATCTTTTTCTGAACGCTGGAAACTTGCTGGCTTGAAAGAGCAGATGCAAAATATGGTAAGAAGACGAATGGATACAGTTCCAGAGCTTTTAGATGAGGAGTCTATCACACTTTTAATAATAACAGAAGGTGGTGCTCCATTATTTACTCATTCATTTATTGAGGAAAATGATTTTGAATCCCCTATTTTTAGTGGTTTTTTAACAACTATAGATTATTTCATGAAGGAAGTGTTTTCTGAAGGTCTTGATCGATTTATTTTTGGGAATTATACACTCCTTTTGAAATCTGTATCACCGTTTTTTATCTGTTATGTATTCAAAGGTGAATCTTATCATGCTCTTCAGAGGATCAATTATTTTGTTGAAAATGTACAAAAAGAAGAGATGTGGCAAATTTTGATTAATCTTACTAAAACAAACAGATATATTTACTTAAAAGATATACCCTTACTTGAAACCTTAATTACAGAAGTTTTTATTACCCGAAGTATAGTTATTAGCGAATCTTGACTTTTAAATCAACAAATTATCGTCATTTGAGAAATTTCTTCTCCTAAAATTTTATATACAACAATATCTATAATTAAACAATATCCAATTTTAGTTTTAAAATAGCATAAATTTTGAGAATTTCTTTATCATCTCATGACTAATTCCCGCGAATATGGATTCAAGATATCTGTAATAGGAGATGGAGGAGTCGGTAAAACATCATTAATCAAAAAATTTACCAAAGGAACTTTTGAAAAGGATTATATCAAAACAGTAGGTGCCCAATTCTCAAGATATGAGATAGAAATAAAAGGAGATGTAATAAACTTAATATTTTGGGATATAGCAGGTCAAATTGATGCATTCAATTTTCTACATCCTTTATTTTATAAAGAAAGTAGAGCCAGTATCATTGTATGTAGTCTTGAAGATAATAATTTAGGAAGGGATAGCTTTATTAATGTTAAGGAATGGTATGAGGAACTAGAAAAGCATTGTGGAAATATTCCTGTAGTATTATTTGCGAATAAAGTTGATTTAGTAGAGGATATTGATTTAGATACCACTAAAATTCAAAATCTTGTAAATGAACACGATTTTCTTGGATTTTATTTAACATCAGCTAAAACAGGAAAAGGAGTGATTGAGGCTTTTAATGCGATTATTGATGAATTATATAAAAAGTTTAAAGCTTTATCTACAAATTTTTAATAGATTCTACGTGAGTAATATCATCAGACTAGTGAGTGAATAAATTTTTTAAGCTTAGTAAAGATATTACTAATTATAGAAAAACTAAACTTTAGAATTGTCTGATATATAGATATGCTTTCTCAAATTGAAAAATATAAAATAACAATTATAGAAATACTAAAAAAGCATGATGTTAAAAGAGCTTCCTTATTCGGCTCTATCGTAAGGGATGAGATGACTAAAGGTAGCGATATTGATATATTAATAGAATTTGAAGGGAGTAAAAGTTTATTAGATTTAGTAAGGTTAAAATTAAATCTTGAAGAAGCTTTAAGGTTTAATGTAGATGTAGTAACATACAATTCTCTACATCCTTTATTAAAAGAACAGATTTTAGCTGAAGAAGTTGAGATTCTATGAAAAAAAATATAAAAATCTTCTTAGAACACATTTTAGATGCAATAAATTTAATAGAAGAGTATACAAAAGATAAGAAGAAACCAGAATTTCTAGAATCTATTCAACTACAAGACTCTGTAATTAGAAGGATTGAAATTATTGGGGAAGCAATTAAAAATATCCCTAATGACCTTAAAAATTCCTATAAGAGCGTTCCTTGGAAAGAAATTACAGGGATGAGAGATATTCTTATTCAGCAATATTTTGGGGTAGACTTAGAACTTACTTGGGAAGTTATTAGAGCTGATTTACCAAAATTGAAAAAACAGATAATAGATATAAAAAATGATCTATAAGATTTTAGTTAAATTATCTAATATTTCACAAACTAAGAGATTTCTAATTTATATCTTTTTCTTCTATTTTACTTAAATCCAAATTTAGGGTATATTCATTAATATTATTATCATACTCTGAATTTGCATCATTTAGAATACTGCGAATATAGGATAAATTAATTTTTTTAAGTGTTTTTGTAGGTATTGAGAACCAATTTTTAACTCCAAGAATATATACATTCCAAGGTGCTTTAGTATCCTCTTTTGAACGTTTTATAATCTCCTCAGTTATCAATATCCAGAAAGATAAGAGGTTAGGGGAAATTTCAACATTTTCATTTATCGATGCTCTATGAAAGGAACCAAATGCTAAAATCATGAGGAAGGCTAATCCATATTTAATTTGAATTCTATTCGAGTGCTTTAAATCATTTCTTACTAAATTTTCCCAATTTTTATCAACGAGGACATCATTAGGGATTGAATTCATGCTTAATTTCAATTTATCGAAATAAAATTCTGGAGTAAGATAGGGTTGTGTAGATACGAATTGAAAAATTCTTAAAGCGCCAGCAATTCGCCATTCAATCCAAGAATGAGAATAGAACAGTGCTCTCTCTAACGCAGATTCAATACTAGGCAATAATGATAAAATTTCTTTTAGGTTCAAATTGATTTCTTCATAGTATTTTATATAATGATCAAAGA
This sequence comes from Promethearchaeota archaeon, assembly GCA_019894955.1. Classification (GTDB taxonomy): domain Archaea; phylum Asgardarchaeota; class Lokiarchaeia; order Sigyniarchaeales; family SOKP01; genus SOKP01. The sequence goes on along the minus strand of JAGXNQ010000008.1, from coordinate 1,615 downwards.
TTTGAGAATACGAATATCCTAAAATGTCTATATAGGTAAAAACTTCAAGACAATCAATGAACAGATTCAAATACTGTGATTCTAACATTAAATTAACTAGTTCAGTATCATGAATCAATGAATAAGTTCCATAGTAGGTTGATTCTCCAGTATATATCGTTGCAAAGAGCACATGATATTGGATTACCTTTTTTATTAAAACTTGTATCTTTTTATTCAATTTAAATGGATTTAACAATCCCTTTTCATAAATCAATTTAAAACTTTGTTGGGGATGGTCTCTTTTTCTGATAAATTTACCGATATCATGATATACCAAAATAATTGGAATTAAATCCATATTAAAATCTGAAATCTTCTTGATTTTAGCTAGAATTTGATTAATGGAATTAGGAGAGAATCCTGAATAATCGAATTTTCCTTCTTGAATTAATAAAAAAACCTTTATCGTTCGAAAAATATGCTTAACCGTTCGATTGAATTCTTGAGGATCTCTTTCATTTCCAAACACTAAGATATCTTTGAGATTGGGGTATAAAGAAGCAAATTCGAGGTATATGTGATTATTCATGATATCCTTTAAAGAATCGATATCAGTAAGTGTGATCGTTTTGAATAATTTTTGAAGTTCCTTTATCATTGTATTAGGTCATGAAATTAATATTAAGTAAAGATTAACAAGATATTAATCATTTATTCATTATAATAATTAATGAATTACAAGGTTAGAATAGAATGAAACCTCCTATATGCTGTATATGTCATGATCGGTTAAATGATATGGATAAAAGCGGATTAATCTACTTTAAAGAAACTGAAGCAGATAAGAAATGGAAAAAACGGATGGAAGATGAAGGAATGGTTGGACATCCTCCCTACGCAGATTGGTTTTGTGAGAAGCATTATCAAGAAGCGTATAAACTGAAAGAAATGACTAAAACTGAAGTTTTAAAGATCTTAGAAAGGAAATAATGCCTTAATATGTGAAGGAAGCACTTCTTTGTTTGGGAATTTTACCAAATAGTAATGGATCATTAGTATATTTCATCCAGTTAAATAAATCTTTTTTTAATGTTCCAACAATCGGTTCAAATTCGGGATTTTCTGCTAGATTTATCAATTCATTTGGATCTCTTTCAAGATCATATAATTCTTCCGTAACTCTTGGGTAGTTATATCGTTCTTTCATGTATTGCCCTGACAAATCTTTTAAAATATCTTGAGGTATTTGATAGAGCGTATCAAGCGGTTCAAAATTATAAATCATCTTAAAGTCTTTAGTTCTCATACACCGGATTGGATCGTAAAGTTCATGATAGGTTTTTTCAGCAAAAATCCTATTTCTAAATTCATTAGTTTTACCTTTCAATAATGGAAAAAAGGATTCTCCCTCAATATTTTTTGGAGGTTTTCCACTGACAAGATCGACTAGTGTGGGTAATAAATCAATATTACTCAACATTTGGTCATATACTTTTCCTCCTGAAAAAAGCTCTGAAGATGGTAGATTCATCAGAAGCAAAGTTTTAATCCCAGGATCATATAGGGTGCATTTGCTTCTCGGGAATGCACTACCGTGATCTGTAGTATAAATGAATAGTGTTTTGTCTAATAT
>JAGXNQ010000089.1 GCA_019894955.1 Promethearchaeota archaeon | reverse complement strand
GCATAAGCGAGTTCTAATTCCTCTAAATCAAATACAGTTCCTTTAAACTTGATAACGGTCGAGATGACATCGATTCTTTTTTCTGTCCCAGTACCTCCAACTGCTTGAACTCCTAAAATTTTTCCGCTCGGAACTTCAAATATTAATTTCATGGCAATTGGAAATGCTCCCGGATAATATCCGGCATGATTATTTGGATGGATATATACCTTTTCATAGTTGTAATTTAAATCCTTTACTTGCCGTTCGTTTAGTCCAACAAAAGCTATAGTTAGGTCAAAAACCTTTAATACAGATGCTCCTAATACCCCCTTGTATATCGAGTCACGACCCGCAATATTATCAGCAGCAATCCTCCCTTGTTTATTTGCTGGACCCGCTAAAGGAATTGCTGTATAGTCTTGAGTCTGCAATTGTTTCACTTGAACAACATCACCCACAGCATAAATAAAAGGATCTGAAGTTAGCATGTGATCATTAACCATGATATGACCTTTTGGTCCAATTTCTAAACCCGAATCTTTCGCCAGGTTATTTTCTGGTCTTACACCAATCGCTAATATTATCATGTCAGTCTGTATCTTCTTTCCACTTTTTGGGATCACGAAATTGCAGTTATTTTCGTCGCATTTGAAAGAATCTACGGCATCTCCCAACTGGAGACATACTCCATTTAGTATTAATTCTTGGTGGACAAATTGAGCCATTTCCTTATCAAGAGGAGATAAAACTTGGTCTAACATCTCTACAATTTTCACTCTTATCCCGCGTCCTTTTAAGTTTTCTGCCATTTCCAAACCTATATATCCTCCACCAATTATTGTGGCGTGTTTTACCTTATTTTTCTCTGCAAATTCCTTGATTAATACTGAATCTGGAATTGTTCTCAAGGTGAAAGATGGAACTTCTTCAAGTCCTTTAAACGGGGGTATGATTGGGGAAGCTCCGGGTGAAAGAATTAGATAATCATAATCAAACTTTAAAATCTGACCTGTTTCCAAATTTTTTACATTGACAATTTTTTTATCTTTTTCAATTGAAATGGCTTCATGGTTGATTTTAATATATATATTAAATCGATCTAAGAATGTCTCGGGAGTCATGAGTTCAAGTTGCTCGCGATATTTAATGACATGTCCCACGTAATAGGGAAGCCCACAGTTGGCGAATGAGACGTAAGATCCTTTTTCAATAACAATAATTTCGACATATTCGCTTAATCTCCTCAATCGGGCCGCTGCTGATGCTCCACCTGCCACTCCACCAATTATAACTACTTTTTTCATAATTTCATCAAGAATTTCTATTTTTTAAGTTATATGGTTATATTTAATATCTAAATCCGTATAAATTTTTTGTTGTTAGCTTGAAATATAGATCTATTAGTTGAAAATATTATTTAAAATTAGAATAAAAAATATAAAAATATTTTAATGTGGAAAATTAACCACGATAATCAAGTAATATAACAACGTCAACAGTTAACTCGTAGTTCTCGTTCTCGTCATTGTCATGGATTAAAACTTTTTCGACTTCGTCCAACTGTCCGATTATTTCTAAAAGGTCTGATTGGTGAAGTATTTTTACTTCTGATTGTTTCAATTTCGTTCTCAATTCAACCGATCCAGGTATAGATTTTGCGGAGGTCAACAAAATAACTCTTCCTGTAATTTCAGTCAACTTTAAAGCAAATTCTAAAGATTCATCACCCGAGTCAAGAATTAGAATTCTTTTATCTTTCAACTCCTCAAGATTTGTGGGGATTTCCTTATAAACTCCCTTCCCAACGAATTTTTCGACCCCCAGAATTAGTTGTGTATCCAATTGACAAGAAGTGGTAATTTCCACTTCAGGTTCAGCTCCTGTGCGATAATTGTCAATTGCAGCTTTCAATGCATCTGCTGCTAAATTAGAACAATGCATTTTGATAGGAGGTAATCCGTCTAATTCATCGGCTACATCCTTACGAGTAATGTCGTAAGCCTTATCGAGTGTCATTCCTTTTGCCATTTCAGTAACCATTGATGATGTCGATACTGCTGAGCCGCAACCAAATGTTTTAAACTTAATGTCATCTATTATTTCTTCTCCCTTATCATTTTTTCCAACTTTAATGTAGATCCACATTAAATCCCCACAAACAGGATTCCCAACTTTTCCAACCCCATCGGCATCTTCAATTTCACCAACATTTCTTGGGTTTCTAAAATGGTCCAATACCTTATCAGAATAGCTTGTTGATTTCATATATTTAAACACCTTCTTCTTTATATTATTTTAAAAAATCTGGCGGTGTCAATGGAGATAACTTTCTTAACCTTTTAACAACACCAGGTAAAACTTCAATTACTCTATCAATATCAGATTCTTTTGAATATCTTCCTAAAGAAAAGAGCAAACTTCCATGAGCTTCTTCGTGTAATAATCCCATGGCTAGTAATGTGTGAGAAGCTTCTAATGTTTTAGATGAGCATGCAGACCCAGTAGCACCGCTAACATTTACATCTCTCAAAGATAAGATTAAAGATTCACCTTCAATATAATCAAATCTGAAGTGAGCATTATTAGGCAGTCGCTTTTCTGGATGTCCATTTAAATGTGACTTAGGAATTGCCTCAAGTACACCTGAAATTAATTTATTGCGTAATTTTTTTAAACGGGAAGCTTCTTCGTTTATAACAGATTTCATAATTTCAGCAGCTTTTGCAAAACCTACTATACCCGTTAAATTCTCAGAACCAGACCTCATACCTTTTTCTTGACCTCCCCCTATGAGAATTGGATTGACACGTACTCCTTTTTTTAAGTATAAGGCTCCAACTCCTCTTGGACCATAAATATCATTTGATGATAACGTGACTAAATCAAAAGGTATCTTTTGAACATCCATTGGAATAACCGCTTCGCTTGCCACCGCATCTGTGTGGAATAAAATTTTCTTTTCATTAGCGATTTGGGCTATTTCTTCAATAGGTTGCATTGAACCGACTTCATTACTTGCTGTAGAAACAGAAATCAAAGTTGTTTCATCTGTAATCAGTTTTTTTAATTTTTCCAGTTTAATTATTCCATATTGATCAACAGGAACCCTATTGACTCTAAAGCCTTGTTGCTCTAAGTATTTACCAATATTTAATATTGAAATGTGTTCGATCTCGGATATGATGATATGGTCGCCTTTTCGCTTATTCTTTAATGCTGAGCCAATAAGCGCCATATTGTTTGATTCTGTTGCTCCAGAAGTGAATAAAATATCTTCTGCATTAGGCGCGTTTATGAAATCAGCAACTTTTTTACGAGACTGCTTTAGAATTTCTGTAGCTATATCACCATGCCCGTGAAGTGATGCTGGATTAGCAAAATCTTTATTAAAATATGGCATCATAGCTTCAATTACCTTCTCATCAACCGGTTTTGCCGCTTGATAATCTAAATATACACTCATTTTATTATCACTCTTATACGTTATAAAAAAAAACGGATTAAAACCACATGGTTGCATCTGCCTCTAAGACGAGATCGTTTAAAGTTGCAGCCCCTACAATCTTAAGATTAGGGATTAAATCCACTTTATCCCATCCTAACATTCTTTTTGAGGCTTCACATACATAGAATTCAATCCCCATTTCTAACGTTTTATCTATCATTTCTCTAACGCTTGGAAAACTTCCAAGTTTAATTTTTTCGGCTTCACCTGGTTTTAATACTTTTAAACTAGTTCCTAAATAATATACTATTGCCTTTATATCCATTGCTTTAGCTGATTGAGCTAACACTAAAGGTGAATATTGGCGTTCTGGGTCGTGACTTGTTTGGACATACAATATGGTTTTTTCTTCACTCATTTTTTATCACCCATTATTTCTTTTTTCTGAAAATAAATGTTAAAAGATCATCTTCTTTCTTAAAATCCAATACCTCTGTCTCAGTTCGCTTTGCCCAGCGATGTAAATCTTCGTCAGCGGCAGGATCATCAGCAAGAACTTTAAAACATTGCCCTATCTCTATAGACTCAATCAACTCTCTTACTTCGAATAAGGGTTCTGGACAAAATAAACCCGTTGTATCTAATTCTTTTACAATTTCAATATCATTTTTATCAGTCGTGTTAAAATCACCTTTTTTAGAATTTGGATTTTAATAGTTTCTATTAACGCTTTTAACGTCTAATATACTATTAGATAAAATGCTAGAAATACCTTCTCATTATAATTTAGTGAAAAATTACATCGATGAGAAATTAGCAGAAAACAAACTCTAAACCATTATTATAATTTATAAATTAGATTATAATGATGAATACGATAATGTTTTAATATTTGAGAACAAGCACTTTCAACTAAAAATAAATGGTTCACTCACTCCCAAATATTTTTCAATAACACCCAAAATCTCTTCTTTACTACCTATATAACTGCATAATTGATGAGTTGCCTTTCCGTGTGAAGTATTATCTATTGTCTTAAGAGGATTTAATTGAAGTTCGATTTCACCAAATTGTAATGCTGGTTTATTTGGAGATTCAGAATTATAAGATTGAATCACTCCAATTTCACTGTCAGGGTGATCTCTGGATATATCAAAACATTCCTCCTGCTTCTTGGGAACATCATTGGACATTTTAACAATGAAACCAAATTCTTCAGAATTGGGGATCTTTATCATGTAGCCAATTTTTGAATTTCGACTAAAATCAATATCTTCAGGTCTAATTGCTAATTTATAAATATCGTCTACATCAATTTTGAATGAAACATGATCTTGAGCTCGTGAAATTCTATCGTCTGGAATGATCCTAAAATAAGATAATGGCTTGCTATCGGATATTGTTGGTATTATAACGGTTCCAGGATTTTCACGACCGCCGCTAATAACACAAGTTAACGACCAACCATTTGCTTCAACATTTGGTTGAAAAATTACACAATCATCGATATATTCTATCCCACAGTAATCTGTGATACCCGTATTAATTGGTTCCTTAATGAGTCTGAATTGACGAGTTATCTCCCCTCGGAGAAGTGCATTAGATTCATAATTTTTTATAGCAATTGGAGATGACACAGTACAAGATTTCTCATTCTCAGCTAATAATTCATAATTTGCAGGATCTAACCCTGCTTGGCAATGCCAGTTCTCAAATTTTTCTGGGTTTTCATAAAAAAAAGATTTTTCAGGGCCGATCCAATACCTATCGCCACCAACATCCCAAGATTTTGATTTGATGTTCTCTGTTATATTTGGGTTTATCCAAAGAAGGTTGTAATTGTCATTTCTTGGAAATAATCCTAACACGCGCCCCCCATAATCTGAAATCAAAGCAGAACTATTATCATCAAGGGATAATTCACACAAATGAAGATGATCGTTTATGGAGTTAATTAGCGCTTCTTTTGTATAATAATTCATATTCAAATTAATCATCAAAAGCTATTAAAATTTCACTCATCCTATTTGAGCTTTAATTGGATGGAAATGTTATTGTAATTTTAACTAATTAGATTTAAAAAAAGGAATTATTTTTCATGTTCTACTTTAAGGGTAATTGAGATGGATTCATCGTAGGTCTGACCTTCCAACACGCATTTAAAAGGCATGTCTTTTGATTGTAATAATTCTGTAAAATATCCCAACCAATATTCGGAATATCTCTTATTTTGGCGGTGCCTAAAAAGCATGTGGAATTCATCTTCGGCTTCCTTATTTATGTCAATTGAATAGAAATAGTTAGCAACAACCCAAATTTTTTGGATCGTATTAATAATTTCTTCAATTGTTAAACTCTTCAAGGGTCTCGAATTATTATACCACATTATCAAGTCAAGGGATACATTTTTTTTGAAAGGTTTATCTAAAGCTGTAGAAGGTTCAGCAGCGGCTCTGATTAATTGATTAAACGTTGTCTTCCCAATCAACATCATTTTCATTTCATCACGAGCACGAATCCATAAATCTCTATCGGCGTCCATTAGATCACCATAATACTTTAGCTCTCTTTCCAAGAAGTGAACCGTAGTTTCTTGTTTATTTTTGTATTTTCCAATGATTCCTTGAGCTTCAGGAGACATGGAATGATAATCATCATACATCGTTATTGCATCACGAATTAAATTCGATATTGTTATTCCTAAATTCTTATATTTATCTATTATCATCCGGGTTGCATCAGAAACTTTTACGTAAATTGGTTTATCCTTCGATTGACTCTCATCTGTTTCTTCTCCATTTCTACTATCATCATTTTTTTTATTATTTTCCAATTCGCTCATCTTCGGCTTGATAACCACAATTTTTTATATAATATAATAGGAATATATACTATTATATTAATAAATTTTAAGCTTATTAATAATTAGACGCGATATAACGAACATTTCTTTGCATTGATATATAGAATTATATACCTATTCTAAGAGAAATCAATCGTAAAAAAAAATAATAATATATTGAAATATATATTCTAATTTATATAAATAAATGAGATGCTCCTAATTTTACGGTATTTATTAATCCTCACGAACATTTAAATATATTAGTATATTTTAATATATATAAGACTAAAAAAAATAGAACAAAAAAAAAATGTCAATGCCAAGAAATAATAATCCCGCCGGAGTAGTAATTGGACTGCTAATATTTGTAGTATTTGGATTTGTATTTTTTATTCCTAGTATAGGCTTTTTTCAAATTTTTACATTGTTCCCAATCATTTTTATTATAGCCATCATAGGGTCAATCGCAGCTATATCATCAAGCAATAGAAGACAAAACGTTACTAATACTTTTAAGAATGAAAATCAAGGTTATTCTCAAAAACCGAATCCTTATAGGGTTCAGAACTCACAGGAACAAGTTAATACGTCAAGATATCAAAGAATTGAAGAAGAAACTGAATTAAAACCAATTATTCGATTCTGTCAATATTGTGGTTCTAAAATTGAAAGAGATGCAATGTTCTGCCATAGTTGTGGATCAAAATTGGAATAAGAATCTTAAGAATTGAACTATTTTTATATTCAGAAAATTGAATATAAGTACCTTCCGGGGGCGGAAGTCAACACGGATGACGGACTTAATATAAAATTGGAAGTAGGGGTGAAAAGTTGTATCACCCCTGCTCCATTAAAAATTAAAAGAAATTAAAAGAAATTAAAAAAAAAGGTGATAATATGAGTATTAATGAAAGTAGCACGGAAAAAGACAAAGATGTAGTCATGTTATTTCACGGTAAAGATATTCGTTCTAAGAAGTTCCAAAAAAGAATAAATCGGAAAAGTAAATCCAGTTTATTTCGAGTAGTTATTATCAATGCTGCTGTGATAATAGGATTAATATTGATCGTTTTCGTACTCGTGAATACGATATAATAATGATTCAACTACGCGCTATACCTTTCGGTAATCAATTCTTATTATTTTAATTCCTTAAGGCGAGAATCGATTAAGACATTTTCCATTTGAATCAGGATATCAGGATCAAAATACTTTTCAATCTTACTTCGAAATTTCTCAAATTGTGAGGGATCTCTCTCAGGTTTAACTAATTCTGCTCGATAATCTTCGATAAATAAATTCTCTATTGTAGATAAACTAGCTTTAATGGTTTTTCTTTTGGTTTTTGAAGAACATTTTATTATGAAATATAGTTGATAAATTGTATTCCAATGAAAATTATAGATATATTCTCCCAAAGTTATGTAGTTAATATGATCTTGATCATTATCAAGCACATTTCTTGCGAATGACTGAATTGTTTGGAAAAAACCACTTAACAATTTCGATTGCTTTTTTCCCTCTGTTGTGAAGGTATATAGGGGTTTACCTTCCCAATCAAGCACCCAAAATTCTTCTGCAATCAATATATATAACCCCTTTCCTTTAAAAGATAAAATAGCATATTATGCTATAGTAGATGCAACATTAGTCTTACCTATATTATTTAAGTATTTATATTCTGCGTTTTTTTCTCAGAAAAAGAACGAAAAACTATTTCTCTATTCATTTTAATTTATTTTTTATGGGATAGTAATGGGAGAGGTTAATCCACCTCCTTTAAAACCTTTTTTTTAAAAAAATTATTGAGAATATTAACAGAGAAGGTTTGACAAAAAATCTTCACAAGTTTTTTAATAAATAAAATATCATTAAACTAAATATCTTTTCAATGAAAAATTATGATCGAATACATATTTTTAATTATATTCTTTATTGTTGCAATATTGGAAGTGTTTGGTCAATACAAAAACAATACCAAGATTGAATTTTGTACAAAACCACTGTTAATGCCATTGCTGATTCTGTTTTATATTTTTGGTGTACTCGAAGGGGCTTCAATGGCACGAGTTGATTGGTTAATAATAGTTGCGTTAATAGGTGGTTGGGCAGGGGATGTTTTTTTAATGCAAAAAGATAAAGAGAAATGGTTTTTGTATGGAATGGTTGCTTTTCTAATCAACCACATCTTTTATATTATCTCATTTTTCTTATCTATAACTAACATCACTAACTTTAATACTTGGGGATTTTACTTACTAGGACCAGCACTCTTAATGTTAATTTTTATGGCCCCAAGACCCATTAAAAATGCAGCTGAGATGAAAATTCCCTTGTTAGTATATTTAGTAGCAATTTTACTAATGCACTTCACAGCAATATTAAGATTAGCAGAATTCCAAGGATTGCCATTTATCTTAGTATATGTTGGTTCGATTTCTTTCATCTTTTCTGATGCAACAATTGCAGTAAATCAGTGGGATCGGGAAGTCCCCCAATTCGGACCAATTACCATGACAACCTATATTTTAGCTCAATTTTATATAACTTTGGGCGTATTATTCACAGCATTATTATAAATCGAAATATAAAACTATTTTTTTTTACTTATTATGATACAATTTTTTGAAATGAGTTCTAAGTAAGAAAATTTTTAATTTAGCAATAATTTATAAAATAGTACCTATCAAACCACTCATGTAAGCCCTAGTAGCATAGCGGTATTGTGTTGCACACACAACACAAGGCAATTGTGTTGCCTTGGTAAGGCAAAGGTCGGGGGTTCAAATCCCCCCTGGGGCTCATTTATAACATTGCCGGTGTAGCATAGGCTGGTTATTGCGCCAGACTCATAATCCTACTGAAAAAAGGGTCAGACTGGATGTACTCTGGAGGTCGAGGGCTCAAATCCCTCCATCGGCATTTTCTTTTTATTTTTTACATCTTAACGAGATCTAAATTTTGTTTAGATAAAAAAGATAATTTTATACTACAATTAAATTAAAACTACTTGTCATTCTGCACCAAAGTTCCACCAGCTCTCTTTAACGCTTTTGATTTAAAGAGATCTTGAAATCCGGGTTTATAATTCATATATTTTGGGATTGGAAATCTCAACCCGCCTTGGTGCGTGCTTTTGAGACCTTCTAATACCATCTCAAGCTTGCTTTTTGGGATGGAAAACATTACCTCATCATCCTCAGCGCCACCCCATACTCTATCTCCATTCCCTAAAATTACCAATTGAGGCTTATCTGTTTGAAAGGTTTTTATGACTCCTTCATGACATGAACCGGCTCTTCCTGAAGAAGTAAATTCCATGATTCCCCCTTCAATAAAGAGATATGATTGAATTAATCGAGTAGCTTGTGCGGGATTGCAATATATTTGTACAATGTCCGGTATTATTTTCGTTCGAGTTAAAGGTGATATTATAATTCCGATATATTCTTCTGGAAGAAAATTTAAATGTGTGCTCCACTCTTGGGCAATTTCCATATTTTTTGAATATAATCCAATACTAAACTTATTCGCAAATTCAATCGTCTCTTCGTTGATTGGGTCCCAGTTATACACCACTCGGGCAACCTTACAGACACAATCATCTGAAGTAACAGCAATAGTCCAACCATAAGTTCTAGCCATTTTAAAATTTTGACAGATAAAATTCTGTAGTTTTAAGTCGATATGGGGTTGTTTGCATCCCTTAGGAATCTCCGATAAGTTTTTAATTAATTTGATTGCAATTGGAAAAGTTGATGGGCGCAAATACTTCTCAAATTCCTTTCCTAATTCTTGAAATTTCTTGAGGTTTTCAATCATAATTGATTACATATCTTCAAATAAAATATAGATGAAAAATGTTTTAAAATATAAATTTTTAAATGTTTTTCAAGGTACATCTTTTTCTTAAAATGAGATAATCCTTTTTTATAACAGTGACTTAGATTTATATGTTATGGAGCGATTTGTATCTGAAAAAATCACATCCGAAGAATTATCAATTTTAGATAATAACTCAGAGTGGTTAGGAATTGATAAAAGTCTTTTAATGGAATGTGCAGGGTATTCTTTTGCCATAGAAATTATTGACAAGTATAAATTAAATAAAAAAACAAAGGTAGTGATT
>JAGXNQ010000088.1 GCA_019894955.1 Promethearchaeota archaeon | reverse complement strand
AATATGCTCCAAATCCCCCATTTCTTGTGCCTAAATTTCTTATCATGTGCCAAACTTCTCTTTCCACTTCTTCTGGACTCCCTTGAGTATAGATAGATTGAATGTTTACACATCCCCAGAACATTATTTTCCCTCGGTATGGTTTTAAATCGTTATATCCACTCATTCTTGGGCTATCTAATTCGATGGCATCTAATCCCCATTTGATTAGTGGTTCTAACAATGGATCAATCTTTCCACAACAATGAAGATGGACGTCCAGACCAAAATCATGAGCTCCATCGATGATTGTTCGATATGAATCTTCGTAAAATTTTTTAAAAGTATGAGCACTGAAAAATGGTCCCTTTTGTTCACCTAAATCATCCACTAACCATATCCCATTTGCTTTTAATCCGTATTTTTTACTGTATCGCATTATTTCTACGTGATAATCAGCTACTACTTGCAAAGCTCTTTTCAATTCATCTGGGTGTCTTTTGTGATCTATAAGATACGTGTTAAAGCCTCGCATCGCAGCCACGACTTGAGAAGGTCCATGACTCATCAAATTTAGAGTAAAATATTTATCTTTTTCCATCATATTCCTCAGTTGGAGAGCTGGCTTATACCTACTTTCTTCACTCGCATCTGGTGTATACTTCGAGATATAATTTTCAAAATTCTCCCAATTGGGAAGAGATGGTCTTCCAGGATGGCCCATATCTCGATCATTCCCTTTCATATTCCAAATGCAACCCCATTGGTCTATCTCTTCATGTTTTATTTTTCTCCAATTATTTCCATCATATTCAGGATTTTCTTTAGCCCAATCAGGTCTATCCCAATTATAAGCCCCTCTTACATGAGGAAATAACCCCTCCTCACCATCCCTCCACCCTGGTTTCCATTTTCTGGAATGGACAATAGGAAGTGGCATGAGATCCCCAGAAACCATGTCAAAAATCGGTACCTTATCTGGTTTAGTGAACTTTAATGCTGCTTGTATACGTTCTCTTGAGTTCATTATATATCCCTATTATGGTATACTCAAAAAATAATCCAAAATATTAATAATTTTATGATTTCTCTAAGAAATAATACTTTCTTAGTCCAAATAAATTCTTTCGATAGGGAACCAGTTTTTGAAAAAAAGTTTCTTGATCTTGAGGAGTCAGTTCGTTCCAAAAAACAAAAAAAACAAAAAAAAAAAGGAATTAAAACTGATGCCAAGATTTTGAAATCTATTGTTCTGGGAATGCGGGCCAGGATACCAAGATTTCCCATCTGCTTTCTTCAATCAAAGGTAAAGCTTCTTCCATAAGTTTCTGATAATCAGGGTCTAAAATTGCTTTGGTATATATTTTCTCCATCTTTGCCATGCTGACCCATTGATAATCAATAATTAATGTATTCACCCCCTCTGAACCGAAAAGCCCCCGATATCGTTTCTTCGTTTCTGTAGGAAATCCTAATTGCTTTTCCGCTTCTAGAAACTTTTTCTCTACTTTCTCTAACTCATCCCATTTATCAGACTTGATTTTTTGAGTTTGACGCCAAATAATTAAAACCATTAAATTTCACCAATTTTTTACAAAATTGTAATGTTACCATAAGATAAGTTTGAATTTATAATTTTGTATATTCATGTAAAAAATTCTTTCAAAATTACTACTTAGTTGAAATTTATAAATTATTTCACTTGAGGGGAGGTAATTGGAAGTAAACGTACATATTTATTAATGAGAGAGAGATGATTAAAAGTAAAGGTTAAACCTAGTGGGTGAGAGCAACTAGTTATCAAGATAATTATTTATAAAATATATTAGAGAGAGGTGACTGAAAATAAATTTTTTCCCCTAAAAATAAAATAATATAAAGAATCAAGAATTTAAAGAACCTTCTTTATTGAGCGTACAGCATCCATCAGAATGGGATCTATTTGCATTTCCAATTTTAGACTTCACACAAGCTTCGCAATATTTAAGCCAAACTGACTTTTTTTCGGACTCTTGATCATCCATTTTACTATACCGTAAGAAGGAATTAATCTAATTTGTAATAATAGCATTATTAATTGATTATAAAGTTTATCAAATCGACGAAATTAACACGAACATGTGATAAAAAGATCAAAAATATAAAACTTTAAATAACTATAGTTTAGATTCCATATTTCTGATTTGGATTTTGAGATACCTATAAAGTTATGATTTGAAAGAGATGAATTTATAAGCATAATAATTAGAAATATATACTATGTGTTAGTTTTAACACATGATAGAAATTTAGAGGAGTTTAAAATGGTAGTAAATACACATTGTCATATAATTTGTAGAGAACTTTATTCAGATGCTTTCTGGGAAGGAATTGCAGCCGGATACGCCAAATCATTAGGAGTTCCAACTGAAACTGTCATGAGTCAGATGATGCCTCAAACCTGGGCTTCAGATGCTTCCGTCTTTACGCAGATAATGGCTGATGCGGGAATTGATAAAGCATTTATATGTCATCCTGACTACGGAAAATCCATTGTTGGTGAAGCAAAGTGGTCTATTGAGCAAGTAAACAAGTGGTATATAGATCAAAAGGATCTCTATCCTGATAAGTTTGAAGTAGTAGTAGGAATTGATCCACGGAGAGGTGAAGAGGGAATAAAATTACTTGAAAAAGCAGCTGAAGAATGGGCTGTTAAAGCGGTGAAAATTTATCCTCCATGCGGATTTTATCCTGATGATCCTAAATTCGACGCTTTTTATGCAAAATGTCAAGAATTAGGTCTGATGTTACAATCTCACACAGCAGCTTTAACTCATCCATTAGCGGAAAATAAATATGCAAATCCAATGTACCTGGATCGTATTGCAGCAAGATTTCCTGATTTAAAAATACTAATGGTACATTTTGGAGGAGGCTTCACAACTTGGACATTAGGAGCAGTTGAGATTATGGCCGGAAGAGCTAATGTATATGCAGAATTCTCTGGACACCAAGCTATGGCAAAAAGCTTTCCTGAATACTGGCTAAAGCTATTAAGAGGTATCCTTGATACTCAAGCATTGTTTGGACCACCACTTAAAGACCGTATCATGTTTGGAACTGATTGGCCTTATTTGATACCGTATTTTGATGATAAAGACTGGGTACAATATTTTAAAGATATTCCTGAAAAAGCAAAACAATTCGGCCTAAAATTCACTCAAGAAGAGATCAACTTAATCCTAGATGAAAATCCAAAGAAAATCTTTGGATTATAACCTTTTTTTTTTAGAATATCTTCCATGTTACAAAATCCTCATCATATTCCTCAAAACCAAGACCTCTGATAAAACTATAAGAGACTTTATTGTCCTTATAGACCTTACATCGAAGCTCCTTTACTCCTTTTTTCTTAAATAAATTCCAGCTCGCTATGCCTAAAACGGTTCCTAATCCTTTTCGTTGTAATTCTGGAATAATTCCTAATCCAGCAATAATGCCCACCAGTTTGTCCTTACTAGTAAAATAAATTAAAGCAAAACCGCTATCTTGCCCTTCTACTTTTGCAATTAGAAAAATAATACTCTCATCATTTAGGATTTCATTTATCCTTTCTTTAGTAAGGGGTGTATATGGCATTGGAGTGGAGTGCCAAGCACGATTATGAAGATCGATTAAACTTTCAATATCATTCTCAGTAGCTTCTCTTATCTCTGTCTTAATATTTGATTCCATTATTTTTTCTTTCAGATTGTATTCAAATTCCTCAGTAATGTTATGAACTGGCAATCTCATTTGAATGAAATCCCTTTCTTTTTGGAAAGTGTTTTTGATATCACTATACACTTTGGAAAATAAAGATTTGAAACGACCCATTTTAAACATCCTTTAATTTTAATTCAGTTAATTACTCAATTAATTTCTTCAAATCCAAGGTTTTTGATAAACTTATACGCTTTAATATTATCTTGTTCAACTCTGCATCGTAATTCTTTTGCTCTATTTTTTTTAAAATAATCCCAGATCTCAATAACAAGCATTTTTCCTAAATTTTTTCCCTGTAACTCCGGAACTACTCCAAGAGCTGTAATTATCCCTACATCTTTATTTTCTCCCGTGAAATACATGATAGCAAATCCACTATCAATTTTGTTCACTTTGGCGATTAAAAAAACGATATGTTGATCATTAATTAAATCAGTTAATAATTCCTTTGAAAATGGTTTGTATTGCATTTTTGTTGATTTCCAAGCCAATTCATGCAATTTCATGAAACTTTCTATATCATCTAAATTAGCTACTCTTATTTCGGCACTTAAAACACTATGATGAGTCAAATTTCTTAAATTTTTTTCAAATTCTTTAGTAATTTTGTTCATTGGAAGCTTCATTTGAATGTAATCAGATTCATCCTTCAAATCATCTAGAGTTTCTGCTAATTTTCTAGTTAAGAGTGATTTAAACCATTCCATAGTTAGTCATAAGATTGAAATTTTTATCAAATATATCAGTTTCTAATCCTCTTGTTTACCACTAGCTCATATTTGAAGAAATTTAATATATTCAATAAAAGTTTAATTAAAAAGTGTTGATAAAAATAATAAAAAAATAAAATATGATTAAGAGATTGAAGAACCACAATCTGGGCAGAAGCTTCCTCCTTCTAGAACTTCAGCACCGCAATTAGGGCAGAATTTAGGACGTACACCGACCACACGATTTAAATTTGAATTAATAGTTACTGGAGATGGATATGGGGCTTCAGGTGCTTGAGGAGCTGCTGGTGTTCTTGGTGCTTTAACATATCCTACGCTAGGTACATTACTAAATTTTGCCAACTTAAAGAATCCAATAATTTGAAGTATGAATCCAATGATTAGCGTGATTCCTAAGAATCCAAGTGCATACATTAATGCAGCAATTCTTAATTTTTCTGCTCCATCAATAATTTCACTTGCAATATGTTCTGGAAAGAGTGCTCTATTTTCTACAAGATATGATTTCAAGTTTCCCCAAGCTTTCATTTCTATTGAGAATCCTACAATAAAAAGAATTAACCCGATTAGAGCTGGAGAGCTACTGAGGATTATATTTACTACTAATGCCGCATAATCGATAGGTCCAGTTTCAAACCAAAAATATGTTGAAAACACTATTCCGACAATACCTACTGCTAAAAGACAAATAGAAATTATCTTAATTATAAATGAAGATACCATTTTTTTACGGAAATCATAAAGGTATAGACTTTTTAATTTGGAATTAATTAATTTGATGTTTCCAAGGGATATAAAGAGAAAAATTATTGCTACAAAACCAGTAATCCCTGTTACAATAGTCAAAATTGTTAATATAGCTATGAGATGCATATTTCTTCCGAATTCGTTCCATAATCTGTAAAATTCATTATCAGACAAAGATTTCACCTATTTTCTTAATTATTTAATATTTAATATGTATGTAAGTTATGAAATAACTTTAATTGGACAACTTATATTTTTTATATAGTCCAATTTTTAATTAGAGAAACAAATGAGAATGAATATCTATTAAATCGTTTATAGAACTAATTTTAAAAGAAGAAAATAAAAATTTGAGATTTCCAAATCTCTAAAATGTTAAAGCATAAGACACCTAAAATCTAAAATTGGCTCTTTTAACCGATTTCGATTTCTTTAGAAGACTATTGTATTGTATATACTATATATGTGTAAAATAAAAAGAAATTAAAAAGAAATTTTTAATCCGTGTGAGCACTTATAATTAGGTCCGCAAATAGATTCATGTCGTTCAATAGCGTGTTGAGCTTATTTTGTGATTCTGCATCAAGTTCCTCTGATTTCATCACTAAAACTGTAATGATGTACTTGAAAATATGTAATTCAATTTCTTTACCTTCTTCGTTTCGTCCTTTAAAATCTGCAGAATCGGACATGAAGATGTTTTCCCTTACAGTATTACATGCATTAATGAAATCTCTTAAATCTCCTCTTAGCGTTAAACCACTACTAACACCTTGAACGTTATGAACAATTACATTTCCTGAAACATCTGAAATGATAATTTTTGCTTTTATCTCCTCTAATTGTGATTCAGCTTTTTCTACATGTGCCTTTAAATTGGAATAGGATGATATGAGGATGTCTCGAAAGATTTTTCTTAGTTCATCTTGTTGGTAAATGCTTGATAACACGTAATTGAAATCATATTCTTTAAACATGTCCAAAAAGATATCTTTTGCTTTCTTTACATTTGTATCGAGTAATTCTTTTTGATATTTTTCGGTATCATATTTGTGTAAGAACAAGAATACCTTCGGTTTTTCATTATTCTTTCGATAGATATCCATTAATCCTTCAATATACTCCTTGGCTTGTTCAAAATTATTTGGATCGTGAAGATCCACGATGGGTATAAGGATATCTGTACCCCGAAATATCTCTGGTTTTTCCATGTATTCCCTCCTATATTCTTCTTGCCCACCAAAATCAAAGATTCCCACTTGCAACCCTAAAAACGGATGTCTTCTCGTTTCATAAAGGATCGTGGGGCTTAACCCCTTAGTATCTTCGGGACTTTTCTCAGCAAAAGCTACGGAATATAACGAGGTTTTTCCGCATCCTGCTAACCCAATTAATGATATTTTAACGTTATTTCACCTATTTTGTTATTAATGCTTTTTATAATAGTTTATTTCATTTAATTGTATAATAAATTTATTTATATTATTTTTTTTCGGGTGGTTCTAATTTAAAAGTTTTTGAATATATTTTACCGTATTCATCGGTAGATGCTTCCACTAAGACATTTTCATATTTTATTTCTCCTTCTTGAACTTCAAGAGGATATCCAATTTCTATTGTTTCATATGGAAATAATTCCTTTATTGAGGTTATCCATGGTCTCTTTTCAAATAATTCTTCAACACTGACGATCCTAATTTTTATATTTTCTAAAACTTGACCCAAGCTATTAGTAAGAGAAATTTTGACTATTTTTTCTTCTTCATTTATCGCTTTTGATACACTTAAAACTTTTCGAGTTCCAAGAGTTGGAGAAACTGGAGTTTGATCCAATTCAGGTTTAGTTTTGATTCGAGGTTCATCCTCAGTATCTTTTACAATAAAGACTTTTCTTTTTTGGATGTTATATTGAGAAACCTTTTTAAGTTTTGCCAAGAATAAAACAGCATTTAAGTTTATAGAATTAAAAGGTTCTATGGTGAGATATCCTTTTTTAGCAGCATCCTCTATAATTTCTGTACCAATTCCCGTCCGAGCAAATACGGTATTTTTGTTAGGACCACTCCCAACTGAACCAACGGAAATATCTGCATTCTCAGCAGTTAAATCAGTGCAAAAATTACAACTTGATGATTTGAATTTGTCAAGCTGTTTAATAGTGTATGATTTTACAGGCTCATCTTTATTTGAATAATATACATGGAACTTGCCTTTATTGATATCCATTTTTTCTACTTTGGATAAGTCTATACCCTCTTTTTTAAAGAAAGAATAAATTGCTTCTGGTGCAAATGAATCCATGCAAAAAAGTCCGATCTTCAGTACGTGAGCCCTCATGAAGTATTTAAGCATTCCTGCTGGTGAACTCATCATTTTATCAACAGCATCTATGTTACATGGAGTACCAATAAAAGCTATAGATCTATAATCTTGTCTAATCGCATCCATTAAAGCTTCGACGGTTTGGGAATGACAATAAATAGAACCTGAGGCTTTTATCCCATCCTCCTTGTTTGTAATGATTTGAGCAACTGGATGCCACGGATTTTTGGGATCTTTCATTGTAACCACAGCAGCATCAATTAAATGTTCGTCAAACAAGTAGCACAAGAGTGATGTTATGCTTCCCCCGTCTTGTCCTCCAATGACTTCAGGAATATTTGTATTTCCGACATAACCGGTTTTAAATTCACCCATAAGTTGAATTGGATCAGTTATAGTTCTTGGACATTGGTTATAACAGATTCCGCAACCAGTACATTTTCCAATCAATTTAGGTTGCCCGATTAGGTGATCCCATTCTAACACCGGACAAACAGCTGCACATGTTCCGCACTCCGTGCATATACCTGCACGAACAATCTCTTTCATGAGCATTCCAAATGAATCTTTCTTACCTTCAAGCTTTCCTTGAATGTAATCAAAAGAATAATCATATTGTTTTTTATTTTCGTCAGATTGATTTTCTGTCATTTTTTCAAATTGATATAAAATTATGAGTTATAATGATAACTTATGTTATAGAAATTGAGTACCATAAAAAAAATTTATTAAAATAAAAAAGAATATTTCATTTATTTTCAACTAAATCTTCCAATTCAGATTGTTTTCCTTCCAAATATGCAATTCCTTTCCTCCAGAAAGAGGGGTCTTTCAGATCAATATCTAAGATTTGGAGCATTTCTTCAGGACTAATGGAACTCCCAAAAGAGAGCAATTTTACAAATTTTGGGACAAATTTTTCTTTCTGTTCCAAGTATAATTGATATAATGAAATAACTAGTAGATTCGACATGTTATACGCATACACGTAGAATGGAGTATGAAGGAAATGGGGAATAACAAAACAATAGACCGCATATTCTTCCCGGAGATTTATTATCGAATTACCAAACATAGCTTCCATCTCATCGGCAAAAATATTTTTAATTTCTTCGGTTGTTGGTAATTTTTTTTCGATTAAATCATGTACTCTTGTTTCAAAATTATAAAAAGCATTCTGACGAAAAGATGTGGCAAAATTATTTTCCAGAAACATAGCTAATAAGGCTATTTTTTCATCTTTGGATAGATCTGTTTCCATTAAATGGTCGAACATCAAGATTTCATTGAAAATCGAAGCTATTTCTGCGATTGCAAGAGATAAGCCTACATTAATGAAGTTTTGGTCTCTTTGTATATAGTATGCTTGAATAGCATGACCTAATTCGTGAGCTAGAGTAAGCAATGAATCAACCGTATTTGTAAAATTGACAAAGACAAATGCATATTTCTTTAATTTACCAAATTCACAAAATGCACCTCGGTTTTTCCCTTTTCTTGGAGTTACATCAATATGTTGTAGTTCATGAGTTTTTTGAATTATTTCCTTGAATTCGGGATGAAATTTTTCGTTTACATTTTTGATTAATTCTATTGACTCTTCATATGTGTACTTCCTTGATATCTCGCCGATAGGACAATATAAATCTGACATGTGTAATTCTGGGAGGTTCAATAATTTCTTTTTGAGATTATAATATCTTTCTACGACTTTATAACTTTCAGAAGTTACTTTCCCTAATACCTCAACAATATCATCATTCACTTCATTATCTAAATTCCTTCTTGAAATTGGAGTAATAAAATTCTTTTTTTTTGATTCTAAGTCCCAGTTTTTTAAGATATTCGTAAGAATATGGGTAAATATCATTTCTTGATCCTTATATTTCTCAGTGATTGCACCTAAAGCTTTTTTGCGTATATCTTTATCCTGTTGATACAAACTCGAGAATAATTCTGCTTCAGTGAGTGTTTTTATCTGGCCATCAACTTCAAAATCGTAAGTGAAACTGCTTTTAATTTCCATGTAAAGTTTTAAGAATCCGCTTGCCCCTGTTATGTCTTTCATTAAAATTATTTGCTCTTCTTTTTCTGTTAGTTGATGTGGTTTTCTCAAGCGATTTTTTTTCAAGACATTTGTATATTTTGCCATTTCAGGAGCGTTAATTAGTTCATTAAATTTCTCATCAGAAATCTTATTTAGTTCTAAATTGAAAAATAACATTTTTTCTTGAATTTTTACAGTAAATTCCTCTACTTTTGACTGAAATCCTTTAATTTCATCATCTAAATTATTTGTAGAATAAATTAAATTGGAATAGGTTTCTAAATAAAACATTTTTTCAGAGATTCCCTCATATTTTTTATACCAATTAAGTAAAGTTCCTGATTTAAGTAAAGGATCTTTAAGTTTTCCCTTAACTTCTCTATTAAACTCGTCAGCTAAGGCAGAAATATCTTGAATATCTCCAGTAATTTTAGGATCATTGATTCCGTCATAAAAATCACTCAAATCCCATTTAATCATATTATCATTCATAATGGTAATAACTCCCAAATTTTATTTGAATTTTGTGAAAAATCATAAAAATAATTGAATCACTTTCTAATACAATTATTAAAGATCAAAATTATCTAGATAATATAACAATGGTCGAGATTAGTAATTCACCTCTTAAAGCATTTGGAATCTTTTCTATTATATTTCTGATTATATCCACTTTAATTTCTCTATCAATTCTATCTACTGGAGAGTCATTTGGTTTATTTACTCTTATATTTTTTTTTGAACCTTGAAAAAAAACATACCATGCTTATTTTTATACAAAAATATCCAAAAAGAATGATAAATTTTGCACTATAATATCTCCTTATTTATAAATCTTGCAATGTAAACCTCTTTTGTAGGCTAACACCTCC
>JAGXNQ010000087.1 GCA_019894955.1 Promethearchaeota archaeon | reverse complement strand
CCAAAACAGATACCTAAAAATGGTACCTTTTCGGTCATGGCATATTCTGCAGATTGAATCATTCCTTCAACAGCTCTCTCTCCAAATCCAGGGGTTAATAGTATTCCATCGCAATCTCTTAACTCTTCTTCTATGTTTGTTTCGTCAGATACATTAATCATTTTAAGTTCTGTTCTATATCCTTGATGTGCCGCGGCATGTTCTAAAGCATCGTTAATCGAAATATATGAATCTGAAATATTGAAATATTTACCAGGCATTCCGATTTTTATCGTTTTATTAGCAGATTTATAAATATTGACCATTTTTACCCATTCTGAGTAATTGGTGACCTCGTTATAAGAAACCAATTTTGCCTTTAAATCAATCATTTCACAAAGATAATCTCCTAATCCTTGTTCCTCAAATAGTAAAGGTAAATCGTAGATAACTTTAAGATCGGGATTAGAAATTACTGCTTTTTCAGGAATATTGGAATACAAAGAAATTTTCCGTTTAATGTCATCTGCTAAAGGTTTTTCACTCCTCCCAATAACAATATCGGGATTTAGTCCAAGACTTTGAAGCATTTTAACTGAATGCTGAGTAGGTTTCGATTTTTGCTGTCCAACTGCTTGAGAATATGGTACAAGAGTTACATGAACCAAAGCTGTGCGATGAGGATATTCTATTTTGATTTGACGAAAAGCTTCTAAAAATATACTTGATTCTAAGTCACCTACAGTACCACCACATTCTATAAGAAGTACATCTAAATTCTCACATCTAGATATTTCTATTAATCTTTCTTTTATTATCGTTGTTACATGTGGAATAATCTGTACTGTTTTTCCAAGAAACCGGCCCTTCCTTTCGCCAAGAATAGTGGAGAGATAAATTTGACCAGAGGTTATATTGTGGGAAGGATGCATGTCAATACCAAGAAATCTAGAATAGGTTCCAAAATCTTGATCTATTTCAGAAATCTTATATATTCGTTCATCTGATTCAGGAACTGGTTTAAATTCCCATACATCTTCAGTAATAAAACATTCACCATGTTCGACGGGATTAAGAGTGCCTGGATCAACATTCAGATATGGATCAATCTTTACTACCGAAATGTTAAAACTTCTGAATTGTAAAACCTTACCAATACTGGCAGTTACAACACCCTTGCCAATTCCACTCATCACACCTCCGGTGACAAAAATGAAACGTGTCTCATTCTTCCTTTCATCTGTCATATTTTAATCCCAATCTTTTAAGTATTACCTTATAAAAATATTAAATATAGATCAAATCTTATAAGAATTTCGAGTAATTCTTAAAACTCTTTTGTCCTTTTTCTATAATTTCAGAGAATTAAGGAATAAATAGACTTTTCGATGAAAAATTAGGATCTGAAGTTATATTAAGACCTAATCTTCTTAATCCGGCCTCATCTCCGGGCGTGGGTATATGAGTTGAATGCATTTCACAGTATTTAAGATCTTTAAGTTTTTCCATTGCAACCATTGCAGAGGGGTTGAAATCAGCGCTAATACTTAAGGCAATAAGAGTTTCTTCAAGATTAAGACTCAATCTTTTATGGTTAAAAATCTCAGACTTCAAAGTACTTATAGAACGTAATATATTTGGAGATAAGAGATGAATCTCATCAGGAATATGAGCTAATTCCTTGATAGCATTTAGGATTAAACTAGAAGCAGCATGCATGAGTGGAGAATTATTTCCTATTATAATTGTTCCATCCTTTAATTCTAAAGCAGCTCCCGCAAATACCCCTTCATTACCTTTTCCTTTTTTTCGGGAAAGTATAGAAGCCTCACGTGCTTTTTTCACTACTTTACGATCAAGTGGCGAAAGATTTAATTCTTTCATTAATAGTTCAGCTTTTTGTACAGTCTTCTTTTCAGTTAATCCCATTACATATTCGCAACTATATCGAAAGAATCTCCGAATTAGTTCTTGTTTAGCTGCTTGTTGAACCAAATCATCATTAGTTATTGCGAATCCTGCCATATTTACACCCATATCAGTTGGTGATTTGTATACTAATTTATTTCCCATAATCCTACGCATGATTTTCTTAACTACGGGAAAAATCTCCACATCTCTGTTATAGTTGATTGCAGTAATATCATAAGTTTCAAGATGGAAGGGATCAATTTGATTGAAATCTCCAATATCAGCCGTTGCAGACTCATACGCCATATTTACTGGATGTTTTAGAGGAAGATTCCAAATTGGAAAGGTTTCAAACTTAGCATAACCTGCTTCAAGTCCCATTTGATTTTCATGATATACTTGAGAGAGGCAAGTTGCCATCTTTCCACTTCCAGGTCCCGGTGCTGTGACAATTATGATTGGTTTAGTTGTTTTTATATATTGATTTGCACCATACCCTTCTTCACTTACTATTAAGTCGATATTAGTGGGATAACCCTTGATTGACTGATGAGTGTATACCTTTATATTCCGCCTTTCAAGTTTGTTAATGAATTGCTTTACAATAGGCTGATCATTAAAACGTGTTACTACTACTGCAATTACATTGATTCCACCTTCTCGAAGTTCATCAATCAGTTTCATTGTATCGATATCATAAGGGATTCCAAAATCTGCTCGCATCTTTCTTCTTTCAATATCCCCCGAGTAGATACAGATTATAACCTCAATTTTGTCTTTAAGTCTCTTTAAAAGTTCCAATTTTACATTTGGATCAAAACCCGGGAGAACTCTTGAAGCATGGTAATCAGATAGCAATTTTCCTCCAAATTCTAAGTATAATCTATTTCCAAATTGAGCAGCTCGATCCATTATGCTTTTAGATTGCTCTTTTAGGTACTTGCTATTGTCGAAACCGATATTAATAACATTCATTTTTAGATATCACTATTCTAATTTATGATGGAAAAATCATTATAAATCACTTTTAACTGATTACATAAAAAAGCATTTTTATTAAGAAAACATTAAATAAAATTTATTTTCCTTTAAAGATTGGTTCTCTCTTTTGCATGAGAGATTTCGTAGATTCTCTCATATCATGTGTTTTAAATAATGCACGAAGAGTTTCATTTTCTTTATCCAGTGTATCTGATATTATTTCTCTAAAGTAATCATGCATGGTTTTCTTCATTAATTTTAAAGATAAACTTGGAGCTTTAGGAGGGATTAATCTTTCGGCCTGTTTTCTGACAAATGGCATTAAATCTTCAGGAGGAAGAGCTTTATTTATCAATCCCAGTTTTTCAGCTTCTTTCGCGCTAATTTTATCCCCAAAATATATGATTTCCTTCGCTTTTTGAAATCCTAAGTAAAACGGCAGGATAAATGAGAGTCCAAATTCTGGTGCTATTCCACGTTTAACGAAATTTATCCATAAATAAGTTTCAGGATCATCTGACATGTATATTAAATCGGCTCCCACTAAAGGCATTGTAATTCCCGCCCCAATAGCTAAACCATTTATTGCAGCAATAACAGGCTTGTTAAAATTCCAAAATTTCATGCAGGTTTTTTTTTGAGCAATATCCGTTAAATCTATTTCCTTCATTATTTCTTCTGGAGTTGTGGTGACCTTGCTCATGTTAAAATAACCCCCTGAAGAAAATGCTCGACCTTCTGTAGAACCCGTCATAATTAGTACTCGAGCGTTTTTATCCTTTTCCATATCATCCAATGCAGTCCAAATTTCTAAAAAGGAAACGTAAGATAATGCATTCCTTCTCTTGGGACGGTTAAAAGTGATTGTGCATATCCCATTTTCTTCTTTTTCATATATTATGTCTTCGAAATCTTCTATATTCATTTTCATTACAATAATTTGTGAATTATACCTAAGTAAAGTTCAATTTTGTTATTTAAATATTTTTAGAATCTTCTTACTTAGTAAAACGGTTTAAACAAGACTATTTACACCGACAATTTCGTGAATTTCAATGATAATTCCATAGAAATGAATCAGTAAAATTCAAAGTTTAAATATTAATCCAATTAAAAGTAATTTTAATTTATTATATTGTAAATCTGATTTAGAAACAAGAAGAAAATAAAAATAAAAATATTAAAGTGCTTTAAATAATTGCCTCAATCCCATGCTGAGGATATATTCCTGCACTTGTCTTGTTCCACCACCAATCTCTTGGATTCTTGATATGCCTAATAAATCATGCATTAAGGTGTTGTCACATACTCCTGCGCCGCCCATGATATTTGCACATTCATAACACGCCCGTTGATTTAATTTAGTACTTAAAAGTTTCAATTGAGAGGCAGTTGCCATTAATGCTAAATTGAACTCCTTTGGTAAAGTTCCTAATTTCTCCATTTTATCATCAATCAATTGACAGAGATTCAAGGTTGCAAGAGTTAAACTCATGATTTCAGACCATATATCAGCTAAAGGAAAACCCACTCCTTGATATTTAAGTACTTCTAAGTCAAATTGCTTGCGCATGTTTGAATAAATTACAGCATGAGTAAAAGCATTCCATGCTTCTGCTGCGTTCAGACAAACTATACCAATTCGTTCTAAGTTTAATCCTTCAAATAAATGGGAACGACCTTCACCTGGTTTTCCCAAGACACATTCCTTTGGGACTTTTAGGTTAGTCATTGTTTCTTTTCCAATATAGATCCTTGGTGTCCATGGAATATTTACTCTTTCAGCAGACCATCCCTCCCAACTAGTATCTACAAGAAGTTGAGACATCGTGTTCCCATTATCTTTTTCGGTAACCGCATAAATTACAGCCCAATCTGCTTTAGGACCATTCGTTTGATAAATTTTTGTACCGTTTACAATAAAACTGCCATCTGATTGTTCATCACAAGTAGTTAACATGTGAACTGCATCTGAACCTCTCTCAGGTTCCGTGATACAAATACATCCAATTTTTTCACCATTAACTAACTCTTTAAGAGCACGTAGACGTATTTCTTCATTTTCATGATGAAGCATTAATGGATTTACTGCTAAAACTGTAGCACCAGCGCCCATTGCAAGTTGGGGATCAAAAAAATCCATTGCCATCACTCTCATAAACTCAGCAGTCATTCCATATGTTTCAAAATTTAACCCTAAATTGTCGAACTTATGTACCCGTGTTATAAACCCTGCTTTACCGATTTCTGGTATCCATTCATAGAAATCTTCAGTATGATTTATGTCATGGCTTTTCTCAAAATTTCTAAAAAACTTTTGGGCTTCCTTGAGTAGATCATAATGTTTAGGTTTTAAATAACTCATTAAATTAAAATTTAGGAATTTATAGCGGTTTTTTAATGAGAGTTTATTTAAAATCTCGTCATCTATACATTGAACTAGTCCTTTCTTCATTTATTTCAACTCATTCTTTTAGAATTTAATTTTTATATATATAATCAAATATTCAACAGAATCATTAAAATAAGTTTATAAAATTAGAAAAAAAAAGGTGTTTTATAAAATTTAATTTGATTCTTTTGTTTCTTCTCTTAATGCCCGTTTTAAGACTTTTCCTACAGTAGTTAATGGTAAAGTTTCTCTAAATTCCCATAACCGTGGATTTTCATATTTTGAGAGATGTTCTGCAGCATAATTCTTCAATTCTGATCTAATCTTATCTGTTGGTTCAATTCCTTCTTTAAGTTGAACTACAGCTTTCACTGTCTCGCTACCAGGTCGGTCAGGATCTTTTAAACCTATTATAGCGACCATTTCAATATTGGGATGTTTTGTTAAGATGTCTTCAACGTGAACACTGTACACCTTATATCCACTGACAATCAACATGTCTTTTGTCCGATCTACTATTGTAATGTAGCCGTCTTCGTCCATCACGCCAACATCACCAGTGTGCAAAAAACCATCGATATCAATTGTTTTTGAATTTGCTTCTGGTTTGTTATAATATCCTCTAGTAACTTGAGGTCCTTTGCATATAATTTCTCCTGGTTTTCCGAGTTCAACTTGTTCTCCAGTTTCTACATCAACAAGGCGAATTTCTGTATCAGGTACAGGAATTCCAACAGTTCCAATCTTCTTTTTTCCATAATAGGGATTCATTGTCAGGATTGGTGAAGTTTCAGTCATCCCATAAACCTCCATTACTTTATTCTTTGCTGCTAAAGTAGATTCAAAATCATTAATCGCTTCAGCCGGAAATGGAGCTGCTCCTGAAATGTATACTTCAACTTCGTTTAGTACTTCATTAGGAATATTCTTTACCATCTCATTGTTTTTTATTGCTAGATACAATGTTGGGACGTTTACCATCATCACGGGTTTTTTCGCAATCATCTCTTTAATAATATGTTTGCTATCTCTTGGATTTGCTATTAGGATTTGAGATGCAGAAAGATATAGTGTGGTCATACTCATCGCTAATCCCGCTAAATGAAATAATGGAAATGCAGATAAGTTAACTGAAACTTCTTGCTCAGCTTGAGTTCTATCAATCCATGTAGATATTTGCGTAATATTCGAGATTATATTTTTATGAGTGAGTTCTGTTCCCTTTGGTAGACCCGTTGTTCCACCAGTATATTGTAATAACGCAAGATCTTTTTCAATATCAATTTCTACATTTTGCACATTTCTTTCAGTTTTGATAACTTCCTTAAAATCTAGAACATTTTTGCCGGGATGTGGAATCACCTTACCTTTTGGTATTTTTCCTATCATTTTCCCTAAAGCTACTTTTATACTAGATAATCCCATATAATCACTAATATTCGTAGTTATTATCGTTTCTAAGTTTGGTACTTTATCTAAGACTTTTGTTAATACTTTTTCATAATACGCATCTAAAGTTACAAAGAATTTAGCTCCGCTATCATTAATTTGATACGCAATTTCGGTTGCACTCATTAAAGGTGAACATCCTGAAGCAACCCCCCCAGCTAATAATGTGGCAAAATGTGCTACCAAATATTGTTGACAATTCGCTAAATTTATTGCTACTCTATCCCCTTTATTCAAACCATTCTTTTGCAAAAATGTTGCAAAACTATGCACGTAATCATTAAGTTCTTGAAATGTCATTTCTCTTTCCATAAAATAGCAGGCAATTCGATCAGGATATTTCTTCATTGCTCTATCGAATAGTACACCCAATCCTTCTGTAGGATAAGGTAAATTATGGTTTACGTGTTTATCGTAAGATTTAGTCCAGATTTTGGCATCATACGGACTTTTTTTTAATTCCATTAGACTAACCTCTGTTTATTATTCACTATCAAGGTGAATATCTTATTTAGTGTCACATGGATTTATAAATCTTTATCAAAATAGTACTTGAAATATATAAAGTCTATTAAAATAAGAAAAAAAAAAGAACTATATTAATCAAATTCAACAATTACTTTTAGTTCATCATGTGGTGGGTTTCCAAGTATTTTAAACATTTCAGGAACTTGGTCTAATTTAATTCTACTAGTTATTAAAGAATCAATCTTGATCTTTTTTTGATCAAATAGATTAATAGCTGTTTTGAAAATATCATGATTATAACCATAAACACCTCTCACTGAAATATTGTTTGTGGTCATTAATAAGATACTATTAAGCTCAAATGTACTGGCGTGCATGCCAATTAGGGTAATTTTACCTCCCTTCCGCACGAGTTTCAAGGCGCTACTGAAAGTTTCGGAAAGTCCAACACAATCATATACATGATTGGGACCAAGTTTTTCTGTAAGTCGTCCGATTTTATTCCAATTTTTCGGCAAAAAAACTTTATCAGCTCCTAAATCTAATGCAATCTTCTGCTTTGATTCGACTGGTTCTAATACATAGATTTTACTAGCTCCAGCAGCTCTCAAAACCTGAATTATCATGAGTCCTATTGGTCCAGCACCTATAACTGCTGCACTTTGTCCGAGTTGAAAGCCGGATTGCTCAACAGCATATACCGCAACTGAAAGAGGTTCTACAGTCGCCCCTTCCTCATATGAAACATTATCTGGTAAAATATGAATTCTTTCTGCTTTTACATTAAAAAATTCTCTCATCGCCCCATGTTCAGTCGTACCATAGGAATAATTCTGTAATTTGCACATATTTTCGAGATCATGCAGACAATAGTAGCATTCGTAACAAGGAATTTGAGGATTAACTGTAACTCTCATCCCTAACTTAATTTTCTTTACTTTTTCACCAATTTCTACAATATCTCCCGAGAACTCATGACCAATTACTTTTTCAGGTAAGTAAGGACCCCCAGATTCATAGGATCCCACATCTGAACCGCATATTCCAACTTTCTTGACTCTAATTAAGACCTCATCAGGTTCGATAATGGGTTTTTCAAACCCTTCCTCAATTACAACACTTTCCTTTCCTTTAAAAACGGCTGCTTTCATTACAATTCACATCAATTTTTAGTTATTATAAAAAAATGAAAAAATTTATGATTTATATCCATTCAGATTATTTTACTCTTAGAGAATCCCCATTGAGCCAAGCAATTTTGTCGAATCTGGAGTGGACCAGCTTATTTTTACATCTATAACCGCTGGTTTTCCAGAATTTTTAGCACGCTCTAAAGCTGGCTTTATTTCATTAGGATCTGTGACGACTTCTCCATAACATCCAAACCCCTCTGCCATTCTAGCATAATCAAACTCATTGAAGTCCACATCAATATAACGTTTACCACAGAATAATTTCTGGCCAGATTTTAGCATTCCCCATGCATTATTATTAGCTATCACGAAGATGAGATTTTTTAATCCCAATCGAACAGCGGTTTCTAAGTCTTGGACATTCATCATGAAACTTCCATCACCACACATCGCTATGACTTGTTTATCTGGTTTTGCTAACTTCGCACCAATTCCATACCCAACAGCAACCCCTAAATGACCCATACCAACAGGTTGTAAGAGGGAAAGGGGAGGTCGAACTTTATAAAAATCAATTTGTTCTAACGCATAACAAGTAATATCTCCACCATCCAAAATGACAGTTGCATCTTCATCCATGAATTCATAAAATTCTTTTACTAAGCGTTGAGGAATTATAGGTATTTTATCTTTTGAAGCCTTTTTAATCAAACCCGTCATTTGAGTTTGTTTTAGTTGGATTAATTCATCTAACCATTCACTTTTTTCAATCTTCCCCGATTTCTTTGCTTCTTCAAGGATTTGTTTTAAGAATTGTTTACAATCCCCAATTATGCCAAGACTTATTGGTTTTGCACGTCCAATGATTGAAGGATCGATATCAACCTGAATCATATCTTGGGAATCTCTCCAGAATGGTTCATCACCATGAGCCATTATATGAGTGAATTTGCATCCTAAAACTAAAACTAAATCAGCTTCTGGTCCTGCTTTTAACCCAGCACCGTTAATTGTTGTTCCAATAAAGGAAGGAGATTTATTTGAGATTGTCCCAACACCCATGACAGTTGCCATTACAGGTATTTTTAAATATTCAGCAAATTCTTGTAGTTCATTCCAACCTCCGGACCTAGATACACCTCCTCCAGATACTATCAAAGGTTTCTTGGCATTCTTCAGCATTTCAAGTGCTTGCTTTATTGTTTCGCCATCTACAGCAGGTTTAGCCATAGCTCGATAATTTTGTGTAGGTAGGATGGAAATTTCACTTTCTTCTTTCTCAGCTAAGAATGCATCTTCGTAAATTTCGAGTAACACGGGTCTTGGACGACCACTCGTAGCCTCGCGAAATACTTTATGAACAGCATCATGAATTTCATCAATATTTCTTACTGATTTTTGGTATTTCGTTATGGGTTTAAACATCGTGATTTGATCCAAATTTCCTTGTAACGTAAATGCATCAGCAAATTTCGAGTTAACTTGAGGAACTATGGCAACCATTGGAATGTTATCAGACCAAGCAGCACCTACACCGGGTACAAGTTGGGTTGCTCCAGGACCAACAGTACCAAAGCACACACCAGGTTTATTCGTAACTCTTGCCCATGCATCCGCAGCATGTGCTGCCGCTTGTTCGTGCCTAAACATTACTGTTTCTATTCCTTTCTCTTTACCCCATTCACGTATTGCTTCGTACATTTTTAAAAATTGCCCACCAATAATTCCAAAAAGATATCGAATATCTTCTTCCAGTAGACATTTAATCAGAATGTCTCCACCACTAACCATTTTCTTTTTTTCTTCCATTTTCGCATCATCTGTTAATTTTAAACAATGAACTTAGTTAGATTTACAATATATATATAGTTTTCCCAGATTATCTAATACCTTCCTAAACGGAATCATATCTTGAATTTACTTAAAGATTTTGTGAACTGCTCTAAGGAAGGAGGGATTTTCTCTATATAGTTGCCATTTAACTTGAGTTCCTTTAAATTTTTTAGTTTATCTAATTTATATGGCAGTCTATCAAGATTGTTATGACTTAGATTTAGATATTCTAATTTTTCAAGATTAAATATTTCAGATGGAATATTAGATAGTTGATTCCAACTTAAATCAAGGTATTCTAA
>JAGXNQ010000086.1 GCA_019894955.1 Promethearchaeota archaeon | reverse complement strand
GCAATTGTGCCAACAAGTGCGAAAACTGGTGAAGGAATTTCCACTTTGCTGATGGTTTTAATGGGTTTAGTTCAACAATATCTAACCGCAAATTTACAATTTTCAGAAGGTCCTGCGAAAGGAGTAGTCTTAGAAGTAAAGAAGGAAAAAGGACAAGGAATCACCATGGATATCTTAATTTATGATGGTGTATTACAGAAAGGCGATGATTTTTATGTAGGTGGGTTAGAAAAACCTATTAAATCAAAAGTACGTGCGATATTACGTCCAAAACCTCTTGATGAGATTCGCGATCCTCGTCAGAAATTTGATTCTGAAGATTTTGTAAGTGCAGCTGCAGGAATTAAAATCTTGGCTCCAAATATAGATGATGTCGTTGCAGGATCTCCATTTAAGGTAATTAGTTCACCTTCTGAAGAAGAAAAGATATATGCTGAAATTGATGATGAGGTACAAGCAATTAGAATTAAGACCGACAAGGCTGGTGTTGTTCTAAAAGCTGATACTCTTGGATCATTAGAAGCATTAGAAAATCATTTTAGTTTAAATGATGTAAAAATTAGCATAGCAGATGTGGGGCCTATCAAAAAAGAAGATGTTATTAATGCTAATATTGTAAAATCTTTTGATCGCTATTCTGCCGCCGTTCTTGGATTTAATGTTAAAATCTTACCTGAGGCTCAAGAACAAGCTTTAACAGATAATATTAGAATTTTTACAAACAACGTGATTTATCGATTATTAGAAGACTATATTGAGTATGCGGAAGTAAGAAAAGCTGAAGATACAGCAAAGGGTTTGAGTGAATTGATATTACCGGCTAAATTACAGATGTTTCCCGATTTTGTTTTTAGAAATTCTGACCCCGCTGTTTTTGGCGTAAAAGTGCTAGCAGGAACGCTTCTACCAAAAGTACAATTGATTACTGATAAAGGAAAAAAAATACGGCGAGTTCATCAAATTCAAGATAAAGGAAAAACTCTCGAACGTGCTGAAAAAGATTCTGAAGTCGCGATTTCTATTCGTGGAATAGAAATTGGGAAGGATATAGGTAGAGATGAGACTCTTTTTGTAAGTGTCCCAGAATCTCACGTAAGGCAATTACTTGGCAAATTTGTTGATGAACTCACTACTGACCAAAAAAGTGCTCTTAGAGAATATATAATACTCATGAGAAAAGTCAATCACCCTTGGTGGGGAATGTAAACTTATATTTATGTCTCTACGGATTAAATCATCCAAAAAGTTATAATCAAAGATTCAGTATTTTAATTTAACATAACATTCATCCAAAAAGTTATAATCAAAGACTCAGTATTTTAATTTAACATAACATTCATCCAAATGATTCTCACTATTTTATATTAAAAACACATGTCAATCGTCGAGCAAATATACAAGAATGTATTGAAGGATATCGTGCCAACGATAAACGAAATCTCAACCATTAATCATGTAGTTAACAAATTAAAAATTTTGCTAGAGAAAAGGGCTCGAGAGAAAGACATCCAATATACGACAATGGAACCTCAAGGTTCAACGGGTATTAAACAAACCCAATTAAGGAATGATTTTGACATTGATTTTTTTATTGGGCTAAACTTCAATGAATTCTCACCAAAATATGAAGGAATGAGCAAAAATAAACGTAAAAAGGAATCCAAGAAGGATTTTCTCTTTTTATGTAATGAATGGATTATCAAAGCATTAAACACGGCTGAGTTCAACAACCCTAACTTGCTCTATGCTGAACATCCATACGTTAAAGTTGACTATGTTTCAGAAGAAATTGATCTTAAAATTGATATTGTATTATATTTTGATCTAGAATTAGATTACATAAAAGAAAACGGACCTATTACTTCTGTGGATCGTTCTCCTTGGCATGGGCGATTCGTCAGAGATAATCTCACGGATACCCAAAAAAATGACGTGAGGTTGTTAAAACAATTTTTTAAAGCATGCCATAGTTATGGTGATAAGAGTGCAGTAGGAAAGGCAGGGTTTATTGGTTATAGCGCAGAATTACTCATTTATCATTATGAGAACTTACAAAACTTATTTAATAACTTTAAGAATTTAATCCGTAATCCTCTTGATTATTATAATAGACCCATCAAAGAAATACGAAAAAAACCTCACATGCGTGATGATGCGTTAATCATCATTGATCCAATCGACCAGAATCGAAATGTTGCAGCAGCTATTTCTGAAAGATCCTATAGATATTGTAACCACAAAATTCAAGAATTCCTGAAGAATCCTAAAGAGGATATGTTTAAAATCGCAAAAATCCCAGAATATATAGAACCAAAAAATGAAGTTACAGCTCGAAATAATTTCTACATAATCGAACTCAAGAATTTAAATCATGAAATACATTACACGATTAGCAGGGATAAGTTATATTCTCTTGGAGATAGTATTAAATCAAATGGTGAAATTGAACCCTCTCACGCAAAAAGATTTGGAAAAATTGAATTTGAGATGTATTTTGAAGATGAAATTGACGAATATAATCTTGCAATCTATTGTTCAAATCCAATAATATCGAAATCTTACCTGAGAAAAGGTCCACTACTAAAAGAAAAATCCCATGCTGGTAAATTTATGATGAAAAATCCTAATTATATTAAAAAGGATGGTTATCTCTGGATTGAAACCATGCGAAAATTTACAGAATTTGTTGATTTCTTAAAAAATATTGCAATGCTTAAACTTCCCGATAATTTTGAAGTAAGTAATATCTCAAAATCGGTTAATGTAACAACAAGTTCAGGTAGAAAAGCAAATTACGTATTAAGAAACATGGTTTTACCATTCATTTATGAAAGAGCAAGATTTTCTCATGAATCCTAAATTTATTTGATAAGAGATGGGATTATTGGGGGATTAGATACTTACTATTTTTCATAATTGACGATTTATTGCGTATATTCATAAAATTTTTATGATTTCATTCACTTTTTCTTATATTATAACATTAGAATTTTATAAATAGTTAAATTATTTAAAATGTGAAGTACTTATGGTTAAAGTAAAAAACCCTGAAGAAATTGCCCGTATGGTATCAAACACGAACTTTGAAAAGAAAAGAATCTTTTCAATCGTGGCCCATATTGACCATGGCAAAACAACAGCAACAGACTATCTACTACGTAGAGCTGGTCTAATGAGAGAAGAAGATGCCGGTCAGCTCCAGATGACAGATTCAGATGAGGAAGAGCAAGCTAGAGGTATTACAATTTTCACTTCTGTCGTTTTACTTTCATTTGAAGACCAACGAACACCAGAAGACACTGAGCCTTATATATTCCAGATTAATGATACACCTGGGCATATTTCATTTACGGGAGAAGTTTCACGAGCCCTTCGGGGTTCTGATGGTGCAATTATTTTAGTTGACGCCCTTGAAGGTGTCATGACACAAACTGAAACCAATATTAGACTTGCTGTAGGAGAAGAATATTGTAAGCCTGTAGTATTCATTAATAAGGTAGATCGCTTAATAAGTGAGCTTAAACTCAGTCCCCAAGCAACTTTTGAAAAAATAGATAAAATATCACGTCAAGTAAATGAGTTAATTAAAAAAATCCGCCCTGAAGAATCAGGCTGGAATGTCGATTTTGCTAAGAATAGCGTTGCTGTGGGTTCTGCAAAACACGGTTGGGGCTTCACATATGAGATACTACTTGAAAAGGGGCTAAAACCCCAAGATGTCTTTCAGAAATATAATGATGGAGATATTCAATGGTTAAGAGATAATCTTCCATTAGATGAGCCAATGCTCAGAATGGTTGTAGATCATCTACCCAACCCAGTAACTGCTGCGAAGTATAGAATCCCCCATATTTGGGGTGGAGATTTGGATTCTGAGTTAGGTAAAGCTCTTGTAGCGAGTGATCCTAATGGCCCGCTATACGGAATGATTACTAAAATTTTTCTCGATCCTAAGAGGAATTATCAACCAACCCTCATTGGTAGGGTCTTTTCTGGAACATTTCATCAAACAGACTCAATTTATTTAGTTGGCAATAGAACGTCAAACAGAGTTAAACGATTAGGAGTGATGGAAATCACCGATTTATTAGATATTGAAAAAATTCCGGCAGGAAACCTGTTTGCAATTTATGGGTTTATTTGTCCTTCTGGTGAAACATTTATGAATGCGAGTGATGTACCCAAAAGTAAAGAAGAACAAGCAATGATTCCATCATTTGAAAAAATTAGTTATGCTTGCGAAGCAGTGGTATCACGAAGTATTAAACCAAAAGATCCACACGATATCGCAAAGCTTGGAGATGTAGTTGGAAAATGGCTCCAAGCCGATCCAACAGCTAAATTCCGCCTTGATAAAGAGTCGATGGAATACATTCTCTCTGGTATCGATCCACTTCAAATTGATATTCTCACCAAGCGTATTAACAATCAGGTCAAGATAAATATCGGTGAGCCTATAATTGTCTATAGGGAAAAGATAACAACAAGTAGTAAAAATTTTCACACTAAATCCTCCAATAGTCATAATAGAATGCTCATGCACATGGAACCTTTAGATGAAATAACAGAAAAAATAATAGAGAGCGGAAAAATCAACGATTTAATGGATTCTAAAAGTCAAGCGACAATTTTACGCGATGAAGCAGGATGGGATGCAAAAGAAGCACGACGAATTGTTGACGTGTATAATGGCAATTTATTAGTTAATGGTACTACTGGTCTCCAACGGTTTGATAGGATCAAATCTTATTTATCTGCAGCCTTTAGAGAATGGATAGAGGGGACAATATTAGCAAAGGAACCAGCTACAGGTATAAAAGTCGTATTCACCGATTTAACGATTCATGAAGACCCAGCACATACGGGATACAATCAAATAGCTAGTATGAGCTTTTCGGGTTTTTCCATGGCAATGTTAGATGCTAAACCACATTTATATGAACCAGTTCAGAGAATAGATGTAAAAACCCCCCAAGGAACGGAATCCGGAGTATTAGCAATTATCAATAAACATAGGGGAAGAGTTCTAAATGTGATTCCTGAAGGAGAATACGTGCGAGTTCAAGGGCAACTTCCTGCAGCAGAATTAATTGGTATCGCTGATGAAATTAGAGGCTCAACTCAAGGAAGAGCATTTTTCGGATATGAATTTCTAGGATTTGAAAAAGTTCCTGCGAGTATAGAAGAAGACCTTATCCTGGAGATTCGCAAAAGAAAGGGAATGCCGTTAGAGATGCCAAATGTTTCAAGTTGGCAGAGATTTTTATACAAGAAGTCTTAATCTAATTCTTTTCTATTTACTATTTTATTTTTTAATCCTTTTTGTTTCATATTATCAAATCTGTTATATATTGAAAATTTTGATGAGTTCTTCCGTGTTATTTACTAAAATATCTGGTTCATGTTCGATCAATGTTTCTTTCTTAGCTAACCCACTCGATACACATATCATTCTAACGTTTGCTGCTTTTCCTGCATCAATATCAGTTGTCATATCTCCAACAAAAATAGCTTGAGATGGTTTTATCTTCCATATTTCAAGAATTTTCAAAATACCTTCTGGATCTGGTTTTACTTTTGAGACGTCATTAAATCCAATAATAGGATCGAAAAATTTGGTTAAATTGAATTTGGATAATACTTCTTCCGCATATGAGCTTTTATTATTAGTTAAAATGGCCAATTTTAGATTTTTCCTGGATAGATTACTAATTAACTTGGCAATTCCCTCAAAAATTTTAGATTCTTCATCTTTATATTGATTAAATTGTGTAAAAAGATAAATTCCTATTCTTAATTTCTTGAAAAAGCTTAATCCTTCTAAAAACTTGATATCTAATAAGGTATAAGAATTTAAAATTATTTCAGGTACGGGATAATTTTGGATATCTTCTATAAGATGAGCAATTTCTTCCATCACTTCGTCACGGCTTACATTCATCTGATATTTTTCTATTCCATCTTCCACCGCTTTTTTTATAGCTTCTGTGATATCATATATGACTCCATCCAAGTCAAAAATGATACCTTTAAAATCATCTAAATTTAATTCATTCATGACAATTTGATTAAACCACTAATTAAATTTATTGAAAGAATCTTAAAATTTAAAGAATTAGATTGTTTTTATTATCTTAGAAGAAAAAAAAACATTCATTTTTTACATGGATAAAGATGGCTGAAGACGAAAAAAACCACTTGGAAGATGATCTAGAGAGAGGAGATCCTGATCTAAATAACCTAAAAGATGATCTAAAAACATATCTTGAAGAGATGGAATCACTTGAAACTGACTTTTCTGATATGGATGATCTTGATATTGAAGAAATACAAGCTATGCAAGATGCAATCGATAAAATGCGTGAGGCAGATGAATTAGATGAAGATATTCCCATTGATCCCCCTATCTCAAAGGATGCAACTGAAGAAGATCAAAAGTTATCTCTTGAAAAAGAAAGATATATGGCTGAAAAAGAATCGTTATTAACAGATTTTTCCGACCTTGATGAGATTGGATTTGATGAGCTTAAAGAAATGCAGGAAGCAATGAAATCTGTTAGGCAAGAAGATGGATCCCCACAATTAGAGCAAGATATATCAATACCTTCAACTTCAGGAATCTCAAGTGAGCTGGAAAAACGAATACAACAAGAATTAATGGAACGGAAAGAGGAAACTGTAAAAGAAATTATAAGTCCAGAAAAATTCATCGAACAAGCAAGTAATAAACGAGATAAAATATGGTATCATGCCCTTCACTACATGGTATATCAATCTGAGGACCATATTGCGAGTAAACAACTATTATATGAAATGTTAAAAGAGGTAACCAGTAAGAGCCCTATTGATCCAATCCTAGAACACCAATTTTATTTTGGTCTAGGGTATATATTAAGATTAACACTAAATGATAAACAAATCATTCGATATATGAGAGGTAGCAAATTTAAAGTAAATGTCTCTGTACAAGGGCTAAAAGAACTTTTAGATCAAGTCGGAGAGCCAATAAGTACTCGTCCTGTTATCAAAGAAGAAGAAAAGAAACAAATGATTGAAGATTTTCTAAAAGATGATTTTTTGGATATCTGAATCTATTTTAGTTTATATTATCATGACGCAAAAACCATCTCTATTAATCATTGGAAACTCGAATGTTGGGAAAAGCTCAATTACACGATTACTTCTTTCCAACCCCCGCAAATTTAAGGGTAAAAGAGGAAAATCCCCCGGGAGTACTTTATTAATTAGACCAATAACTCAACCTAATATGAAATTTCAAGTGATTGATTTGCCGGGATTTGGATACATGAGTCAATCAAGTCATAGAAGGGTGGAGCATGTAAAGAAACAAATTGTAATACATATAGAGAAGCATCATGAGGATTATTTTTTGTGTTTCATCATACTTAATATCCTAAGAATTGAAGATGAGATTCAGAAGTATTTTATTCAGAATAAACAAACAATTCCACTAAGTTTTGAATTAATAAAATTCCTCAATGATTTTGATATACCTCTATTGATCGTTATGAACAAAATTGATAAAGTATCAAATTTTGATAAAACCAAGATAACTAACTTATTTCTGAAGTCTGCTGAAGAATTCGGATTAGAAATAATGCACCTTGATGATTTCTTCAAAGATAAAAACACTCGAATCCCATTCATAGAGTTTTCCGCTCTAAAAAAAGAAAACCTTGAAAAATTAAAAAAGATGGTAAGGCATTACCTTTAACTTTAATTCTAAATAATTCTGAGTTTTAAAAACAAAAGATATTACTGATGGTTTGTTTTAAATCCTTATAGCTTTTTAAACTAGGGAAATTTGGATATTCTTCCTCAACATTCACTGGGGGTCTAAAAAGGATTCCGTTATCTGCAGTTTTCAACATGTCAATATCGTTATATGAATCTCCTACTGCAATGGATTCATAATTCATTTCCTTGAATTTCTGTAATGTTACCTTTTTCATATCTTTGATTCTTAAAACATAATCGATAATTATCCCTTCATCACTTACTTTAAGATTATGACAGAATGCAAACGGGTTTCCTAATTTTATTAATAGCGGCATTGCAAATTCTTTAAAACTGTCAGTCACGATAACAACCTGTGTATAACTTCTTAACCAATTGATAAATTCAGATGCTCCTTCTAAAGGATCCATCGTATTTATTATATTTTGAATCTTTGGTAAAGTTATTTCATTTTCTTTTAAGATTTTTAATCTTCTTGTCATTAATTTATCATAATCAGGCTCATCTCTAGTAGTTATTTTGAGCTCTTTTATTCCCGTTTTTAAAGCGACATTTATCCATATTTCAGGAATAAGCACACCCTCCAAATCCAAGCAAACAATATGCATGATTAAAAAAGTAAATTCGAAATACTTTTTATTTTTAATTATTCAAAAAAGATGTGAGAATTTTAAATAATATCTCTTTTATGGTTCTTTTATTATCGGATTCACATCTTTATCCCAATTTACAGCAAATAAGATATCTCTGCTAGTTTCGTTAGCATAGATTATGGGAAAACCACTAATTTCTTGGAATTTTAGAGCTATTTTGTGTAAATAATCAAAATCGGGGAAGTATTCTTGAAGTGGAAGTTCGCTTTTTAAACGCTCTTTAATTAATAACGCTTTTGCTTGTAATGTGAAACCTTTAATTTCAAAAAAGTTAGGGTTTGCTTTTTCTATTATTTTGGCATACTCTTTAATTATAGTCTCATTTATGTTCAAATCCTTAACAGCCGTAAGTCTTATCAAAGTTCGGCAATCTAATGATTCAATAAGGTTCATTGTATCCAGAACACGATTCCAACCCTCTTTTATCATCGGTCGACATGTTTTTTGATATATTTTTTTATTAGGAGCAGCAAGCGTAAAGTAAAATTGTGAAGGTAAAATATCCATATTTTCAATAACTTTAGTCATCGTACTATTAGTTACAATAAAAGAAGTCATTCTTCTATTCCTAAACTCACCAACTAAACCATTAATTTTTGGAAATAATAAAGGTTCACCATCAAGTGAAATAGCGGCGTGGTTAGGATTCATTGCTTCACCATGAGCAGCCATGATGTTATCAGGATCCGTAAGCTCAAGGTTAATTAATTTTTCAACCTCTTCTCTAGAATCAATACAACAAGATATATCTCCATCTAGTACATACTGATTTAATGTGGATGGTTGAGAATGCAGAAATTTCTGATTTTTTAGTAAATTTACAGCTCTTTCGATTTTATTAGAGCTGATATGAAGTTCCCGTGATAGCGATTTAATCGTGTGTTTACCAGGGTTATATAACATGAAATGAATAATATCAATCATTATTTCATAATTATCCAGATATCTCCTTAATGGTAAGTGGTTTTTAATAATGTCTTGATGGTGTCGAATCATCTCGTCAACAAGTTCTTTTGGTTCATCAGGATCTACAATGAATTCACTTCCAAGTGTTCCTAATTCTATATCTCTCCAACAAAAAACACACTGGTGATTGCAAAATGGCATAGAAGGAGTATTTTGAAGGCATCTATGACTTTGAATTCCAAAAACACCTTTATAACAATTCCGATTGTCTCTACCTGTCATTAATCTTTGTTCTAACCAATGACAAGGTTTAATAGCAGAATGTTTATTTGGACCTACTATCCGGTACAACGTTTTAGTGTACTTCTCAACAAACTCGTTCGTAATTTTGTTATTAACTATATATTGATTATCCATACCCATGAACCTTCTCCAGAGTGAATCAGCAAACTATTAAATGATTATAGATAAAAGTATTTTACCAGAATAATAAAAATTATTATTTAATTTTATAAGTCTTGAAGTAATTAGGAAGATACTTATAAATTATAACTAAATTTGCATTAATAATTGGAAGAGATATTCATGCTAAATAATATTAAAAGTCAAATGCTTAACTTTGGATTAAAATTCATATCAGTGGACGATAAAATCGTGAGGATGTTATTAGAAACCGCTTCCTCAAATGTAAACGAGATTGTTATATTACCTGCTGTCAAAATAGTTATGAAGAAGTTAGTTAAAAAATTGCAAAATAAAATTAAGCACGGTCTCGTCTGTAACGGATCTCTAAATGGAGTTCGAGTGAGCATTATTTTATCTAATATTGGTTGTCCAAATATTGCAATGATAATGGAGGCTTTAAAACGCTGCAAGACAAAAGTAGTCTTGCGAGTAGATTTATGTGGCGGAATACAAGGAAAAGAAGAAGAAATCTACGTTGGTGATGTTTTAGTTCCAAAATTAGCTTATTGTGATGATGGGACGTGCCCCCAATATATTCGTTCAAATGCTTCATTGCAAACCCTATTAGAATCCATCAATAATCCATTGAAAATGATTCAAAATATGGATACAGGTAATCAGATTGTTTATTCATCAAAACCCAATGAAAATTTAAAGGATCTTCTCATGAAGACTGGTAGAACCATTAATCCAAGGATAAAAGAAGTAGATTTTTGGACAACAGACGCTTTATTTTGTGAAACAAACGAATTTGTAAGATCCTTACAATCTATTAATGTAAAGGGAGTTGATATGGAATCTTCAGCTTTATTTTTATTAGGTACACTATTTAATATAAAAACAGCTTCAATTCTTGCGATAACTGATCTCCCAGGTGACCCCAAGTATGATCTCCTCACTAC
>JAGXNQ010000085.1 GCA_019894955.1 Promethearchaeota archaeon | reverse complement strand
GGAACTAATGATTCTTCTGACAACAAGCTCAGTGATTTTTCTAGCATTTTCCTCATCCATACCTGTTTCTTGAATAATACTGTCAATTATTTTAGAGGGTTCAAATTCGTCAACATCCCCCTTCTTGAATACTTTAGGTAGAAGATTCATTTTTGAATTGTTCTCTTTAATTCATTTATTTCTGAAGTATTATATTATTCTATATTAAAAAAGAAAATTATTAATGAACTAGTTAGTTCATATGGTTGGTATTTAGAATAATATTTACAAATTTGGAGATAAATAATAATTAGTATACTCAATTTTTCATTTAATTGTTACCCTCCCTTTCTTATTTTAAGATTATAATATAATAAAAACTATGGAATTGTCGTTATCAGTAAAGTCCGTAAAACTCTTCTTTTCAGAAATATACAAGGTTTTGAAAGGGAAAGATACAAAAGTAACGGAAATATGGATTGGCTTCTCAGAAATAAATTTTTTTAAATATAACGACGAACCTGAGATTATAGATTATTTATATAATTTTGAATCCATCTCTATTCAAAAAGGAAACTATAAAAATTACATAGTAATTGATAAGATCATTTTTATTGTTGAAAGCATTCAAATTTTAGAAGAAGATATTGGAAATTTATCATTATTGGTAGATTTTAATGGATTTGAAGCATTGGTCGAGGAAATTCTTATAAGGAATAATTATAAGACAATAA
Source organism: Promethearchaeota archaeon (assembly GCA_019894955.1). Taxonomy (GTDB): domain Archaea; phylum Asgardarchaeota; class Lokiarchaeia; order Sigyniarchaeales; family SOKP01; genus SOKP01. Next base: position 10,108 of record JAGXNQ010000085.1, on the reverse strand, counting down.
GAAATTTTAGATTTTCTGATCAGTCTAATTATAAATCAAAAACATCCCAACAGAGATATGAAATTGATGTAATTGGAATATCTAAGCACCAAATTTTATTAATTGATGCAAAACAATGGAAAAATAAAGATTGTTGGAGTGCAATGAATAAAGCTGCAAATCAGCAATATCAAAGAGCTCTTGCATTGCAGCTAAATCCAGAAATTTTTTCTAGCATGGTTCAAAATATTTTAGGAATTTCAAAAAGTATTGAAAAGAGACTTCCATTTGTTATGATTCCTGTAATGGTGAGCCTTGAGCAGAACCATGTAAAATTTAATGAACATAACATCCCTTTAGTTTCTATTTATCAACTCAATTCCTTTTTACAAGAATTAACAATTAATGATTCATATTTTAAAACAATTAAAATTAAAAAATTGTTTATCCAAAAACAATTATCAGATTTCTATTCAATCTGTTAACCCCAAATATTGTTTTACCTGTTTATTTACGATGCTAGCAGCAAAGTATATAATACCACTTTTTATTCGGGGATTAGAAAATAAAATTAAAAGCATATCTTGAGAAATGGGAGCTAAATCTAATACACCTTCACTGCCTCTAACAGAAATATTCAATAATTTACCTGCATTTAAACCATTTATAATATCATTTCCAATCATTGATAAATTTTGACCTATTACACCAAAAAGTGTATCAGATATACGAGTTGAGATTGCGGATGCAAGAATTGTTCCTCCTGATTTGATAATTGCTGATGCTTCAATATTTAAATCAATTTTTAAGAGATTTCTTAGAATTTCGTTCATGCTCGCCGGTGGTATCGATTCTTTTTCTATTTTAACTTTTTCCTTTTTTTCTTCTTTTTCACTTGGTAATCCTTTAACAGTGATCTTTTCAGAAAGGAATTTCAAAACTTGAGACATATCTTGCTCTAATTGTTTTTGTCGAACTAAGGAATCATTACTTGGAGCAACTTCTTCTACTTTAGTCGTTCTTATCAAAGGTTTTGGTATTTCTAAAGGTGATTTTGTTTTTTGCTTAGAAAAAGAGCCATATACATTTTTTTGAGCTATAATTGAGCCTTTGTATGGTTCAGGGGTAATTTCTTCTAAAAATTCTCTCTCAACTTCCTCTTCATCTTCAATAGAATCTTCAAAATTTCCTACTTCTGACTCGAATTCTTCTATTTTTTCCTCTACTTCTTCCCTTATTTTTGGTAAGGCATTTACTTTTGGAATCTCTTGAAGTTCAAGTGATTTTGATTGTTTTACGGGTTTTTCTTGAGGTTTAGATGGAGTTTGTTTTACCTTTTTTACTGGTTGTTTTTTAGTTTCAATTTTTACACGAGGAGGTTTAGTAGAAACTGGAAGTAAAGCACCACATTTTCTGCAAATATGTCCTTTTGCTTCGTTGTTTGTTGCGCCACAATTACTACATATAATCAATGAGATCTCTCTTTATTATTTTGCATCTTTAAAGATGGATTAGTATTGAAATACATCATATTTTGTATAATAATAATAAAACTCTTGATTTATTAATTTTAATTAATAAGAAAGAGAAGAAGTATATAATTAATTTTTTAATATTTCTTTGAGTAGATTAGCAAATGAATCAAAATCTTCCTCATTTAGGTTCGGATCTTTTTTTAGCATTAATAAATAATAAGGCGGACTATCTTCTTTTAACTTTAATTGCTTAAATACAAAGTTTCGTCCAAATCTTTGAACAACCATTTTATTTTCTTCGGCTTCTTTCCCAGGTAACACTTGAGTAAATTGGAAACTATCGTTTAATGTGAGAAAATAGGGTGTAGAAGCAGACAAGAGATTTTTGACTTCTTCATTCTTATAGAAACTTCCTATTATTAATGAATTATCATCTATCATGACTACTCCTTCAGAATCTACTTTTCGAGCGAATTCATTAATTGTCTTCTCAATCAATTGAGATTTTGGATATAGATCTAGCAAGATTTCAGACATCGCCTTTATTATACTCGGGAGGTTGTATATTGAAGTATCATAGAAATAAATTTGTTTATAATTAGCCGCATTCTTGATTTTCTCTCTTAAATCTACTCTCATCGTCTGCATTTCATTGATAGCATTCCTCAAAAGGGCGGGATCACATTTATGGAAAAAGACGTATATAGGTGGCTCAATTTCAAGATTATTTAATTGCCCTACGACATCTTTTAAATAGCTAATTGCTTCGGGAATCCTTGGTTGATTTTGTATGTCAATAACGTAAATTAAAATTTCTGTCCCATCGAAATATTTTCCCGGATTTTTAAGATAAGATATTCTATATGAGATTTGACCTCCTAGATCCCATTCTGCTATATCTTTTCCCAAAAACTCAAAAATTCGACGTTGAGCGCCCCGAGTAGGCTTAAGCAATGCGATTTTTGAGAATTCTCTTTGAATTGCAAGTATTATTGTACTTTTACCAGCTGTATCTAAACCTGTAAATAGAATTTTGTGCGGTTCTTCTTTTTCTGCTTTTTTTGGCTGCTTTCCTTTTGATAAGTATTGAATTTCCAAAAATTATTACACCTAAATTAAATCAAAGAAATTATCTAATATATTCTTTAGTAAATTTAAAGATCATTCTATTATTTAAAAATTCTTTTGTAAGAAGGTCTTAAAATCGTGATAATTAGCTATTTCTAAAGAAATTTGAGTTTCTTTTTTTTGTCGAATAATTTCTAATGAGTTGGGTATTTTTGGATGTTTATGTGTTAAATTTATGATTTGTTCGGGGAATTTTGCCGGATCAGCTGTTTCAAAATTTATCGACTTAATAGCTTCTTCAGTTGGAAATTCATTTTGGTATCTCAATAAGGCAGCCCATCCAACAGCTCCATGGGGATCAATCAAAATATCAAATTTATTGTTGAAATCAATAATCGTCTCCTTGGTAATTTCATCAGTAATAGAATAGGATATAATATCATTTCTAATTTCATTAATATCTGGGTTTTTCAATAAATTTCCTTCTTCATCAAGATGCCCATTATATAACTCAATCAAACGAGCTAAGTTTGAAGGATGACCAACATTCATTGCATTTGAAATACATACTCTAGAAGGTTGGACTTTTTCATAATATCCTTTGGCTAAAAATGATGGGAATTCATCATTTTCATTTACCGCAGAAATGAATCTCTTTACTGGTAATCCCATCCTCTTTGCAATTAACCCTCCTGTAAGGTTTCCAAAATTCCCAGAAGGTACTGAAAAAATCACTTTCTCATTTTTGTGCTCGATGATATCAGAATAACTTTTAAAATAGTATATTGCTTGTGGTAATAACCGCCCAATATTAATTGAATTAGCAGAAGTAAGATTTAATTGAGATAAATCTGAATCAGCAAATGCATTTTTTGCAAATCTTTGACAATCGTCGAATTTTCCATTGATACCTATAGCTGTAATATTATCTCCTAATGTTGTCATTTGTTTGCGTTGTAGGGTACTAATCTCATCTTTTGGGTAGAGGACTATTACTTCGATATTTTTCTTATTATGAAATGCTTGGGCAACAGCTCCACCAGTATCTCCAGAAGTTGCAGTTAAAATGATAGTTTTTATATCCTCTTCTATAAGAAAATATTCCATGAAACTTGCCAACATTCTTGCTCCTACATCTTTAAAACTACAAGTTGGACCTTTGTCTAAATAACAAATATAATTATTATCTGTTATGAGTTTTGTTGGGATTGGAAAGTTAAGCGCTTTATTTATGATGTTTTTTAAGATTTTTTCTGTGAAATCTTCTTCTAAATACTGGTAGAGGATTTCAAATGCGATTTCTTTAAGATTTAATGACTTAAAATCGAAAATTTCTTCATTCGAAATAAGAGGGATCTTATCAAATATATAAAGTCCCTTATCTGAAGCTTGTCCTTTTAAAACTGCTTCTCTAAAACTCACGTTAGGAGATCGTTTATTTGTAGAGTATAACATCTTTACGATTAAATATTTTTTATAGGATTGAATTTATTTTGAGTAAATATTTCATTCAATTTATCAATAACTGCTTGAGGTGTATCTGCACCGTGAATTTTATCGGTTCTTCTATCGTCTAGTTGTTGTCCTGCCATTTTAGAAGACCATCCTTCCACACATGTAAGACCTATTATTGGTTTATCGTAAATCCAAGCAAAACAAATCTCTGATAATGTTCCTGCCTTACCAGCTACTGCTACACACACATCACCACTCAGTACAACCACAACATTACGCGCTTGAGAAAATGGAACAGGAATAACAATATCTACAAATTCATTTGCCCTATTTTTTTCTTTAAATGGTATGAGTCCAATTGTTAGTCCTCCTTCTTCTTTTGCTCCTTGACAAACTGCTTCCATAACACCCGAAAGACCTCCACATGACACGGCATAATTATTTTGAGCAAGTAAACGTCCTAATTCAAACGCTATCTTCCTTGTTTTTTCATCAATTTCACTTGCCCCAATTATAGAAATGGTTCCTTTAAAATTATTTTTAAAATCAAATTTCATCATTAATCACATTAAATGTTTCATGAAAATTTAGTTCTTTCTTGTAATATAGATATTAAATCATTCATTATTGCTGAGGCTGCTTCAATACCTCCTGCCCCTCTTCCGGATAGTACTATATTTCCCGTGTTTTTAGTTTCTAATTCTATAACATTTAAAGAGCCGTTAACATTAAAATAAGAATTTTTATCAACACATTGAGGTTTTACAAATAAACGTCCATTTTTAGCGAATGATAAATGTTTGATAACTTGATTATTTGATTTTGCTAATTCAATATCATTTTCATCAATATTTTCAATGCCCCTAATATCTACATCTCTTATTGTCACGTTATAATCTAATAGTTCATTTGCTAAGATAACTAATTTACCCGCAGCATCATAACCTTTAATATCAAGATTTGGATCTGCTTCAGCATAACCCAAATTTTGAGCTTCTTCTAACGCTTGGTAAAAATTAATACCCTCATCTGACATTTTACTGAGGATATAATTTGAAGTTCCATTCAAAATTGCACTCAATCCAATTATTTCATTTCCTTGTAAATTATTTTTTATAGATAAAATTGGAACACAACTTGCTACTGTAGCCTCATATCTGATTAGTTGATTGTTATCTTTTGCATTTTTTTTAATTTTTTCATATTCAAGATAGAACGGGGCTTTATTTGAAGAAATTACATCAATATTATTATTTAGAGCTTTCAAAATGTGGGATATTGCTGGTTCTCCGTTTTGAGGCATCGTAGGAGTAGTTTCAATCATTATATTAAGATTTATTTTATCAATGTAATCTATTGCTCTATATCCTAACTTCCAATTTTCGTGAGATCGAAATTCTTTTCCTAACCTTAACAGATTATCTAAATCTATCCCGTTTTGGTCTATAATCGCACCATCGTATTCAAAAATTCCTATAACTTTAATATCATATTCAAATGAGTCGATAATAATCGGATTTTTTTTATTTAGTATTTGGAGAAAAGATGTTCCAACATTACCTTTTCCAACTAATCCGATATTAAATTCCATTTAAATGATCTCCAAAATCGATTCAAGTTTTGAGTATTTATTAGAAGATATCTTATATTTCTTTCTTACACAATAATGTTCTTTTCATAAATTTTAATTTAATTTCGATAAATAAAAACTGCTAGAAGTAAGAAAAACTTAATTAAATATTATCGCAAGGCTTAAAACATCTGATAAGTTTAAGAAATTTTTTTTCTTTTATTTTATATTCCCGATGGAGCATTATAGCGTAGAAATTCAGGTATTCTTTCACCACATTCAGGACAAAAAGTCAACCCCTCATCAATGGATTTACGACATTTTGGACAATTAATTTTACCCGCTATTGTAGACCTTGTAGGGACATATTCATCAACAGTAGCCATTTCTTTCACTTTTACTCCTTTAGGTTTTTTAACTAGAATAATTATCGGAACAATTATTATTACTAAAAAAATCAAAATTAAAGGGATCACTCCTAGAGCATATACAATTTCAAAATTTTCACTATATGAAAATACTCCTGTGATATTGAGAGAAAACTGGTACACGCCAGGTAATGTAGTTATCAGAGGAACTACTTGTAAATAAAAAATTTGAGATATATTATTGCCAACCAATGATAACGAATAATTTCCAGAGCTAAAAAATAGTTGTCCAGCAGTTTCACGAAAAAGGCATTGAATCTGTCCAGTTTGGTTTACACTTATATTTAATCTAAGTTGAGGATCAACCCAAACTAATGATGGAAGGTAAGTATCAATTGTAAAGTTTTGACTACCTTGAGATGCATGGATTTTTGTTTGATCTTCTTGCCGTATATGATAATTTGAATTTCCTATGAGTTTAAAAGATGTTATAGAAATTGAAGTAATGATTAATAGTGCAATTATAAAGATGTTTTGTACTTTACGAGCCATAAGATTCACAGCTTGATTCAAGTTTAATTAAAATTTAAGTACATTTAGTGATTCCTTTCCATCACTTATTTTTAATAAATGCTCATGCTTTATAATTTTTCCAATAATAGAGGAATTCATTTGATGGCTGTTAAAAATCTTGAGAATCTCCTTACTTTTATCTTCTGGAGCAGTCAATATAAATGATGTGGTTAGATACATTTTAGTATAAGTCTCTAGATCATAACCATTTTTAATTAAAAAAGAGGGTATTTCAATCTTATTAATGTATATTACAGCTCCAACATTAGAATAATTGATAAGTTGTAAAATCGTTCCAAAGATTCCCGCATTGGAGATGTCTTTGGCAGAATTAGCTAAATGTTTTTGTGCAATCACGTTCATTGACCTTCTTCTTAGCAAAACTTCATCAGATTGTTTGAATGTGACGGTATCCCAATAAAATTTACTTACATTTGGTATTTTACCCAAAAAATCTACTGCTAATATGATATCATCATTTACTTTTGCGTTTTTAGCAGATAAATAATCACTTTTTTTAATTTCACCTATCATCGTGGAACTGAGTTCATTGTAGTTACTATTTGGATTAGTGTGCCCTCGCACTATCGGTACACGAAACTTTTGGGAACCTTCCAATGCTCCTTCAAATATTTTTTCACCGATCTGATTGTCTTTAAAAGAGACGATTAAACTTGCTGCCAAGGGAATTCCTCCACAACAATAAATGTCATCGATACCTACTAATATTGAACTAAATCCTGCTCCAAATGGATTTTTTAAAATATATTCTGTTTTTATCCGATCAGTTGTCAGTAAGATTAGATTCTCATTATCAATAATTGACGCTGAATCTTCTCCAATATCTGAAAAAATTCTACTGCTTTTATAGGATTTAGATTGAATTACTTGAACAATTGGATCGATCTCTCTTTTTTCAATTATATTTTTGTTTTCTCTAATTGAAGTCGCAATCTTTTTCAGCATTTATAAGTCGAGTATAAAATTTTATATGTATAATTGATTCCTATTAATATATTTGATAATGAAACAAATAATTAAGCTTTAGGTAATGGAAGAATTAATAAAATCCTCAATTTTCAATGGATTAGTACTCGCAGTGTATGATAAGTTAGGTCCTCAGCCTGTTTATATGTTTCCTCAACCAATTAGGAGAAATTCTCAAGAAGATGTAAATCTTGAAAATCATAAAGATTTACTCGAATTAACGATGAGAGATTACACCCATATATCAATAAAGAATCTCTCTCTTTTGATAGGGGATGGCTCTATTTTTGAAAATTCCGAAATAAAGGATTTTAAGCATTTTGGTATCATTCCTTTTCCTGATTTTCGTTCCACTTCTTTAACTTTTTTCCATTTCGTTAAGATCGGACAAGCTGAACGACGAGCAGCAACCGCATTTTCCCTATTAATTAATGAAGATCGTAGAAGCTTTCTCTATAACAATATGGATCGTCTGAAACATCTAATTATAGAATTTTTTCAGGAATTCGATAAAGAATTATCTGAAAGTATAAGACCTCAAGAAGAAGTAGAACATCATTTTAAATCCCTTCTAAAGCAAGTAATGGAGATAGAACATTCCCCTTCCACATCATTTTCATCGCAGCGAAAATTGAAGATATTATTTACAGGTTTAGATAGTACTGGTAAAACATCTTTTCTACTTTCTGTTGATAGGAAATATTCGAAATTAATAGGCGTAAAGCCTACTTTAGGTGCTAAAGTGCGGTCTATCGAGGCTCTTGGTGCCTCAATATTTCTTTGGGATTTAGGTGGTCAAGTTAATCTCAGACAAAAATACCTTAATAAAGCACACATATATCTATATGAAGCAGATTTAATATTTTATTTTATCGATATAAAAGATAAAAAAAGGTTTGAAGAAAGTATTGAATATCTGCAGAATATTCAAAAAGCCCTAAATACTTTTGAGCAACTGACTCCAATAATGTATGTTCTATCAAAATCAGATCCAGATATAATACAATTACCTGATATCAAGGATAATATTGAGGAAATAACTCAACATCTAACTAATGTTTCAAATGGTGAACAACCTGAAATATTTTTTACAAGTATTTTTGATTCCTTTTCAATCTTGAGAGCTTTTTCCTCAGGAATTGCCAAACTCAGCCCCAACCGTAAGCTAATTGAACATAATCTGAGTAATTTTTCAAAAGAAACTAAAATTTATCTAGCGTTATTGATGAGTAATGATGGGTTGATTATGGCTGAATCTTTTACTCATAAAGCAACAAAAATCACTTCAATATCAAAACCGAAAGAATTATTGAGTGTATTCCAACTCATGGCTCCCCAATTTGCCATATTATATAAAATATTTTCTAAATATAGAACCGTTCCTCAAGAAGAAACTATTTTTAAAGTTGCCAATTCTGTCATTCTTTTCAAAAAAATAAATGTAAATCAATTTGGAATGTTTTTACTGTTGTTGATGGATGATGAATCCAAAAAAGAAATTATAAATATTAATTTACCGAAATTCCTCGATATTACAGCGGATTTGTTGTTAACCTACATCTCTTAGAAAATTTTTGTTAAGGGAGACTTATCCGATATTTTCTTTCTGATAATTCGTTTTCTGTAGTAGGAATTTATCCCCGCAATTAACGAAATAGCAGGAATGACACATTTTGCAAATTTTATTGGTCCAAATAACACGAAATCACTTCCTGCATTGACACAATATGCCATTTGAGCAGCAATTGCGCCACATCGAGACGATTTCCCGAATTTTTTCCCAAAATTCCAACCATAAATCGCATTGGCTGGAGCAAATCCTGCAGGATAACCTAGTTCCTTTTTTATCATTCCGACGGTTTCAATATTAATTCCAATTGAAGGTAAATCTAAAACAGCTGTATCTATGATAATATTCTCAATATTTGCTCTTTGAGCCTTAGGAATCAAGGTATTTCTTAAAAAATCCAATTTTTGCTTGGGAAATATGCTAGTTGAGCCAAATGTTAATAATACTGCATATTTCACCCCGATTTCCTTTATCTTCTCAAGATTGGCATCACTCGTTGAGTCATCGATGCTATTTAGGATTGCTCTATCTAATAAGCCGATTTCTTTCAAGCCTTCCATTGCAGGAATGCGCGAACTATCATTTAATCCATCTACTAAGAAAGGAAAATCAACTTTATCGGCAACGAATTCACATTGCTTAATAAGAGCATCCGGGTATCCACCCACTACATCAATAATTCCTTGCATATTGGTTTCATCAATAATCTCGGAATATTCATTCAATTCATGTTCTGCGAGATTTTTATCGATTTCTCCAGTTTTTTCGTCTAATAAAGCAGCATGGTTGGCATAAAACACTGTGCCAATCATGACTGGAGGGTTCTCACCTGGTTGACCTCCTAATTTTACATCTTCAATCTGTATTACAATTTGTTCCTTCTCAAAATTTAACATGATACATCTTTGTTTTATTATTTTTTATCTACTTTTTCAGTCAATTCATTTTTACGTGATTTGAACTTATTACTAATTAATGTCCCAATGTAAATTATGCTTATGATGAATTCAGGAATCCATTTATGAAGTAATAAGATTATAATCTGTCTCTTATACACATCTCC
>JAGXNQ010000084.1 GCA_019894955.1 Promethearchaeota archaeon | reverse complement strand
TCATTTGGTTGTCCTACACCACCAAAATAACCAGTGATCGTGTCGGGTCCACCTAGATGTACATTTACAGGCATTCCATCAGGACCAGGAGCTGTTCCCTTTGTGTCAAGAGTTTCGACCCAAGTAGAGCCAATAATTTGCATCGCAGCGGCCATGGCAGGTAAATCTCCGTCTTCCTCTTGTTCTTTCATTTTCCTAACTCGAATGATTCTACCCGGAACTAACTTTTGATTTTTGACAGCATCTTTAGCTATATCAATTAAGAAAGGAAAATATTGACATGCTGAAAGTTCTAAGGTTACAGCATAATCCTCATTAAAGTCCACTTCAGAAATTTTGTCCCCTAATATTTTTCTTCTATAGTCATCAACACTTATAAAAGAATGATCATCACGAGCATCGATCAACCATTCTATATCCTTAACATATTCGGTATTCTTTTTATTAATCTTCTCAACTAGATTATCTAACTTGCTTGATTCTTCTGCTTTCTTGTTAATTTCATTGATACCACCATATTTGTCAATCACTGTAAATAAGTCATTAATCAAAGGATTGTTTTCATCAAGTAAAAAATCATTAACAGATTTTAAGGCATCTTTAGGGATTTCCAATTTTTTTCTTATATCCTTCATTTTATTTTTACCTTTATTCTAATTAAACAAGGGCATCTCAATTAAACGCCCATATCATTCCCATTATTCAATTAAGTTCTTAGGGAACTTCCATAAGTTTTATACAAGTTTCTTATTGTTATAAACTTAATTATAGTTTTCACTAGTTTATTAAAAAATTAAAAAATTAAGGATATTTTATTATTAAAAAATGAAGTATTGAGATTTAACCAAGTGAAATTCCACCAGATTTGGTTAATAAACTCAAATCTTCCCAAAAATAACTGGTATCAACCATCGTAGGAGAATTACAACTACTACATTTTTCTGCTTCTTGTAAAAATTTTTTCATCCTCGGTAATGCTAAGACATCTGTCACGGAAATTTCTCGCAAATTTGCTATTGGTTTGTCTAATTCCAAGCAATTTTCAATATCACCATTATAATTAACATACATGAATACTTTTCTTGCGTGACACTGATATGGTTTTTTCCCTCCAATAAAATGTTTTAAGTACATTTCTGAGTTCAAAATTTTAGATCCATTCTTCTTCGCTTCTAAAATTTTAGTAAAAACGGCACTTATTTCAGTATCTGTAGCGGATAGTACTCCTTTTTCATCGACATCTCCACTTGAATAGTGACGTAATGTGTTTATGACATTAAAGGCAACTGGAACTTCCATTTTATCTCCTAACTCAATCATCTCATCAACACGATGAATATTATATTTACTAATAGAAAAACTGAATTGTAATGAAATAAGGGGAAACTCATTCTTGATGATATTTACAGATTCCATTACTTTATCATAAAGCCCCATTAAACCACGGATTCTATCGTGTTCCTCCTTAATTGGAGAATCAAGAGACATTAATATCAGGTTAAGATCCTTTCCATATTCATGGATTTGTTTTGGAATTAAATATCCATTTGTGACCATTCCAATAAAGGCAAATTCAGCTTTATTTTTTATAAATTTAATTATGTCTGAAAGATCTTTACGAAGCGTGGGCTCTCCACCCCAAAGAACAGTCATTATGAAACCGGCATCTTTTGCTCCAAGATAGATTCGTTTTATTTCTTCAAGAGATAATTCCCCTTTTGCTGCATTATCTTTCCAAAGACAAGATTCACAATCGCAATTGCATCTTAATGTAGTAAGGAAATGAAATATAAATGGTCTATCACCACAATCTTTTGCGCGTTTAGCGGCTACTGCTAATTTTCCAATATATTTTTTCTTATATCGATTTATTTCCTTAGCTGTTAATTTGTGTTCCATGATTTTATTAGAAAATAACCTCTCTTTTAATTAATCTCTTAAGACAAGGATAATATTTATTTCGGGATATATAAATTTTCTATTTTTCAGCTTTTCGGAGCACTGTTTCTATTTGATGCAAATCCATTAAAGCAATTAAATTGACGGATTAACTTAAATTTACTATGACATTCATATCATTATCAAGAAAATTGGAGAGTTAAAATGTATAAATATAGTATATCAATTTTAGGGACTGGTTTTATTGGTCTTTGTTCAGCAGCTTGTTTTTCTAACAAGGATGTAAAGGTTCTTGCTTCCACCCATAACGAGAATAAAGCAAAAATGATAAATGATGGAAAAGCTCCTTTTTTTGAAGCTAATCTTCAAGAAATAATGGAAGAAGTTAAAAAAAATAATCCAGAACTTCTGCAATGTCTTACTGATCCCGTTAAAGCTGTGTTAGAGACAGATATTTCCATGATTACTCAAGGTACTCCAATGAGAAATGATAAATCTATTGATTTAAGTTTTATAGAAAGCACGGCAAGAGAAATTGGAGAAGCATTGAAAATAAAAGATAAATATCACTTAGTAGTAGTAAGATCAACTGTCGTTCCAGGCACAACAAGGAATTTAGTAGGGAAGATTATCACCGAAGTTTCTGGAAAAGAGCCAGGAAAAGATTTTGGCTTGAGCATGCAACCTGAATTTTTAGCTGAGGGGAGAAGTATTGAAGATACTCTTCATCCCGATAGAATCGTCATTGGAGGAATTGACAATAAAAGTGGCGATATGCTTCAAGAATTTTACGAATATTTCTACGGTGACCACTTACAAATTTGTCCTATCTTAAGGATGAATTTAGAAAGTGCTGAATTAGTTAAATATGGTAACAATTGCCTTTTATCTACTAAAATCAGTTATGCTAATGAATTCGCAAATTTTGCGGAGTTGGTTCCAAATATAGATATTGCTCAAGTCATGAAGGGGGTTGGCTTAGATTACAGATTAAATTCTCGATTTTTAAATGCTGGTGTTGGTTTTGGAGGATCTTGTTTTCATAAAGACGTAAACGCAATAAAAGCATGGTCTAAATCAAAGGGATATACTTCAAGATTATTGGAAGCAGTATTAGATATTAATGATGATCAAGCAATTCACATCGTGGATATGGCTGAAGAATTGGCAGGAAAATTAGCAGGAAAGAAAATAACTTTATTAGGTCTTGCTTTCAAGCCAGGTACGGATGATATGCGAGAAGCTGCTAGCATTAGGGTTGTTAATGAATTATTAAAAAGAAATGTGACTGATATAGTCGGATATGATCCTAAAGCAAATGAAACCGCAGAAGTAGAAATGGGTAAAAAAATAAAATACGCGAAATCCATTACAGAAGCTCTAAAAGATTCTGAATGTGCTTTAATAATAACAGAATGGGATGAATTTAAAGAATTAAAACCCGAGGATTTCATAAAACACATGAAAACAGCAAATTTAGTAGATGGACGCAGAATCTACGATTACGGTAAATTTATTGAGAAATTATCCTTCAGGGCAATTGGAAGAACAGCTTTAAAATGATTTTTCTGTAAAAATACTTCTTATAAAAATATCTAGCTCATATTCTTGGTTTTTTTTCTATTATATTATTATTTAGAAACAATAATTTTATAGGTAAATCAGAATACTATTAAGAGTAGAAGAGATAAAATAGAAAATTTATAATCTTAAAATGATGAAAATGATTAACGATACTGCAAAAGGATTAGATGGAAATACGTTTATCTTGAAAAAAAAATGTGAAATGTGTGGAAATCCTTTAAAACTATATCAGAATCAAAAGAGTGATAGTCATTATAAATTTGTCTTTATAAATATCGCTCAAGAACCAGCAAAGCACTTTTTTTGTTCTAAAAAATGTAAAAACGAATGGATTTTTAACCCAAGAAATCGTTAAGTCTATATTTACAGGATATAGAATCATTTAAAGAATATGGTATAGTCACCATTTGAGAATGATGCATAATAAGATTAAAAGATAGTTTGTTAATCTATGACAACCTTTTTTTTTCATAAATGTGGGTGTTTCATTATTTTTATAGTGTCATTAAAAATATAGAAAAAAGAAAATATTAAATCAATTCTCTATTATATCATAATTGGGTATATTAAAATATCGTTTAGGTATAAGTAAGATATCATTTTGAAATAAATTAGATTATAATGTCAATAATCCCATTTTTGGTCCTCTCATTAGTTGTATTATTTGGTTATATATCATATTAGTTAATTCTGTAGTAGTGTCACACATTTCTATTTTAGATGTATAAGAAAATTATTATGCGTTTAGTTCTTTTTTTATCCATCTAATAGAAATTAAGTTTTCTATAATCATGTTTAATCTGGGGATTTTTTAGATGAATATCGAAGAGAAGTTAGATTTAATGAAAATCATGTTTAATCCAAAGAATGTGGCAATTATCGGCGCTACTGACAAGGCGATGAAAATAGGATCCTTTGTAGGAATGAGCGTTTTAGGTTGTGGGTTTAAAAAGAAAATTTATCCAATAAATCCAAATCCAAAATATCAAAATAAAAAAATTTTAGGAAATGTTGTGTATCCTTCCCTTGAAAAGTGTCCAGAAAAGATAGATCTAGTTGGAATCGTTGTCCCTCCAAATGCTGTTTTGGATTCAGTAAAACAAGCAGTAGAAAATGATATTAAGGCAGCAGCAATAATTACAGCAGGTTTTGGTGAGGTAAAAACCGAGGAAAGCCAAAGAGTAAATAAAGAATTGGTAAAAATTGCTGATAAAGGCGGATTAATCTTTATTGGGCCAAATTCTATGGGTTTTTATTCATCGGAGGATAGAAATTCTCCTTTACATTTAGGATTTGGATGGATGTTCCCAAAACCAGGTAATCTTTCATTAATCTCTCAATCTGGGACAATGGGTACTATTTTATGTAATGCTATACCCGGAATCAGATATTTCGTATCCAGTGGTAATGAGGCATCTTTGACTTTAGAGGATTATTTACAATATTATGCTCAAGATAATGAGACTAAGGTAATTGGACTTTTTGCGGAAGGTTTACGTGATGGAAAACGATTTAAAGAGATATGCCAAGAAACAACTAAAAAAAAACCTATTATCTTTCTTAAAGCGGGTATTACTAAAACCGGCGCAAGAGCTGCAAATAGTCATACGGGATCTATTGCTGGTTCATTAAATATTTATAAATCAATATTTAAACAAACCAGAGTAATTTATTCTGAACAGATAATGGAATTTATATATTTAATTAAAGGAGTGTTGAATTTACTCCCGCTTCCTGATAGACAATCTTTACGAGCTGGTATTGTAAGTGGTGGAGGTGGTTTTGTAGTACACCTTACTGATCTGTGCGAAAAACACGGGATCAAGGTAGTAGACTTAAATACAGAACCTAATGGCCCTAAACTTATAGATGATATTTCAAAACACCTTCCATTCTATTGGAGTCATAATAATCCTGTAGACATGGTCGCTACTAATGATCCCGTAGCTTATCGAAAGATCATGGAACTAATGTTAAATTCCGACTGTTTTGATGTAATCATTACAATGACCTCTATTACGTGGGTTGAAAGCATAAAATACATGAAACCAGATAATGAATATGGTGAAAGATTGAAAAAAATGATGATGATGGGAAGTGAAGAAAGATTGAAGCAAGTAGTAGATGATGAAATAAATTTATGTCTAAGCCATCCTGAAAGCAAGATAATATACATGTCATTAAATCCAACATTTGGAAATCCCATCTATGATAAATATGATGAAAACAAAATCATGGTGTTTGGTGGTAATTTTGAAACTGCAGCAATCGTTTTAAGTAAGCTTCATGATTATCAAAAAAAGATAAGTGATTATAGTAAATAGAATATAAGTTCTACATTAAAAAATCTGGGTTTTCATATTTCGGCTGAGGGTATTTATAAAAACCTTGGCCGGTCTTTCTTCCGAAATGTCCTTTATCAATATAGTTAGTTTTAAGATACTCATAAATTATTTTTGCTTGCTCATCCCCTGAGGTTAATGCATGCTCTTCGCGTAACTCCCATCCAACATCCAAACCAATGTTATCCATAATTCCGAAAATTCCGATTCCTATTTTCATGGTGCCCATCCAAGACTTATCTACTTGTTGAGGGGTAGCAACTTCATTTGCCACTAACCAAAGTGCTCTATCCATCAATCCCACCAATAATGTATTGATTATATATCCGGGTTGCTCTTTGTCAAGAACGATTGGGATTAATCCAATTCTCCTGCTAAATTCAATTGTCATGTCAAGTACTTCTTTTGATGTACCCGGGTGACCCATAATATCTGCAGTTTTAGTGATAAACACAGGATTATTGGTATGAAGCGCTAGAAACCTTTCAGGACGTCCTGTGCTTTCAGCTAACCTTGAGGGTAGAAGTGTGGAGGTGTTTGTAGTAAATATTGTGTGTTTGGGGCATAATTTATTAAATCTCTCAAATATTTCCTCTTTTAAAGAAACAATTTCAGGTACAGATTCCGAAAGCAAATCTGCATCCTTTGCTGCATCTGCGGGATCGTTTGTTGTGTATATTCTCTTTAGCATTTGATCAGCATCTTCCCTGCTAATTACTTCTTGGGCTACCATCCAATCAGTTCGTTCTTGTATATCAGCCCACACTTTATCATTTTTCGCAGGATTTCTTATAAAGATACTCACATGGTATCCATACATTGCTGATTGAATACCTATTTAGACTCCCATAGTTCCTGATCCTAATATTAAAACGCGTTTTAAATCTTCTATTTTCATAATTTTCATTCAATTTTGATTTTTATTTTGCTTTTTAGAATTTTAATCCCTAATTTGTAATAATATTCTTTATTATATAATTTAAGAATTCACCTATGTTTTTCAGCAATCGTATTAAGAAAACTTCACGATTATCAATAATGGATCAATAGCAAGTAAAATAGAAATTAAGGTTTTAATATTTCATTAATCTTTTCTAACCGTTTATTCCTCGATAAACTTTCTTTCACGGGATTTAAACTACCATATAAGCTTTCATGATAGACTTCTCTTGGTTCTTGATAGAAAATTCCTATTGTGAATCGATGTGCATTCCTTGCAATCTTTAGAGCTTCTTCTTTTGAGTTAGATTCTCTATCTAAATATTCGATTTTATCTTTGTATTCCTCCCATTTATGATAGGGCATGGCTGGTTGGAGAACCTCAATAAATGAAAATCCTTTATGTTCTATCGCTTTGACAAGAGTTCCAGTTAAATGTTTAATATCACCCGCGTAACTTCTTGCAACAAATGAAGCTCCTACTTCTATCAATAACGAAATCGCATTAAAGGGAATCTCAAAGCTTCCTCTAGGTGTTGACGGTCCCTTCCACCCTGGGGCTGTTAAAGATGAGAACTGCCCTGTAGTCAAAGCATAAACTCCATTATTATGTAGGACCAGTGTCATATCTTGATTTCTTTTTGCAGCATAAATGGTATGAGCTAAACCCTCTCCTAAACCATTGCCATCACCAGAAAATGTGATAACATTCAAATCAGGATTAGCTATTTTAACACCCTCGGCATTTGAACTGTTCCTACCGTGCAATCCATAAATCCCGCTCAGATTGACATAATCGAAGATCTTGGCATGACATCCAATGCCTGAAGAAATAATAAAATCCTCCCTTTTAAGACCTTTCTTCTCCAGTTCAAGAACTGCATTTTGAAAAGCAGTACGAATCCCATAATTTCCACATCCAGGACACCATGTAATTTCAGCATTCGTTTCAAAACCCACTTTATTTTAACACCTCTCTAATCTGTTGTGATAATTCAATTGGATCAAATGGTCGTCCGTCGTATCTCTTAATTGTTTTTCTAACTTTAATACCCGCTTTTTCAACTAATAATTGGGTGAATTGTCCAGAGATGCTTTGTTCAACAACTATATTATCTTGATTCTTGAATTCTTCTAATTCCCAAGTAGGTAATGGGCTTAAATAGATTGGTTGAACTGTAGTGGGATTTAATTTTCCATATCTAAGCGCTTCTAAAACGCTCATGTAAGTTGAACCATAAGCAAAAATATTTGTAGGATGCTCCCCATGAATAATATTAACAGTATCTTTATCTTTTAGATATTCTAAAAGCGCACTAACTTTTTTATTTCGTTTTTCATGCATTTTAGCAATCATTTCAGCATTTTCAGTAGTAATACCGAGTTCATCATGTTCATAACTATTCCACTTGATGAATTCTTTCGAAGGTGGGAAATGCATCGGTGAAACGCCATCACTTGTATCAAGGTATCTATTATAATGTCCACCTTTATGAAGGATTGGTTCTGCCCATTTAGCTTTTGTTGGATCAATTTCGGTGGTCATTCCACTCTCAGACAAGTGTTTTTCAGTGAGTAAAATACCAGGGGTTTGGAATTTCCAAACAATATCTAACATTTCCGCGGTTAAAAAAAATGCTTCCTCAACTGTAGCAGGAGATGCTACGAGTCTCAAAAAGTCTCCATGTCCCGCAGTTAATGCAAACGAGAGGTCTGCTTGTTCAGTATAAGTTGGAACCCCTGTTGCTGGTCCAGGCCTTTGAGACAACACTATCAGAACTGGTGCTTCAGTAATTCCTGCTAAAGAATAACCTTCTGTCATGAGCGCAAATCCACCCCCACTAGTACCAACCATTGTTTTGGCTCCGGTAAATGACGATCCTACTGCCAAATTAATTACGGCAATTTCACTTTCTGGGTGAACCACGGCTAATTTAAAATTTTCTGCTTGTTTGGCAAGGACATGTAAAATTGTGGAAGCAGGGGTCATTGGGTAAGCATAATAAACATTCAGGCCTCCAGCAATAGCTCCAAGACTAATAGCTTCATTCCCAGTAATGATTTTTCTTTCTTTATCTCCATGTTCTAATGGAAATTTATTTTCATATCCAATTTTTACCAAATCGTAAATCGTACCCGCAAACCTAATATTATCTTCTATGCCCCGAGGATATTCGTTACTAATTATTTGGTTCATTTCCTCTTTTTTAAATCCAATAGTACTTGATAACACCGCTACAGCCCCAACACCGTACATAAGTTTTTTCATGGGATATCTTTCTGCTTCTGTATTCAATGGAATACCAATCCCTTCAACATCATCAATCTCATCGGAATTAAATACCATTATTCCATTATCTGCTAAATCATTCAAGTGTGTTTCGCAACTCCTTCGATCAAAATTAACGATAAGATTTGCTTTCATGTAATGACTGGTCAGCCATCTTGTTGACGTACTTATTACAGAAAAATTATGACCTCCACGGATGAGGCTCATGTAATCATCCATTTGAAACACATGACGTCCTAAACGGGAAAAAAGATGAGCAGCAACTGAACCTGCTTTTTTAACACCTTCTCCTGCTTTACCCCCTACTAGAAAAGTGAATACATCATTACCCATCATGAGATTTACCTTAATTTATGTTTGATAATCGATTTAAGAAATACTTATAAAATTAACAGCTCTAGAATATTATTTAAATATATGTCTTATAATCTCTTGAAGTTCCATTAAAAATCACTTTTCAATTAATAATAGATTCATACTAAAGGTTATTAAGCTAAGACTCTTATTATCGCTTACAATGAAAGAAAATAGTCTAAGAATTTTATATATCATAGGATTAGTAATATCCTCTATCTTAATGTTAATTTAATAATGTTTGGGGCTTTGACTCTCAATCTAACTTCAATAATATTCTTCTATGCTGTTAAATTTCTTTCTGGATTCGGATTGATTCTCAGCATTGCAAATGGTTTTTTAATATTTTTGGATAAGTCGAGTGAGAAATTCGATAAAAAAGCGACTAGTATTTTTATTATAGTTCAAATCATTGTTCCTTTTGTTTTTATAGGATATGCAATCTATTTAGTTATTTCAAGTTATTTTCGGAATACATTATTCTCACCTGGTGGATTTATGTTAGTGGTTGATATTTTAATGTATGTATATGGAATCATATCTTTAGCACTAACACTTTACATAATTCCATTGATGAAAGATAAATTCTATAAAGGGATCGAGTTGAGTAAATTCTCGGTTTTCAAGAGAGGGGCAAAAAGTGCTGCAAGAAAAGTCAAGAAGAAGTACTTCACTCTTAAAGGTAACTACGCAAAAGTTCAAAAACAAGACCAACTAACTGTAATGGATTTACTTGAGTCTTGGAGAATTAAATTTGCGATAAACTTATTATTAATAATTGCCATTGGATCTTTAATCTTCACTCCATTAGCGTTTATTTGTATAATATACTGGATGAGGTTATATGTTTTCTTTAGGTCTGAGCGCAAAGAATTTGAAAGATACGCGCTCATGATTGCTATTGGGATAATTGGAATCATCGCATTAATCGCTCCATTTTTGAATTTACCATTTTATACTTCAATTGCTCAGATTATCTGGACGATAAATCTCTTTTATCTATTCGGAATTTCTATTGCATCGTATGTATTAATTAAAAGTTTACTTAGTTTACAAGGTTATACCAGGCAAGAGTTAAAAATGAAAAAGAAGGACAAGCATATTGAAAACTTAGAAAAAGAAAAAGAAGAACTTAATACGCAACTTGAAGGAAAGAATGACTGAAACAATTTTTAATGAAAAAGTTGAAGAAACGATGCTGGGGTCCATTATGGGCTCGAGCGAAGTACAGTCAGTTATATCCCGAATTATTAAATGATTTAAAAGCTATAGAGATCATTAAAAATGTGGATTATGATTTTTCGAATATCGAAACTTATCTTGGTGAATGGCGTGGATTAGGATTATTAGTAAGAGCTAAAAATTTTGATATAGCGGTTAAAGAATTTATTGAAAACCGTCCATCAGCTACAATC
>JAGXNQ010000083.1 GCA_019894955.1 Promethearchaeota archaeon | reverse complement strand
TACAAACTCCCGATTGTTTAGCCTCCCAAGCGAGATCTACCATCTTTAACATGTCCTTAAAGTGATTAAGATTTAAAATTTATGTTGCAATATTAGTAGTATTTATGGGAATATTTGGTTTGCTAAAAATAAAATTATCTAAAATTGGAGATTTTAAAGCGAGACCAAAATTACTTTATGGATTTTCGGCTTTAGCTGGTTTTAATAAAGGTATTGGGGGTGGAGGGTATGGTCCCATAGTGACAATAGGACAAATAATATCTGGTGTTTATGAAAAAAGTGCTACAGCAATAGTATCATTTGCAGAATCTCTAGTTTCCTTGGTGGGAATTTTTACATTTTTTTTAATAAGTAATGCAGGAGTTCAAGCAGATTTAAGTCTATTACCATCTATTTTTACAGGAGGATTTTTCGCAGCTTTAGTGGCCCCTTATCTGGTTAGGATACTTCCAAATAAATTTTGGAGGTATATAATTCCTATATATGCATTTGGAATAGGTTTATATTTATTTATTAGAGTTCTCTAAAAAAATTTTACTTATCAAATTTTTTAAATTAACCACATAATATTGTTAAAATAGAATCAAACAATAAAATTTAAGTAAAAAAGTAAAAAATTATCGGTGGTGTAAATTAATTTGAATAATGCAGTCCAAGTTTTTGAAAAAGTTGAATATACAGAAATTGTTAGCGATAAAAGTTTTTTTGAAGTTTTAAAGGAAGAATGGGAATTGTATGAAATAGATCAAAAAAAAGAAGAATTATTAGAATACAAAAAAGCTTATGAAGAAGAACCTGATAAAAATTCTTTTAATGCACAGATGATTGAAACCTTTATTTATCTAATTGAAGAAGAATTAAAATAACTTTTTTTCTTTCTCTATTTTTCATTCAGAACTATCTTATATAGAATCTATTGAAATATTGAAAGAGCAAAAGTAAGAGAAAAGGTTAAATATGATTTAAGGTTCGTTGGAAATTTAGATGCCTCACACTTATTAATAGATGGTACAAAACAAGAATTAGAAAACGCAGTCAAGAAAGCTATAAAAGATGCTGCAAAAGCAAAAAGTAATTGATGTCTTCATTTGCAAATTGAGCATCTTAAACAGCGTTTTATCATCGTTTGATATTCATCTTCATTTAACTGCATCATAATCACCTATCATTTGTCAAAGCAGAGAACTCCTGGATTTAAAACATTGTTTGGGTCAAATATTTTTTTTACTTTCCTTAAAGCAGTAGAAGTTTGTTCGATATGTCTTGCATAAACCTCTCTTGCCCAATAACCGTACGGACGATTAAAAAATGCCCCACAATCCATTAGATCAATACTGATCTCATTAAATTTTCCTTCAAGATCATTTGTTTCACTTCCATTTTCTGAATCGTAAAATAAATCAAATTCACAATGATAGGATGTACCTTGATTGATTGGTTGAATATAAATACCTAAATTTTCGGGATGTTTCAATTCCACTTTTTTAATATATTTAGGGATATTTTCAAAATTACTTATAAAGAAAATGTCTTGGTAACTGCCCTTATATCTTGTTCTCCATGGTTCGGCAGTATAGTTATTCATGCATTCTAATATTTCATTTTTGTCAATTAGATTAGAACTTTCGAGATGTGTAAGATTAGAATCTCTCATGAGATCATTTATATCACCTTCGAGATAATTTAATTTATCAATGGCTAAATTTCCTCTACCTGCTAAAATATAAATTAAATTCCATTTTAAGAGTGAATTAGTTAAATTCTCTATTTCTTCTCTTGATTTTTTGACTAAACAAGCCAAATTTAGATTATTTAAAATAAATGTTTCATCACATAATCTATAGTTAGCAAGTTTTTGTTGAAAATCCAACAATTCTTCGATATTATTTGAATGATAATGGAAGACTTTTTGTTCTGAAGGAATAAATTCTAATTTCATGGTAGCCCATGTAACGATTCCTAAACTTCCCTGTGCTCCTTGTATCACTCTATAGGGGCTAAACTGGGTAGGTCCCATGGGATTCACATGAGCTTGACCCGCTTTCTTTTGTTGAGAGAGCGTTCCTGGTCCTGCTGCGGTCCCAGTTCTAAACAAATCTCCTGTTCCAAATACCACTTCTGTACATAATAAAGGATCGGACGTATCCCAGTGATAACGTGGAATTATTATGGGTTCTCGTTCAAGAACACTCGTGAGCACGGATTTTGTTCCAGTAGGATATAAAGGGAGTAATAGTCTTAAACCACTTTGTTGTAGTTTGGGTATTAGTTTTTCAAAAGTAACTCCCGGCTCAATCATGACGACACGATTCTTTTTATCAATAGAAAGAATCTTATCCATTTTTGTCAAGTTCATAATAATACAATTATCCTTCCTAGGAATTGTATCTCCATGATGTCTATCGTTTGAACTTGAGCTAACAGGAACTATAGAAAAATCCATTTGATTAGCAAGTTTTATAATTTTCGTTACTTCTTGAGTCTTTGAAGGCCAAACTATTAAATTGGGATTATTTCCTTTAAAAAAACTCATATCGCTTGAATATGGGTTTAAAACATTTGGATCAACTGAAATATTTTTAGATCCACAAATTTTTGCTAAAGAGTGAACTAAAGTATCTATATGGTTATTCATAAAATATCCCTATAATAATAATAACTTACTACATTTTTTAAGCAATAAAGATATTTTGTTAAATTTAGTAATAAAGATATTTCAATTAGAAGAGAGGTTTTTAAATCCTAATCCTTCTTAATTATAATCAAAAGAAAAAATTGATGCTATGATGAAAACGTTACGTACACCTGATGAAAGATTTAATGTTCTCATTGATTTTCTTTATGAACCAAGGTATCAAGAAGTTGATGGGATTAGAATACACTACATAGATGAAGGGATTAATGACTCAGAGGTGGTGTTATTAATGCACGGAGAACCATCTTGGTCGTTTTTATATAGATATATGATTCCTCTATTAATAGACGCTGGATTTAGAGTTGTCGCTCCAGACTTAGTAGGATTTGGGAGATCTGACAAACCAACGGAACAATCCGATCATACTTATCGAAAACACGTTGATTGGATGACAAAATGGCTATTATCTTTGGATCTTAGAAATATTACGCTATTTTGTCAAGATTGGGGATCACTTATCG
This sequence comes from Promethearchaeota archaeon, assembly GCA_019894955.1. Classification (GTDB taxonomy): domain Archaea; phylum Asgardarchaeota; class Lokiarchaeia; order Sigyniarchaeales; family SOKP01; genus SOKP01. The sequence continues at coordinate 7,681 of JAGXNQ010000083.1, read as the reverse complement.
GGTTGAGAGTAGCCATAGAAAACCAAGATCGATTTAAAAGAATTATATTATCAAATGGGGGTTTACCAACGGGTCAACAGAGGATGAGTGAGGCATTTTCAAATTGGAGAGAACTTTCAAGAACAATGACTGATTTTAGCATTCCATTTATAATTCAAGGTGGTACAACTACTAAGTTATCGAAAGAAATTCTAAAAGCCTATGATGCTCCTTTTGCAGATGACTCTTTTAAAGCAGGAGCTCGAATATTACCCTCATTAGTCCCCATAAGTCCTGATGATCCAGAAAGTGAAGCAAATATGAAGTCTATTGAACTGTTCAAAAAATGGGAAAAACCCTTTTTAACTGCTTTCTCTGATTCAGACCCAATAACTAAAGGGGGAGATAAATTTTGGCAAGAACTAGTTCCGGGGGCTCAAAATCAAAATCACATTACTATTAAAGGTGCGGGACATTTTGTACAAGAAGATAGAGGTCAAGAAGCAGCAAAAACAATCATAGATTTTATTAATGGGAATCCTTAATCCCTTTTTTTACAATTTTTTATAAAAACTAAATTCTGAATAGTTCATTAATCAAAAAATTGAGAGAAAAAAAGAAAAAAAAAGTAAATAAGAAGTATTATGACCTCTTCAATGAATACCAACTAATTATTGCTAAAGAACCACCAATAAATGGAAGAATCAAACCAACGGTCGCGAAATAAGATAACCAGAATTCACTGTAGACTCCAACCATGCTAAAAATAAATATTATTGGAGCAATAATCGAAATGATACCACCAATTAAATTAAACAATGGCTTATTTTCATCTTTTCTTTTAGTGTATAGAGCTGAAAAGAGAATTAATGTTGCTCCAATCAATAGAATAATACCTACTATTACTCCAGGCATCATTAGTTCACTTTCTAACACTTCTAATGCACCTTCCCAGGTATAAAAACCCCAATACCATGCGTTTATAAAATTACTCTCTTCTATACCACTCCACGAAGGAACTAACACCGATACATAAACCATGATTGCTGAAACAAGGGTTATAAGCCAGTAATTCTTTCTAATTATTTCTAAATTTATTTTTTTCATTTTGAACCATCTCTTAAAATAATTATTTATTAATTCTATTATGGTGAATGATAGTAAAAAAGCTTTGAGGCTTTTTACTTACTAATTTGTAAAGAGAAATTAATTTGTCGGATCCCTAATTATACTTCAAGCCCAAAGATTGAAACTCATTTCCCTAATATTGGTTTATGATATATAATGACGTTATAGTTATAGGACATAGATGTTTTTTTAATAAAAAAAATCCTACCAGTTTATAATCGAAGATCTACACTTGGTAGAACAATATCCTAAAATCGGAAAATATTAGAAATAGCTCAAATTTACTATTTCATCAAACAATAATCATTTCTAAATTTAATATGACCCGTACTGAGAATCTTACTTACCGAGCATGGCCGGTATTTCTGTTTGCTTTCATCAGGTTATTTTATGTATCGATATTTGAAAGAGCATTGCAAAATTATCTCTATTTTACTGTAGAAATAAATGAAAGCACACTGGGAATTATCTCATCAGCAGGAGCTATAGCATATATTTTTGCTCCTCTTATAGGTCAGCAAATTACAAAAAAAATAGGAATTCGTAATGCCCTCATAATTTCAGCAATAGGAACTCCTATTTTAACGGGGGCTCAGCTAATATTTTTTGAACCATGGTATTTAATATCATGTAGGGTGATGATGGGTTTAGTCTTGGGATTATTTTGGCCGAATTGTCTCAATTTGCTAAGTAAATGGCAGATGATTAGTACGCCTGAACGCGCAAAGAAAAATTTAAATTTTTTTAATCTTTCATGGAATTTTGGGTTTATCGGAGGTTTACTCACTGGATATTTATGGGCTTTTGTATGGGATGATTTAATTGCTTTGATAATATCTTTTAGCTTATCATTCCTTCTAATACCGATATCGTTCTTTCTTAAAGTACCTAAAATTTCAAAAAAGATAGATCCTCCCTTAGATCAAGCCGTTGAGAAATTTCCTCCAGTGAATGTGGATCAAGACTCGAAAGTTGAAACCATGATGATGGCTTTTCCAATAATTTTTTCATGGCTAGCGTTAGTGATGTTATCTATCTCAAAATCAACAATGATGTTTAGTTATCCTATTTTCATCAAAGCCTTTGATTCTAATTTATCTGATTTAACGTACTTGGTCCAAGCTGGAATTCAGTTGGGACAAATATCTGGATTGGTATGGATTAATTCCATGAAACCACAAAAGAGAAAGATATCATTAATATTAGGAGTTTTAATGATTACTCTAATTGCTTTGTCAATTCTTATTGTCAGAGAAATATTATTTATTACAATCATCACCATAGCTACGGGGTTATTCTTCGGTTTAATTCATGGTGTGGCATTGAAAATAATGCTTGATTATGGAACAGCGAAAAACACCACGAAATATTCGATGATTAATGAAATTATAATTGGTATTGGGTTTGGTACTACCCCAATAATTGCCGGTTACATAGCTGAAGTAGATAATTATTTGATTTTTATGTTTGTGGTGTTTCTTGGAGTAGCTATATTTGCTTATCTCATCTCTCAATCAAGAAAAGTGAAATGGGAGCGGATATAACAATCCGAAAAGGAGAATTCTGTAGATTAAGAGATGTATAATGGAATAATTGCTTCAATTCCTAATTTAAAAGCTTATTAAGCTTTAAAAACAAACAAAAGATAATCATAAAATTCATATTTTTACTAAATCTATTCATTATAAAAAAGTCATGAGAAAAATATAATGAAATTTAGAAAAATGGGCTCTCTTGGATGGGAAGTGTCAGCATTAGGATTTGGCGCCATGAGATTACCGGTAAACAACGAAACTAAGGAAGTGAATGAAAAAGAAACGATCGAGATGATTCGTTATGCCATTGATAATGGTGTTAACTATGTGGATACTGCTTATCCCTACCATGATGGAAAGAGCGAAGTTATAGTAGGAAAGGCATTACAAGATGGGTATCGCGAAAAAGTAACTCTCACGACAAAACTTCCAATTTGGATTTTTACAGAAACCAGTGACTTCAATTTAATTCTAAGCGAACAAATCGAACGATTACAAACTACTCCAGATATTTATTTATTTCACGGATTAAATAAAGGACGTCTTGAAAAAGTGAAAAAATTAGACTTGATAACGAAAATGGAAGAAGCAAGAGCCAACGGGTTGATTAGATACATTGGATTTTCATTTCATGATAGTATTGACGTGTTTAAAGAAATCATCGATTACTACAATTGGGATTGTTGCCAGATCCAATTGAATTATACAGATGTGAAATATCAAGCAGGATTAGAAGGATTGGAATATGCAGGCAAAAAGGGGATTGCAGTAATTATTATGGAACCCTTAAAAGGAGGAAAATTGACTGTTCCAAAAGATAAGTTAAATAACTTACCAGAAATCAAGAAAGTATTAGATGATAGTGAAATAAAAAGATCAATGGCTGATTGGGGTTTACAATTCCTGTGGAATCGACCTGAAGTTTCGGTCGTGTTAAGTGGAATGAGTAATTTACAGCAAGTCAAGGAGAATGTTCAATCAGCCGATAATTCAGGAATTAACTCATTGACAGATAGCGAATTGAATATTATTGGAAATTTACAACACGCATTTGAAAAATACCATCTGATTCCTTGTACAAGTTGTGGATATTGCATGCCTTGTCCTAACGGAGTCTCAATTAAGAATGTTATCTACTTTATGAATGAGGTTGGATACTGGGGGGAAAAAGGAAAACCACGTGTTGCTATTTTCTATAATCATATGGCAAAAACCCAGGAAGCGTTAGAAAAGAATATTTCTGAAGGAGCAGATGCAGATGGTTCAGCTCTTTTATGTATTGAATGTGGGGAGTGCTTGGAAAAATGTCCACAACAAATAGATATTCCAAAGTTTATGAAGCAAGCAGTTGCTATTTTTGAAGAGGATAAAAAAGTATCTGAAGTCTTGGGATAATCCCTTTTTTTTTAAATTTTTAACATGTTCGGGTCAAGGTTTAAAATCAACTTGAAATATTACTAAATTATAAACTATCATTAATGTAATGAGAATCATGAATGTAGAAGTAACAAATTTAGATGAAATGTTAGATTACCAAGACGGCTCCGTTGTAAGTAGAGCGCTAATTAAAAAAAATGAGGGTACCGTTACCTTATTTTCTTTTGATAAAGATGAAGGTTTGAGTGAACATTCCGCACCCTTTGATGCATTAGTTTACGTGTTTGATGGGAAGGCAAAAATAACTATTTCCAAAATAGATCATATTGTTGAAAAAGGTCAAATGCTCATCATGCCTGCAAATGATCCCCATGCCCTTAAAGCTCTTGAAAAATTCAAAATGATGCTTATAATGATAAAAGCAAAATAGTTGTTTTCCTTTTTTTTCATATTATTTTTATAAAAATTTTGTAAATTAACTATCAATAATAAATGGTAAATTTCATATGAAAATGACAAATGAAACAGCAATAGTGACAGGTTCCACTAGTGGAATTGGGAAGAAGATCGCCGAATTATTTCTTAGAGAGGGTGCTAAAGTCGCTATTTGTTCAAGAAATGAAGAAAAAGTCAAAAAGACTCTTGTTGAATTTAAAGAAGAATTTGGAGATTCTGTTATCGGTGTTGCTTGTGATGTCTCTGATCCGGCAGCATTAAAGGCTTTAGTTGATAAAACTGTTGAAACCTTTGGTTCAATTCGTATTCTAGTAGCCAACGCTGGTTTTAATCTCATTTACGGTCCATTTGAATATTTTGCGTTAGAAAAAATAAATTCTGTTGCCAAATCAGTGATTGGAACTAATTTAATTGGGCTAATAGATTCAGTTGCTGCAGTCTTACCACAGATGAAAAAACAAGGTTATGGAAGGATTATCACTCTTGCTGGAGGTGGTGCTGATCGACCACTTGAACACATGACTATTTACTCGGCATCTAAAGGAGGTGTTCTAGCATTTTCCAAATGTTTAGCTAAGGAATTTGAACAGAGTGATGATGACCTCAAGATCAACATCTTCCTCCCTGGTATGATTGATACAAATTTAGCTACGAACATTGAAATTCCTGAAAATTGGAAAGATAGGGAAGTATATGATCGTGAATATGAGATAATTCGGAAAAATGTCATGACAGATGTGGAAGAAAGTTGTTTAAATGTAATTCCTTTTGCCTTACCATCCAATAAGAAAAATGGAAATCTTATTAGAGGTTTTAAGGTTTTTAAACTTATAAAAGGGTTCCGCCAAGCTGCTAAAGAAACGAAAAAAAAAGAAAATAATTCATAATCTATTTTTTATTATTATAAATCTTAGTATTGGTTTCATTATATTTTATTTGCGATATTCCCTTTATATCTCAGCTTTATATTTAATAGGATTTAAAGGGAATAATTTACAAACCTATAATATTAATTATTTAAATATCAATTTAAATATCAGTTTGAATAATTAATACTTGAACAAATTATCTACAAAAAAAAATAAATAAATAAAAAAATAAACTCAAGGTTTATTAAAATGGAAAAAGAAATGAAAACTAAATTGTTCTTCTTTATATCAGTCGCCCTTGTTGTTTTTTCTGGATTGATGGCTTATGGCATTCAAACTGGTTTTGGAACGATTGATGTTCAAGAAGTAAAGATAGTTGATGAATTTGGCGGATCTCAGGTTGTTGGAAAACTATACCGCCCCGTTGATGTGACTATGATGACTCCTGCACCCGGTATTCTTGGATTACATGGATATAATAATGATAAGGAAGTTCAACAAGGTACTGCATTAGAATTAGCAAGAGCAGGTTTCGTAGTGTTGATAATAGACGAGATAGGACATGGAGATTCTGAAGGATCAATAAGCTGGTATCTCCAAGGAGCAGATGCCGCCTATAAGTGGTTAGCAGGCTTGTCCTTTGTAGATGGAGATAAAATGGGGATCTATGGTCATTCAATGGGTTATATTGTTGCTGAACAAGTAGCTCTCGCAAATCCCGACCACGATGCATTAATTTTTCAATCATTCGCACCCCTTCCACATAATTTTACCTTTACCCATAATGTTTTACATATATGGGCAGAATGGGAAGAATTTTTCTCGTATGGTGCTGGAGGGTATACTGATGATATGACTGTGGGTGATATTTATGCAAGAGGATTAGAAATCACTGGTGATAATGCAGGTTTACCCGGAGATGGTGTAGTTGCAACCAATTATGGAGACTTTACATTAGGTACGGCATATCGAGAATATTATGCTGTAGCTACTACACATCCTGGTGAAAGTATGGATTCTGGTGCTAATGCAGAAGCGGTAGCTTGGATGTTACAAGGATTGAATGATGAAACGGAGGTAGATGCATGGGCTGCACAAGTGGCATTAGGTCAAACATATGTATATTTGGAAGTATTTGGCGGACTAGCTCTTCTCTTTACATTTGTATCGATAATATTCTTAACAAAATGGCTTTTAACGCTCGGGTTTTTCAAGGAAGTTCAACAACCGATTCCTGATAAACAAATTCTTAAGAAAAAATATACTTGGTGGTTATTCGCTGCCATAAATGCTACAATTTCTGCATTTGCATATATTTACTTTACTCATGCTGATGTTGATTGGAAGTGGCAAGATCCAATATTTGGAGCAGATTCCCCTTTTGTTTTTGGAGTCTTGAACAATTTACTAGGATTTTTCCTAGTTAGTGCTGCAATTGGTGGTGGATTTGTTACCCTGTGGTTTTTCTTGGTTAGAATGAGAGAAAGAGATGCTGTTAACTTGTATGATCTGGGTGTTACCTATGACAAGAGTATTTCTAAAAAAGCGGGACTTCAGATATTTGGGAAAACGCTAATAGTTGCATTTATCCTAATTGGATGGATGTACTTACTTGTAAGCATCTTCCAAACACTGTTCATGGTAGAATTTAGAATATTCTGGAGTTTCATGCAAATGATCACACTTGAAAGATTGCCATCGTTCTTAATTTATTTGCCGATAATGGTTCCATTTTTCCTCATTAATGGGGGAATGTTTTTATTTGGGCAAATAAAACAAAAAGAAGAAAGTACTCCATGGAAAACACAGCTCGTCTGGACTGTAAAAGGCTGGTTTGCAATGTTAACTGGATTAATAGCTGTAATATTAATTCAATACATACCCGCTATGGCTGGTGCTAATTTTGCATTTATAGGGTTTGACTTCAATCCAATAATGCCCATCCAATTAATGAGCGTGATTCCTCTATCTGCTTTGCTTTACTTCTTACAAACTTTCTTCTACAGAAAGACGGGGAAAATATATCTTGGTGCTTTCATTAGTGCTGTCATCACCGTCTGGTTCTTGATTGGTGGAGGAGTAGTTGGAGCAGGGCTATAAATAAAATTCTACTATCTAAAAAACTATTATTTTTTTTATTTTTATTTTTGAATTGTAGAGACAATATATGGCATTTAAAGTGACACTTTTATTTTCGTTCCATCGCTACAGATTCTTGACTAATCTCCAAAATCTTAATAATGTGGAATTTATAAGAGGTTAATAGGTATAAGATACTAATATAAAAAATTCTAGATTGCTATGGTATATTTCCAAGTTAGTCGAATAGGGTTTAAT
>JAGXNQ010000082.1:1961-10925 GCA_019894955.1 Promethearchaeota archaeon | reverse complement strand
GGCTTTACCTTCTCTAATATATCTTTTAATGCTTTCCTTTCAAACTTTGACTGCAATAAAGAAGGTTCTTTAAACAATAATGTATCTGAAAGCCTTAGAACATTCAGATCTATCATTGCTGAATTTTGGGTTATTAAGACTAATGTTAGATTTTTATGCATTTCGCCTTTAAAGGTTGAAACTTCACCAAAAGGATCCATTGGAAAAATAGTTCCCGCCAATGCTGAAAAAATCCCCAATAAAATTAGGAATATACCGCCTAAAAACATTAATTTACTTCTACCAATTTTATAATGCATACTTAATCCAATCCCAAAAATAATTATCCCTCCTGCTGCAATTAAGAACAGAGAACTTAGTAAAAAGGAATTCTCAGAACCAGCCTGAGTCAACTCGCTTACAGCATGGATAATTGGACTATATCCTTGAGTTAAAATATTACCCAAAATATCATTTAACAAAAATACAATTGGTCCAATAATCCCACCAAAATATAGACTCAGAGAACATATTGAAGCCGGAAGGATCAAACCGATAATAGACAAGATTTTTCCATTAAGCGAATTAGCGGATGCTCATAGATTTTACGAAAATGGTCATTTAAAAGGTAAGGTAGTTATTAAAGTACAAGATTAAAATTGAAAGTCGTAATCTAATCGTTAGGGTATCTAGCCTATCAGCTTAATTGCTTTATTCTTATTTTGATGGTCTTCTGGATTAACTAGAAATATCCCTACTCTTTTTAAAAATTAAAAACAAGAAATCTTTATTAAATCGGAAAAACTATACTGTTTTGTAAATTTATTTACTATTTGAAATCTAATGAATATTAATCAAAATTAAAAAAAAAAGGTGTTATGTAATGACTGAAATTCAAAAATTTACCAAAATTACCTTAATTTTGTACGCATTGGGGGGTTTTGTTTTTGCCTTTCTCTATTTGGTGATTCCCGATATTTATATATACGGTTTAACTGAGTGGCCATTTGATGACCCTGTTTACTTCAGGTTTTTTGGAGGAACTCTTTTAGTTCTTGGCTTATTTGCACTTTTATCTTACTTTAAAAAGGAATGGGAAGAAATAAAAATACTATTCGAATTATCCTTGACGTGGTTAATAATGGTGCTAATCATTAACTCTTTGGAATTAGCTCTATTGTCTTTACCTGCCATGGCCTTTACGAACACAATACTCAATACTATAATTGTTATTATCTTTATAGTTCTGGGCATTTACTGTTGTATGAAACAAAGAGGCTAAATTTAAGATTTTTACATTTTTTTTAACTCTTTCAAACTACTAAGTCATAATTAGAAATTTACGAGCTTTAAGATCTTTAAGAAATAAGAAAAAAAATATATTAAAATTATTATTTTGAAGCTCTAAGAGCTTTTTTGTCCACTTTCCCGACTGAAGTTAGCGGAAGTTCGTCCGTGAATTCTATCATTTTCGGGACTTCATAAGGTGCACAATTATCTTTCGCGTATTTGAGAATATCTTCTTTTAATGCATCCTTATTTCCATCAAATGCAAAATTAGGGTCGATTTGAATGTAAGCCTTTACAATTTCCGAACCGGGGCGATCAGGATTTGGAATACCGATTGTAGCTATAGCTCCAATTGCAGGATGTTGGGTAAGAGTATCCTCTACTTTCACAGAAAATACTTTATATCCCCCAACGATTATCATATCTTTCGTTCTATCCACAATGCGGAGATAACCATCTTCGTCCATTATACCCATATCTCCAGTGTGCATGTAGCCCTCTTTATCTATTGCGTTAGCCGTTTCTTCTGGTTTATTATGGTATCCCTTTGTTACCATTGGACCTTTTACGCAGATTTCTCCTGGTTGACCTAAAGGTACTTCTTTACCACTATCTGGGTCCACAAGTTTCAAATCAACATTGGGTAGGGCTAATCCAACCGTACCTAATTTTTTCTTACCTTTGGATGGGTTTGCGCAAGATAAAGGTGAAGTTTCAGTCATTCCATAGCCCTCTAAGAGTTTTCCTTCTCCTATAATACTTTCTAAAATTTCTTGTGATTCTTTAGGAAAAGGTGCGGCCGCAGAAACTACATAATCCAGCATGTCTTTATCTACTTTTGCGAAGTTAGGATCCTTTAATAGCATTTGATATAATGTAGGTACATTTGCTAAGATGTTAGGTCTATATTTCAACATTTCCTTAATTATATGTCCTGTATCCCGCGGGTTTGGAATTAATACTTGCGTATACCCAAGAGCGAGAACGTTGGCACATGTAAATAAACCAGCTATGTGGAAAAAAGGAAATCCCGATAAACCAGTACCACTTCCAAATTCCCAACTTAACCAATGTTGAAAGATTTTTACATCACTGACAAAGTTTCTATGTGTCAAAATGGCACCCTTAGGGGGTCCAGTAGTTCCACCGGTATATTGAATAAAAGCCACATCATCGGCATTAACTTTAATATCTGGTAAGGTATCAGCAAATTTCCCTTTCACATCCTTATGATATTCTAAGACCGTCTTTCCTTCAAGGGGAGTAACTTTTCCTTTAGGAACCTTCCCAATCAATTTCCCCATAAAACCCAAGATTTTTGGCATGAATCCCGCTACGCTCGTAGTTACAACAAGCTTTAACGATGGTAGTTTTGAAGCTATCTTCGTAATATGACCTGCGAAAACAGCATCGAGTGTAAGTAAAGCAACTTGATTGCCACCAGATCCGAGATCATTTAACTGGTATTGGATTTGCACTGCTGACATGAGAGGAGAAACACCAGAAACTATCATGCCTATTTTTAAACCTCCAAGAGCTGCAATAACATATTCAGGAATGTTAGCTGTATTAATACCGATAACATCTCCCTTTTTAAATCCATTTTCTATTAACATGTGTGCAAATTCATTCGAAAGTTTATCTAAGCTGGCATAATTAATTTCAGTCCCATAAAAAGCTAACGCGGTTTTATCTGGGACTTTCTCAAAAGTGCTTCTAATCAATTCGGTATAGGATGTCTCAAATTCTTTAGGATCCAGATCATCGATACCTTTATCATAAGATTTCTCTTTCCAAAATCTACTACTATACGACATTTTTTTCATTTAATTTCTTTTTATATTATATGCGATTTAACTCGCGTTATAATATATTTTAATTCTTTCTAATAAAAAGTTTGATTTTGGTTGAAAATTATTTACAAAATTATAAAAATAGAGATCACTTTCAAAGTTCCCGATTTAATCTTTATATACCAAAAAAGGATATTATTATTCATCTAATTTTAATGGTGTTTAAAATATCTAATAAATTTGAAAAATATCTAAACAACTATATTGAGGTCATTGTCAAAAAAGCATTAAATTTACAACCAAATCAACGCTTGTTGATAATGTCGCCTTTTGATCCTGGAGTACCAATAGAACTTGCCTATTTTATAAAATTGATAGTGAAGAAAGCTTATGAAGAAGGGGCAAGGTTAGTAGAAGTAATGTGGAGAGATGATCAAATTCAATTAGCTCGTTATGCACACGCTCCTAGAGATTCTCTTGAAGAATTCTCACATTGGAGGAGTGAAACCGCGGAAAAATTTCTTGAAAAAGGAGATGCGGTTTTATTCATATATGCTGAAGATCCAGATATCTTCAAGAATATTGATCCTGAACTGCTTTCTATCACCCAACAGGCATTGTTTAAAAACATCAAACCATTATTGGATAAAATCAGTAAAAATCTTTCCAACTGGGTCATGATTTCGGCTCCAATAGATGGATGGTCAAATAAGTTATTTTCTGAAATCCCCCAAGAAAGAAGAAAAGAATCCTTTTGGGACTTGATGTTTGAAATTTGCCGTGTGAAAAATGATGATCCCCTATTAAACTGGGATATTCATATTGACCAACTAAACAAAAGAGGACAATATTTAACACGCAAAAAATATTCTGCTCTAAAATTACAGGGACCCGGTACAGACATTACAATTGGATTACCAGAAGGTCATATCTGGTTGAGTGGTTCTGAAGTGAATAGAAATGGTATAACTTTCATAGCTAACATTCCAACTGAGGAAGTCTTTACTACCCCCGATAAAAATAATGTTAATGGATTTGTTTCTTGTTCAAAACCGCTTTTTTTTGGAGGTCGATTAGTTGAAGAGTTCAAACTTACATTTTCAGAAGGAAAAATAATTGAGGTAACGGCAAAACAAGGAGTATCATTATTGAATGATTTAATAAACTCGGATGAAGGCTCAAGTCGAATCGGAGAAATTGCATTAGTTCCTCATAGTTCGCCAATATCCTCAAGTGGAAAGTTATTTTACAACATTTTAATCGATGAAAACGCAGCAAGTCATATAGCGTTAGGTTTTGCTTATAGATCAAGCATAGATGGTGGAGAAAACATGACCGATGATGAATTTAAAGAAGCGGGAGGTAATCTGAGTGGGATTCATATAGATTTTATGGTCGGTTCTGCTGATCTTAATGTAGATGGAGTTTTAAAAAATGGAACAATTGAACCAATAATGAAAGACGGGGAATGGACATTTAACATGTAGGTTTAAAATAAAAAAGAATAATAAAAATAAAAAAAACTATTTTCTTAGGGTTTTTTTATCGATTTTACCGATTATTGTTAACGGAATATCATCCATGATGTGGATTTTCTTCGGGACTTCATAAACAGCACAAGTTTCCTTGGCAAATTTAAGGAAATCTTCTTTTAATGCCTTTTCGTTGCCATCATATTCAAATTCGGGGTCAAGCTGAATATATGCATTAACTATCTCAGAACCAGGACGATCAGGATTCGGCTCACCTATTAATGCTATCATTCCAACTGCGGGATGTTTTGCTAAAGTATCTTCTACTTTTGCGCTAAATACTTTAAATCCACCCACAATAATCATGTCTTTTGTTCGATCTACAATTTTAACATAGCCTTCCTCGTCCATCACACCGACATCGCCAGAATGCATGTATCCATCTTTATCCACAGCTTTGGCTGTCTCTTCTGGCTTATTGTAATAACCTTGCATGACTAATGGACCTTTTACGCAGATTTCACCAGGTTCTCCTAATGGGACTACTTCACCTGTTTCTGCATCAATAATCTTCAAATCAACATTTTGAATTGGTAATCCTACTTTTCCCAATATTTTCTTGCCAATAGAAGGGTTCATTGTTGCAACGGGAGAAAGTTCTGTCATTCCGTAGAGTTCTAATAACTTTCCTTGACCAACTATCTCTTCAAACTTTTCTTGAGATTCTTTTGGAAAAGGTGCGGCTGCGGAAATACACATCCTTAATTTGCTATGATCTAACCGTTTGAATTTTTTGAAATTAATCAAAATCTGATATAAAGATGGAACATTTACGAGAACGGTTGGACTATAGGTCTTTATTTGATTGCATATATGGAGTGCGTCTCTGGGATTAGCTATAAGAATTTGACCCCAACCTAGGGCAATGGCACTTTCGCTTACTGTTAAACCAGCTATATGAAACATTGGGAAACCTGAGAGAAGCATTCCATCACCTTCTTCCCATTGAAGCCACGCCTTGATACATTTCATATTGGACAGGCAATTTCGGTGGCTTAACATGGCGCCCTTAGGTGGCCCAGTTGTTCCACCAGTATACTGGATCCAACCAATATCATCGGGAGAAACGTTCACTTTAGGTAATTCATCCGAAAAATTTGCCAAAACATCATCTTGAAAATTATATACTATCTTTCCCTCAAGAGGGGTGACTTCTCCAAAAGGTATATCTTGAACGGCTTTAATTTTTTCTTGTTGCTCTTTTGGAAATGAACCTACCACACTTGTTGCAACAACGACTTTAAGTTGGGGCAATGTTGGTGCAATCTTTTTTAGTCGATGCTCAAAAATGGCATCAAGAGTAACCAGTGCCACTTGATTCCCACCCTTCCCAAGATCATCCAGTTGATATTGCATTTGAATATCAGACATTAAAGGACTTACTCCCGATACAATACAACCTGCTTTTAGTGTACCTATCACGGAATAAATGTATTCTGGAATATTTGCAAGATTAATTCCTACAGCATCCCCCTTTTTAAACCCGTGTTTGATAAGCATGTTCGCAAATTGATTTGAACGCTTATCGACTTCACTAAATGTTATTTCTAAGCCTTGATATGATAGAGCCATGTTATCTGGAAATTTATCAAACATTGCTCTAATATATTCAGGGTATGTAGTTTCGAACTCCTTAGGATCAAGATCCTTCAGACCGGGATCCCAATTTTTCATCCAAAACCGACTTTCATATGGACTTGTCATTTTTAAATCATTTTCAATATTTTTTTTTGGGATTAAATAAGTTGTTAAGTATTATTATTGATGGAATCAGTTATAAAGTTTTAATCTGAAAAAAGTTTCCGAACATTTTGATCTTTCTCTATAAAATGGAAAGCTAATTCTACTTCATTGAGAAATTACTGTAAATCAAACAACGAGAAGTTTGCTTAAATTCTATTTTTGTCGGCACTTTATTGAATGGTAAATTGACTGGTTTTACTTTTACTTTCAATCTCCTCTCTCTGTCTCCATGTAGTCGCCCTTCTTTTAAAAGAACAATGGGTTAATAAAATAAAATGATTTGAGAATGTTTTTCACATGTAAACACAAAGTTCAGAAAATTGTCGGAGTAACCAACTTTTTTTTTGTACTATGGTTTGATCATATGATGCCATTCGATTCAGGATTCAAAATGCACAAAAAAAACGGGGAGACTCCTTTGATTTCTAGTGGAGATTCAACGCTGGATGAATTATTAGGAGGAAAAGGATTTCATAAAGATTTAGTATATCTGCTCTACGGTGATAAAAAAACAACTACTAATATTTTGTTGACAACTGCCGTGATTTCGCAAAAATCTCGGGAGCATGGAGGTCTAGGGGAGGGAATTAAGGTTGCATTTATTGATGCGAATAACCGTTTCAATCCTTATAATGTGAGCAAGTTTGCTGTTTCACAAAATCTATCACCACGAATTGTGTTAGAAAACATCCTTATTGCTCGAGCTTTTACATGGGATCAGACTATTGAATTATTAGAAAATAGACTTTCAAAACTTGAGCACGTAAAGGTAGTTATCGTATCTGGCATTACTACCTTATTTCCTAGTTATGAAAAGAAAAATTATGAGGAGTTATTAAGGGCAATAAATGGCATTAAAAGAATTCTTTCAAATACTAACCCATTAATCGTTATTACTGCACCTCTTAATGAATTCAGCGCGTTTAAACCTAAAGGCGGTAAAATACTTTCTCATTTTGGAAACGTGTTAGTTTCGATAATTGATAATGAACGTTTTGTTGAATACACTCTCGTGCAGCATCCTTATTTGGGTGAAAATCGTTTGTTGAAATGGAAACCTCGCGAACCCAAGAGAAGAAATAGCATGAAAAATATGACCTTAGATTGCTGGATCTAAAGCTTTAATGTTCTTTATTATCTTTCTTCTTATAAAAATCGCGATTTTTTTCTTCTAACGTGAGAGGATCTCCACCAAATTGTATTTTTTTTCCTTTATAATAGAGGTCTGATTTTTCCTCGCAAATCTGGTTCCACTTAACAAGCCCTAATTTCTTGATCATCAACGAATTATATACTTTTGAATTGTGAGGTGTAAATATCTCAAAGTTCACGATTGGCTGGAGTTTTTCACACGGAAACTCAGCACATTCATAACAGAATTTATGACCTTTCTCTTGAACACATTCATAAGTTTTACAAATGGGAAACTTCGAAATTTGACCTTTATTTTGCCTACATCCCTGACAATTGAAAGCTTTTACGCCAGGGCATCTTTTACAATAGATTCCACAAGGGGCATGATCATTTAAATACATATTCATAAAGCAATACCTATTACTCATTTTTTTTTACATGTTTTTGCTAAGTAGTAAATTTGGTATGAATTTTAATTTAATTATTATAAAGAAGTTTGCAGCATACAGTTAATGGCGAAAATTAGAAAATATTCAATGCGTATTCTTTTTAATTTATTGGGAGATTACCCTTCTGGGTTAAATATTTGAATCAAAGAGGAGATTTTATAAATGTGTGGTAGAACCGTCCCAAGTTTTCGTCCTGCGCTAGAACATGAAATAGAAAGTTGGAAAGATTTCAAGAGAGCGCTTCGTCCTGATGAGCAGAAGATTTTTGATAGATTGATGAATTATGCTCGTATCCATGCTGATGCGGGTAGTATGGGGGCACGTATTATGCTTTCTGAAGTACTGTTCATCTCTTTTGCAGTCGAACAAGAAAAAAAATTCGACAAATTAGAAAAAAGACTGAAAGAACTCGAAAAAAAACTTAATGAGCAAGAATAAAAAGTGGGTGTATTTGAGAATTTTGATGGGTGGTTGTTGGACGTTTCAACGAATGCAACTGGTGTTATTTTTTGGGTTAAAACAATAACCGAGGAAAAAATAGTTAAGATCTATGCTGAGTTTTGTCCTGAATTTTTTGCCGTTCCCAAAGAAAGTGTTGGTTATGATTTAGATCAATTAACCAGCATTCTAATGCAAAATCCAAATATAAAAAATGTAAGGACTTGCGAAAAATATGTGAAACTAGAGGATCATGAGAAAACTAAACTTTTGGGGGTATCTGTTGAAAAACCATCAGTATTTAAAGCAACAATTAAAGAAATAGATAAATTAGATATATTTACACTATACAATACTGATTTGCCCATTTCTCAGATGTATTACTATGTGAATGATCTATTTCCAATGTCACGTTGTCAATTTAAAGTGAAAATTAAAATGGAAAAAGAAAAACAAAAGATGCATCTGGTCTCTTTCATACTTGATGATGATAATGAAAAACTCTTTTATGAATTACCTCCCCTCAAAGCAATATGGTTGGAAGTAAAGGTACAACAGCGAGGGATGAGATCTTATTATAATGATCCTCTTGCTTATGCAGAAATT
>JAGXNQ010000082.1:0-1864 GCA_019894955.1 Promethearchaeota archaeon | reverse complement strand
AAGCAATATGGTTGGAAGTAAAGGTACAACAGCGAGGGATGAGATCTTATTATAATGATCCTCTTGCTTATGCAGAAATCAGCATTGTAGAAAACGATGAAGAGAATGTTCCACGTGCTGATGGTTATAAGAAGAAGACATTTCGAATCGATTATGCTGATGAGGCTGAAACTTTGATTGCAATCAGTCAGATGGTTGAAGAACTTGATCCAGACATCATTCTTACCCAAAAAGGAGATGACTTCATGTTTCCCTACTTAGCTGAACGAGCTTCTGCAAATGGAGTTTCAAAACATGTATACTTTTCCCGAAATAAAACACCCTTAAAAAATTGCATCTTCGACCTTTCTGGAGGTTCAGATCATTACATGTCATATGGAGTCATACGCCGTCGTTCCAAAAATCAAGTTTATTTCTCAGGTAGGTTTCACCTTGATACGACTTCATATGCAAGTCTTCATTTCACTGAAGGTAATATTCCTGGAGTCATTGAAGTAGCCCGAATTTCTAGAGTTTCTTTACAAAGACTGAGTAGGATAACCATTGGGGGCGCTTTACAATCAATTCAATTCTATTATGCCTATAAACTTGACCATTTAATTCCTCCCTTCAAAAAAAGCCCTGAAGAATTTAGATCAGGAATAGATTTAATTCAGGGTGATCGTGGAGGGCATATCGTTGAACCACTAATTGGCGTCTTCGATCAAGTAGTTGAATTAGACTTTTCCTCAATGTATCCTTCCATAATGGCAAATTTTAACGTTTCATCTGAAACTATCAATTGTAAGTGTTGCAAAGATGATGGTACAGGAACCAAAGTCCCTGGTCTTGATTTTCACATTTGTTCTAAGCGACAAGGAATCATTTCCAAAGCAATCAGCTTACCATTAACAAAAAGATTGAAATGTAAGGAACACGTTAGAAAAACAAATAGTATCCGATATCAATTTGTAGATACAGCATTAAAGTGGGTTCTTGTAGTAAGTTTTGGCTATTTAGGATTTAAAAATGCTCGATTTGGAAAAATTGAAGCTCATCAAACGGTTTGTGCCTTTTCTCGAGATTTTCTCATGCATGCTGCCGAAATTGCAGAAGAAAACGGATGTAAAATCATTCACGGAATCGTGGATTCCTTGTGGCTTCAAGATGCAAAGGGTAGATCTCCCGAAGAGTTCGAAGAAGTAACAAAAAAGATTGCAGAAGATATCACTGTTCAAACCAGCATTCAAATGAGTTGGGATGGTAAATTTGATGTAATACTATTCCTCCCTTCTCGAGCAGAACCAGATGTTCCTGCATTAAGTCATTATTGGGGAATAAAAAGTGATGGAGATATAAAAGTTAGAGGGATTGAAGTAAGGAGACGGGACATTCCCAAAATCATAAAAGATGCACAATATGCCTTTATTGATATTTTTAAAGGAGTAAAAACGGTTGAAGAATTTAAAAAGCGAATACCAGAAGCAAAAAAAATGCTATTCCATTATGTTGATAAGATCGAAACAGGAAATATTTCAAAAGAAGAACTAACCATCAAGCAACGAATCTCACGAAAACCAAGCCAATATAAAGTGAACTCTTATCAAGCAGTTGCGGCTAGGCAGTTGGAACGATCAGGGATCATGGCAACCCCGGGCAAGAATGTTTTCTATATAATATTGAATGCAGATGCAGATCCACGTTTTCCCGAACAAAAAGTCATTCTTTCCGATTTATATGATGAAAACCGACATCACTATGACAAGAAGAAATATGTAGAGCTACTCAGACGAGCGTTCGAGAACTTGTTTCCATTTGAATTTCCTGAACTTGAAGAGTCGTTGAAATCTAAGTTAAATCGGAATTCAACTCAAAAAGATCTAGC
>JAGXNQ010000081.1 GCA_019894955.1 Promethearchaeota archaeon | reverse complement strand
TTGAATATTGAGATACTTTCAATTCTTTCTATTCTTAAACGCTTACCACAAAAGGAACAGGCATAACTGCCACCACGATTTTCGTTGCCACAGCGTGGGCAGCGATTGTAACTTTGAGCTGACATCTTATCTCCTATTTAATATTTTAATAAACATATAATAGTACTACAATATAAAAATTTCTTTAAATCAATCAAATTCAATACAATATCCAACATCTTCTTTTTCGATGCTATAAGTTCTTTTAGAGAACTTCTTGATCAAATCTAAATTTGTTTGAGTATGACTTGTGATTTCTAATACCTTTAAAGATGAGGAGCTTTTAAGATAAGCCATTAAAGGAATAAGTTGATCGCTAAGATAAGAATCCACAGGGATATCATTTTTTATGTATTTCGTTAATTCTTTAACAGCTAATTTGCCCAATTGTTCAGAGGTTATTCGTCTTTCTCCTAATATGGTCCCAGTTGATATAATAGCACTCGTATCAGAATTTGCCCATAAATGAAGACCTAATCCTTCACTATAGCTCGATACATATCTACAAATTATATCAATATTAACTTTTTGATGATATTTTTTTATTTCTTCAATAATCGTGTTTTTTATTCTTTCTCCAATATTATTTCTATATTGAAAATGATTAGATAGTATTACTTCTCCATTTACTGACGCTATATTTCCTAAATTCGTCATTTTGATCGGTTTAAGTGAATGTGAATCCATGGATATTAAGCACTGAACATCAGCTCCTCCTTTTGGGTAAAATCCATGATGATTAATTTTAATGACGATATTGAGCCCTGCTTTTTTAAACACATTATATGTGACATCTTTAAGATAATTCAAACTAGGTGCCCATTTCCCAAATGTCCCACCCCCATGAAGTTTAACCAAAAGACTTTGAGACTTCTTCATGCTTAAACTAGCTATTAAAATTGGTTGCAATAACAATCCTAGGCTTGCTGCAGTATTAACATTAACATCTATTTCTGACATTTGTATGGAGCCTCCGGGTATCAATGTAATTTCTTTAGAACCAACTTCACATTGACTCAGATCGCTATTTGTTAATTCTGCCAAAGTTTTGAGACCCAATAAATGTTGTTGACGCAATCCCGGTTTTTGTCGATTAGCACGTATGTTGTAAATGTGAATTGGTTGATTAAATAATGTCGAAAAGCCTGCACTTAACCGAATAATTGAACCTCCTCCTTCTCCAATCGAACCATCTAATTTTATGATTTTTTTTTCACTCAATTTAAAACCCCTTCTTTACATAATTTTTTGATTCGATTTATTCCATCCGTAGAACTTTCCTCGATTATCTTAATAACTTCTTTTGGCACTAAATTTCTCCAGTTTTTATCATTTTTACATATTAATTTTCTTATATTGGTGCCATTATATTTCTTTTTAAAAATGGTTATTTTCTTGCCGATATTGAAATCTTTTTGTTGAAATAAAATTCTTATCCAATCACTATTTGAGAATACGGCATCAAAATCTCCGACAATTGAAACTACGTGATTTACCCATTTTTCAGCATTAAATATGTCGGGTATTTCGAAAATTTCATAATTTTTGGTAGGAATTTTTCTACTTTTCAGAGCAGCAACTAAAAACTTTTTCCTTTCGGCACTAGTAAAAGGATTGATACACGTGTTTGATAATTGGGAGCTTCCAATTGCTATTTTAATTTTTTTAAAATCCTTAATTATATTATTAATAACATATACATGACCATGATGAAATGGTTGAAATCTACCTATGAATAATGCTATATTCCCTTGTTGTTTTATGATCTTTTTATTTTCTATTAATTCTTTTAGATTCATAATAAGTAATTCTTCCCAAATCTTTCTCGAATAGTCAACATAATTCTTTTGTTTCAGAATTTGCCTGAGCTCCGTTTCAGAATAGAACTTGCTGGTTTCAGTATCTAGTTCTATAGGGTCTGCTTTCAAATCAACATCATGATCTACTTGAAAGAGGAAAATGTACGATATTTCAGACGTGTTCTTATAAGATTCTGTTCTTAAATCATAAAATGATGTTTCTCTAACATATCTTGTTTGAATCCCAAATTCTTCTTGAAGCTCTCTTTTTGCATTTTGTTCTATGTCTCTTAAACTAAGATTTTTTTTAAATATCACATGCCCCGAAGCTGAATCGGTAAAATAACCCGGAAAACTCTCTCTTGTTACGCTTCTTCTTTGAATCAGATACTTTATCTCATTTTTAGGTGAAATTGAATAAGCAAAGACCCTAATAATTAAATGGCTAATATTATCATCATGAGCTTCTTTTCTTTCCAGGGGGAAGACATATTTTGAAATTTGCCCTGATTGCAGATATTTTATATCTTGATCCTTAATACATGCTAAAATTTCCTTTTCCATAATAAAAATCATATCATAAATTAATAAAAATTAAATCTCCTACTTTAAAACCAATATGATTAGCAGCATTTTCTTGATTCATTGAAACTTCTAGATATCCAGCGGAACCTTTAAGGAATAGTAATGATCTTAGAGGGTTTTCACTAAAATGAGTCGTAAATGTTCCTTTAAATGTTTGATTTTTATACTCTAGTGTGACTAAATCTCCTTCTTTTAAAGATATGACAGAATTCTTGATGGATTCTTCATTTATCGGAAAATTTGTTATCCCGTTACCAAATTCATCAATATACTGAATATAACACTTAATTTTTTTTTCATAATTAAAAATTTCATAATCCAATGGAGATGATTTTATATTCTCAATATTAAATTCAGTACCAAGTTCCCTTAGTTCTACTCCTGATGTAATGTATGCTGCGATGGGAGCCATTATATCACGTCCTTGAAATGTTTTAGATGTGGGTTTAATGAAAAATTGTTCATTTTCTATCTTTATGCATAAATTAATCTCATTCATTTCAAAAATATTTCCAAAAATCCCATTGTTTGGACCGATAAAAACTTGGTTAGATTTTGTTTTAAGTGCCAAGATTTCCCTTGAACTACCTACACCCGGATCAACTACTACAACAAACACTGTTTTTTCAGGAAAGTAGCTATAAGATGATTTTAAGATAAAAGAGGCTTCAATTATTGAATAAGAGGTAACTGCATGAGAGATATCAATTATTTTAGCTAATGGATTAATTTTCAGAATTGCACCTTTCATACTGGCAACATAATGTGAACCATTTAAGCCAAAATCAGTAATCAATCCTATAAAATCAACCATTTTCTTGGAGGATATATGAAGAAATTATTATTAATTTCAGTATGAGAGAGAAAGTTCACTTTTTCTTATAATTTTCATCAACGATGTAGAATTCTTCTAATGCTTTTGATTTGAGTCTATATTCTTCTTCTTTTTCGAAATCTATTAGTTTTTTTGATAAATCACTTGCTTTTTTGTAATACTCATAGGCAGAGTGAAAGTCTTCATTCCGAAGGCTATTTCTAGCGTCTTGTACTAATTTGTTTCTTTTTTTTGATAAATCGGGAATTTTTGTTGAAAAGCTTGATTTTTCTTTTAATACTTCTGCAATATCTACAACATACAATTCTTCGGCTATTTGAGAAGCTTTACTAAATAATTTCGCGGCTTTTTCATATTCTAAAGATTTTAAGGCTTTTTCGGCAATAGTATAATTTTCCGAGATTTTTTCATGATCTCCATTTTCTACACGTTTTAAGAGATCTTGGGCAATTGATCGTTCTTTTTTCCCGCCACTTAACATGAATTTGGTAATATTTATTATGCTTTCTTTTAATGCTTCTGGTTTTAATATATCTGTAAGAGGTTCTAAATGCTCTAAATAAATATCTTTTAATAACTGTTCAAATTTGGTTTGAGGCATTTCTAAAACATCCACCCCCAAAACTTCTACTGCTTCAGCAGTTTCTTTTAAAGAAGCACGGAACTTTTCAGGTTTATCATTTTCATTTAAAAGAAGACCTACAATTATATTAGAAGCCTTCCTTGCAATTTTACCTTTTAAAATGTGCAAATATGAAAAAACTCTAAGTTCTTTTAAAGATAGTAGGTTATACTCATCTTTGGAATGATCCAAATTCAATCTCAAGAATATATCACTTGTTACCTCAAAAATAGAATTACCATCCTTGAAGTAATAGCCTAAAACTTTATAATCCTTATCTAGTGGTAAAATAATAACAAAACTACCTGCAGGCATGCTAATTAACTCCTATTTATTAAGTGAAAACAAGATAATATTAATTATTATCATCAAAAACATTTAAGGTTCTTTACAACTAATTATTCTGTTTGTTTCTTCCCGAATTGATTGAATCACGTTTAATAATTGAGCATAATATAAGTTATTGGACACTGACTTCGCCGCTTGTCTAATAATATCAATAGCTTTCTTTTCTTCATCAGTAATGACTTCTATTGATTTATTTTCATATAATTCTTTAATTTGGATATTAAAATCGTTTGAAATTTCTTGTATACTTTCACCTGACTTCATTCGGAATTGTTTTAATACCTCAACTATTAGCCTAATGTTTTCATTAACAGATATTGTTTCTTCTGAAAATTTCTGTGACATTGTCTGAATTGCTGTACTCATTTGATTTATTTGAGCGATAGTTCCACTTAAAGAAGTTGTAATTTGATTAATTTTTACAATCATTTCTTCTAGTAATTTTTCTGCCATAATATTCAACATTTATAATTTCTTGAGATATCCATCATAATTTACTTGGTGTTTGGTCCTTCAATATTTTTACAGAACTTATTGCTTCAGAAAGAAGAAGGTTTACTGTTTCTTGATTTAACACCTCTTCTGATAATTTTTCAAATTCTTGTAATTTGGAAATAAGTGTTTGGAGAGCGTCTAAACCTAAACCTACTTGAAGATTTTTCAATTCATCTCTTGTCCCTTCTCCTATTTCTCGTAATACGTCTATATGATTATTTTTTGTAATGTCAATTTCTTTGGTGAATTCTTCTAATTTAAAATTCAGATTTGTAATTTTTTGTTCAATATTTTGATTTAATCCATCTAAAGAAGATTTTAATGCTTGAATTGCTTGACCCAATTGAGCAATTCGTTTGTATATATTCTGTAGTAAATCAGTAAGCATTTCTGCCATAAATTACACCTATATTTAAATAATTCAAATATTAATTTTCTAATTCAATTATAAATATAACAGAGTACATCAATAAAAAAATTTTTATGTTTTTATGCTTTTTGAGTTTATAATATTATTAAAAAAATAATATATATACTTTGGGCCATTAGCTCAGCCTGGTTAACGAGGTTTTTCGAGCTTGGTCAAAAAGCGCAGGTCTTATAAATGGCCTATGGACATACACCCAAAAAATTGTCCATAACAGTAAAAGCCTGAGAGCCGGGGTTCAAATCCCCGATGGCCCACTTTTTACTTACCCTTACCTTATAATAACTCCACTAATAGTAGAGCATTTTCTCTTTTCATTAAAATTCTATAACTTACAAGGATTAGGATTCTATTTTTCCAGATTTGAATTGATTAAGTTTAAAATCCATTTCTTAATTTGCATGAGATTCTTAAGTAATCCTGGCACAAGGTTTTCTGGAAAGGTGTTTTCTTGATCCAGTAGTTGTGCTTTAGTCATCCACTTGTTCAACGCTAATTGTACCAAACTCGCTCCTTCAGCCTCCATGAATATCGGTACAACAGCAGCACTTTCTCTTGCATCCCCTATCGCAAAGTATATTTTTCGATTATAGTCTTTAATAATAACGTGGTTCGCACACTCATCCAGCTTTCTTTCAACTAAAATTATCTTTAATATTTGAGTTTTAATATCATTCTCCATTCCAGCAAAAATTTGCTTTCTTCTTTGTAGGGTTGGATGCAAATCAGTTATTAGTTTATCACCAGTAGATCCTTCAGGATAATATTTTTTGATTATTAAACCATTATCTACAGTATCGATCGTTATGAATTTCTTGCTACTTAAATACATGATTGCTTTCGCTCCCATTTCTTCACTTGGAGATAATTTTATGAATAAACTTCTAGTGGTATTTGAATTGCAGGTATGATAAGCCAATTCAAAAATTTCTCTCGAAGATAATGGATTAGCAGGTTCATTTATTTCTCTAAACTGCCATTGAGAAGAAATATTATCATTAAATTGAGTTAAGAGACGATTTTCCATTCTATCACAAATCGTTTTTTATAATAATATTGTTCTTCTCATTTTTAATTTTTTTTGATTTATCTTATACAATATTCAAGAAATAGACACGAATGCTATTTTTGCATTATTTGATGATAAGCTTTTTCAAAGCGTTCTACCGCAAAAGTAATGTCTTCTTTTTTGGCACCAATCGCGGCATTCATTACAATATACGGGGTGTTATAATTTGCACTACACGTACCAAAAACTTTTTTAGAAGGATCGTGGACACGTGGACCTGTTACTCTCAGATTATAAAGTGCGCCACCCAGAGCAAATAATTGTTCCTTTTTAAGATTTTTTAACGACACTGCCACAGCAACTGGATTAAATACTTCTAAAATTCTCTCATTATATTTGAGTGCAACATTACTTAATTTTTGTTCTAGATCCTTTCGATTTTCCTTTTGAAGCTCTATCAATTCTTGATACCCCTCAATGCCTAAAGAGAGCACTGAGATGAGGAAATCTACAATAGGGGAAGCTGAAGCACGACCAGCATAAGTTTGGCTAATCTTTTTAATAGTTTCTTTAGAGGGGGATGCTAAAATCGCGCCTCCGACAGGTGTAAGAATATTCTTATCAGTTGATTGGATTATCGCATCTACTCTTCCAGCATCGATACCAGATCTGATAATTTTCATCCATTCAGGGCTTTGAACACCATATGCATTGATAACCACATGAACTAATTCATGCTCTTTAGCAAACTTACTTATTTCCTTAATATCATCATTTTCTCTGGGAGGGAAAAAACTTGTTAGAGATATTATTGCAAAACAAGTATCATCTATACTCTTTTTAATATCTTCAATAGGTATTCTTACGGCATCTCCAAAAATTTTACCTTTGACAATTTTAGCCCTTGCACCAATCATTTCAATACTTTTCAATATGGAATTATGATCAATCTGAGGGATTATCACTGTCCTTTTATGTATCAGATTATTATTGTTCCAATCAGGTTTGAGAGCTGCTAATGTTAAAGCTAATGACATTCCCGTACATATAGGTAACACAATTGCTTCATTAATGTTTGGAAGACCGAATTTTTTAAGAAAATCACGTGCTAAATAATTAGCAATTTCATACATTATTGATCCTCCTGGTGCTTTGGGTTGTGGAGCTGTTAAAAAGCCACTCCTACCAATACCATGGCAAAACCCAGCAGAAGTTTTGAGGTGTAAATTTGAAGCGATTCTTGCCTCCCTTTCACCAACTCTTGCAACTTTATCATCCTTATCAGTATCCATATTTGAAAGGATTTGGAGTAAAAATTCAATTTGTTCATCATTCCATGACTTGAGTGGAACCGATTTTTGTTCAAAAAGCACCTTAATTGGATGTAGGAAATTATTTAATACGAGTTGCCCCCTATTCAACATATTTTGGGGGATGCTGGAGTTTTTAAAATAATCTATCAGATTGTTCAGATTAACCATTAATAATCACGATATATTTATAAGAATGGCGGCCCTCGAGCGGAATCGAACCGCTATCCCTCCGCAGGATAACTGGGTTTGAAGCCCAGCGTCAGAGACCACCCCAACCATCAAGGGCCTTGATTAATTTTTTTATTATTTTATATAAATATATTAAAGTAAATCTAATTTACGATTCTATCTTCAAGATCTTTACAATTTACTCTTCTACATCCAGGAGTTTTTAATCCTAATTCATATACGCTATCAATAAAATTGACAATAATATGTGATGTGGCACCAAATATTACGTATTTTTTATTATCTGTTGTTTTATAATTAAATCTCCCCACACCTATAAGATTATCTTTTAGATAATAGGTTTTTTCCCTGTAATTATTTCGATTAGCAAAAAAACTAACTGGAATATTCACAATCTCTTTTACTTCTTCCTCTTGTTTCTTCATTTCTAACTTTTCATTTATATACCCTACAAATGGAGTTATGATGAATCCTTTTGGTGTTAAATGATCATCTATACATCCTAAAATTGTTAGTTTACTAGGTGAAATCGCTAACTCTTCCATGAGTTCTCTTTGTGCAGTATCTTGATATGACAAGTCTCTATCTGGATCATATTTTCCTCCTGGAAAGGACATTTCACCAGAGTGTTTATCTTTTTGGTGCTTAGTTCGACGAATTAGTATCAAATCATAAGGTTGTTCAGGATGAGGAACAATCAAGAAAATTACTGCCGAGTGTATGAATTTATTGTGATCTAATGATAATCTATCTGGTGAATCAAATTCTTTTAATTTAGAACGAATGAATTCCTCATCAAAAATGAATGTTTGTTTAGACACTTTACCTTCAAAATTTCTTCGTGATTTGGTCTCTATATTTAATATATTCCTTTAAATGTTTGATTTTATCTAACTTAAATCTTTTCAATCCTAATTCAGAAAGAGTAAAACCGTAAATTTTTTCTATGAAAGTAACGATCATATAGGCAGTTGCACCCCATACGGTATGGAGTTCATTATCTTCTTTATCTTTGTAGTTAAAGTAAAATATTGGAAATTTTCTACCTTCAATCTCAATAGCCTGTTCTCTGAAACTCTCCTTGTTGATAAAGAAATCAATTGGAATCTTTATAATTTTTTGAACTTCTCTTTCCTGTCTAACTAATTTTTCATTTTTATCAATAATTCCAACATATGGTGTTATTATGTATTTTGTCATTGTAGGAAAATCGTTTAAACAACCTAGAACCTTTATATTTTCTCTTGAGACCCCGATTTCTTCTTCAGTTTCTCTTAAAGCCGTATCCCTCATGGATTTGTCTGTAATAGGTTCGAATTTTCCACCAGGAAATGACATCTCGCCCCTATGACGGGTTCCCCTATCCGAGCGATGTATTAGTATTAATTCATAAGGTTTATCTTTGTGTGGTATTATTGGAAATAAGATAGCAGAAGGAGTAAAGAAATCGTCATTCAAGGTAATTCTAGAATTAGAATTACAAGGATAAAGATTCTTTCGTATATTAGTTTCATTAAAACTGAAAATTCGAGAATCCATTTGCTATTAGATAAAACTTTAAGATAGTGATTAATTAAAATACATAATTATTGATTCTAATAAAATTTTTAGAAAGATGATATGAATGAAACTCCCAAAGGAACTTAGAGAAAAAAAGGATCTTGGAAACGCCACTACTAAAGAGCGATCTTGTAGTGTTAAAAATTGTAATGAAATTGCTATTCGCTCATTATCAGAAAATAAATGGAAATCTTATGTTGAAAAAGCGGATTTGAAATACATCGAAAATAGACAGCATAAAATTTATCTTTGCAAAACTCATTACAAAGAATCCAATAAGTATCGAAAATCACAGGAAAAGCTCTATCAAAAGAAGGGGTTTCTAGATGATTCTGTTTCAGCAGGAAAAATAAAACGATACGACTACGATTAATTCGTAAATTTTTTACTTATTTTTATGGTATCGAAGCCATTTGATCGTAAATGGATGAAATTAAGTTAAATTCACCTTCCAAGATACCAATTGTAAGTAGCGATAAAGCAATTAATAAGATTATGAAACCAATTAACTTTTTTCTCATATTGATCACATTTTTAAATATTTGAGAGAAAATAAAATTTATTTATTTTACTTGACAAGTTTTTCCAAAGTTTTAATTTTGACATTAATCTTTTTAACTTTCAGTTCTAATTCCTTATCTTTCGAATTGAAATCATCTTGAGTAATTTCTTTGGAAGAAAATCTACCTTTATTCAGGTTTCGCTCAGATTGGGCTTCTACTTTTTCTAATTTTAATTCTTTTATCCATAAACTCATTCCAGATATAAGATCTTCCCTTTCTTGTTCCAATTCTTCTTTTTCTTGTTTATATTTATCTCTTAAAGTCTCAAAAGAATCCTTATCAACTTTGTGGAGTTTAAATTCTTTGGTCAAGTTTTTTAGTTGAAATATTTTAGTATCCATATCTGATTTGATCCTCTGGACTATGAATGGATCATCCATTTTATCTTTAAGATCGCTTTCCTTTTGTTTCATTTCATTGATAAATGTCTTAATTGCTTCTAGTTTGACATTTGCAGATTCTTTATATGACTCATCATATTCATAAGCTGGATCTTTTAATGACTTCTGCAAATCTTTTAACTTGGTAATCAATAATTCTTTATTTAGTTGAATATCATTAAATTCAATGTAAAGGATCATTTGTTCTTTAACTTCATAAGGAAGAGGTTTTTCAACGATTAAATCTCCTTTTTTGTCCTTCTTTTTTTCTTTTTTCTCTTCCTTAATTTCAAGTTCTTCCTCGCTATCATCTACGAATTCGACCACAGTATCTTCTTTCGGCAATATTTCTTGTCGTTGAGGTTTTATTCTTGGTTTAGGCTCTTGTTTATGTGTATCAGGAAGATCTCTTAAGACTGGTTTTCCACAAATGATGCAAAATTTATCGCTATCTTTAATAGGGTTACCACAATACATACAATACTTAGAAGGCATTTTTTTTCACAATTTTATAGTATAAAAATAAAATAATCCTATAAAATAAATTAAAATCCATTGAATTAAATTTTATTGGAGTCCAATATTCTTCTTCATATAAATACCTATATTGAGACTTAATTATTAAAATATCAATTACATATGTATAATCTTGAAAATAAGATTCCTATTCATATCGGCTTATTTGGTCATATAGACTCAGGGAAGACGTCAGTAGCAGGAATATTAAGCGAATTTATTTCAACTGCGGGAATTGATGCGCATCCTCAAAGTAAAGAAAGAGGTATTACAATTGATCTCGGATTTACCAGTTTAATTTTAGATGATTATTTAATAACATTAGTTGATGGTCCAGGACATGCTGATCTGATAAAGATCAGTGCTTCTTCAGTTGAAATCATTGATCTCGCAGTGATCGTAATAGAT
>JAGXNQ010000080.1 GCA_019894955.1 Promethearchaeota archaeon | reverse complement strand
GAGCCAAACTATCTAAAGTGCAATATAAATATATCAACTCCACAAGAAAATCTTTAACGGATGAAAAAACTGCTCAATTAAAGGATGACATTAGTAAACAAGAAAAAAAATTATTAAAGTTAAACAATAAGATAATCCAAAAAACGAATGAAATACATAAGCTAGAAGTAAATATT
Organism: Promethearchaeota archaeon; assembly: GCA_019894955.1. GTDB lineage: Archaea > Asgardarchaeota > Lokiarchaeia > Sigyniarchaeales > SOKP01 > SOKP01. The sequence goes on along the minus strand of JAGXNQ010000080.1, from coordinate 11,062 downwards.
TTAAACCTTAAAAAACAACTTTCAGAGAAATTGAGTTTACGAGAAAAAATAAGACCTACAATAAATAACTAAAAAACACCTAATTTAATTTTTTTTTATTTCTAAATAAAAGTTTAAATTAAATTTTTTCAGTTTTAATTGAGCAATTTGGATTTATCCCTTTTTAAAATAACTAAAAAAAACAAATTAATAAAAAAAATCCCCCACAGCTTCCTACAAAAGTTATTTTTTAGCGAATAGTTTTCCCCGTTTTGTCTTCTTCTCTAGGGGGATAGAGATCCCTAATGCTTCTCCAAAGTTTAATTTGGGGCTAAGATTTGTTCGAAAAATAGATTTTTTGTAATGCTTATTCCAATAAAATCTCAAACTAGTTAAGAATTTCTGAATATCTGCTAATTCCTCATTTTGAATATCTGTATATGAATTTATTACTTCACTTACATCACTATTCTCAAAATCCCTTTTCTTTAAAAGACCATCAATCGCCAAAATGAAAATAGTATTGTTTAAATAGGATTCAGCATCCTCATCATTAGTTAACCCCAGATAATTAGAATAATTATCAAAATTATTTCGAATTTTAATTTTCAGGTAAGAATTTTGAATTATATCTCTATTTTTTGTCTTATTTAGAATTTTTTGATCTGGAACATCAATCTCTTTCTTTTCAATAGCGTTATAATACTTTACTTGAACAAATGTATATATAAGCATCTCTATATCATTGTAGAATTCTTGGATTTGCCTTGTTAATTGGCGATCGTCTTTTAAATGGTCCCAAATTATAAATAACAGAACACTAGCTGAAACAATGAGATTTATAGATGTTAATAAAATACCTTCTGCCATAATATAACCTTTTATAATACCTTTACAATATTAATCTTTTTTATTTCTCTAAAACCTATTTAAATCCAAGTTCGTTTCCTAAAATAAATTAGCATTAGACCAAAAATTGAGATCATAACTCCTATCAGAATAGGATATGAGAATGGATTAGCTAATTCAGGCATATACTGAAAGTTCATTCCATAAAATCCTGATAAAAATGATAATGGGATGAAGACAGTAGATATAATTGTCAAAACCTTCATGATATCATTCATTCTATTGCTAACACTTGATAAATACATATCCAACATACCAAAGATTATATCGCGATAATTTTCTAATAAATCAGTGATTCTAAAGATATGATCATAGATATCTCTTAAATAATATTGTAAATCATCAGATATTAGTTTTGATTGCTCTCTCTGAAGCTTGTTAATAACTTCTCTCATGGGCCAAATTGATTTCCTTATATCGATTGTCTTGCGTTTTAATTCATAAATTCTTTGAAGTGTTGCTGGTTTTGGTTCTTTTATTAAAACATCCTCTATCTCTTCGATAAATACACCAAAATATTCCAATATGATGAAATAATTGTCCACTAAAACATCTATTAATGCATACATTAAATAATCAGGTCCCATTAACCTTATACGTCCTTTAGGAACCCTTATTCGCTCCAAAATCATGTCAAAAATTTCAGATTTAATTTCTTCGAATGAAATAACGTAATTCTTTCCCAAAATAAGACTAATCTGCTCGGAATTAATTTGTTCTGATGATTGATCAAAATTCATCTTCTTCAATATGATAAAAATATATTCTCCATAATCTTCGAATTTAGGACGCTGGAAGGGATTTAATATGTCTTCCATCACGAGAGGATGTAATTTCGCACTAACCTTCTCTAAAAGTTTGGCCTCAGTCAATCCTGTTATCTTTATCCATCGTATCATCCCTTTAGAGATGTCATCCAAATCCCCAATATTTTCTATTCCTTCCCGTATTTCATAATTTTCTTCATTATAATCAATTATTTCTACCTTAAATTCTCCTTCCTTATTATCACCAGTATATACTGGTGTTCCAGGAGGTAATCCAACCTTAAATTTCTTTTTCTTAATTAGTTTTTTAATTTTATACCACCTTATAAGAAAGAATTGATATAGTTATTACTTTATTCAAACATTTTTTATCATTGTTGGTGTACTAATTTCAATCTTATATTTTCTCGCAGTATCTAATATGCTAGCTCGTAAATCGGCCTCTATCATCCTCACTTTCGCGATATTTCTTATAAATACAAAGAGTTTATATTCTACAGCAAAATTTAAAAATCCGCTAATCCATACAAAAGGTTTAGGGTCTTCTAATATGGAAGGGACAGCTTTAGCTGCTTCTAATAGAGCAGTTTCTACTTTAAGCCGATCTTCTCCATAATCTGCTGTTATTATGATATTCCTTCTTATCACACTTTTTTTTCCTAGATCTTCTGTTTCTTCAGATAGGAACTTCTGATTCGGTACAGAAATTTTTACACCATCAAGATCAACTAATTGGGTAAAAATAAGTTTAATTTCTTCAACTTTGGAAATCCGATCATTAAACAAAATGTAATCATCCACGTTAAAAGGGCGACTCCCCAAGATGATAAACCCCGAGATAATATTACCAAGCGTATTTACAGACGCAAAACCAATTATAGTGCTTCCCATGAGTGTAAACAGGGATGTAATTACACCAAGCGATTCAATAAATTGATATAATATTGCACTTATTATTATCAATCCAATTATTATTTTAAGAATTCTTCGAATTGTTTTAGCAGTGGAAACATCCAATTTATTCTTTTCTGTCATCTTATTTAATTGCTTTTTAATTAGAGTATAGATTATCACCCCGATAACAACTGCAGCTGCTGATAATATAATTTGTAAGATATTAACAAAAAACCAAGTTACGATGACATCTAAAAAATTTTGAAATATCATTTTCTCAATTCACATTTTTTTACTTAAAATTATGTTTAAATCTATATAAAATATTAGATTTTGGATTAGAGATTTATCGAAAAAAGGAGCAATAGTGATTATTCTGTGCTATCTGGTTTCTGTTGAAATTTACTTTTTAAAAGTAAAATTTCCTCCTTCAGTTTATCTATTCCCACCAAGTGTTTTTCATATTCATCAGTAGACGAAGATATTTTTTGATTAAGTTCTTCTTTATTAATTTTAAATTCCTTTTCTCGTAAATCATTAATTATCTCTTGGATCTCTTTGCCTTTTTCTTCTAATTTTTTTAATTCCTCTTCTTTGATAAGAATTTCTTGAAAACCTATTTCCAATTTATCCATATCAATCATATCTTCGATTCTTTTCAGATATCTTCTGATATTATTGATTTTTAACCCATCATCTTCTTCTTTTTTAAAAAAGAGAGCAATATTACTTTCTTCTCCAAGTTTGAGGATCATTATTGAGATATTATCCGTCTCAAATATTATTTTTTCATAACTTTTTAGGGAAATTTGACTTATTTCATATATTCTTCTCATGTGATTTATTACTTCAGTTAAATTTTCACCCAATTTTGGAATGTTGATGTCTTGTTCAAAAGTGGTTTGGAAAATCGTTCCATTATCATAGAACATGATCACATGCATTACTTCTGGTAAAGCAGCTTTTATTCGAGATATATTCTTGAATACCATTTTTTTTCACCTTATTATAAAATTTCGAGCCTTTTCTAGAATTTTGTTCAATTTAATTCTAATTTTTTTTGGTCCCTTTTTGCTCAATAGTGTAATAATCAAAATTAACGCAAAACATACTATCGATATAAACATGCCATTGACAAAATTATCGAGAAATGTGAAATAAATAGATAATATTATTAATTGATAATTTGTCGTGATAAATCCTAACTTAAAAAATTGTTTGAAACTAATCGGTCGTTTGTTCTTTTCAGCTAGATTTATGACAAGTATATTATCTCCTAAAGGAGTTAGATTATCACCCCAATTAGCGCCAAAGGCTAAACTATAGAATACTTTATTTCTCTCCGAAACAGGTAAACTTTGACCTATTTGGACTATGCTTGGGATGAGTACTTTTGTAATTGGAATATTATCAATGGCACTACTTAAATACGCAGAGAACCATAAAACAATAAGCATTTGAATATATAAACTGACATCTCCAATGCTTAAGAGACCAACTCCAATAGCTTCGGTAACCCCAGTTAATTCTAAACCGCCTGCGATGATAAAAATACCTATTAAATAGAAGATTAATTCAAAATCAATACTTGAGATTATCTCCTTTTCATCAAGCTTGCTAATGATTACTAAAATAAGTGCTAAACTCAAAGCGATAATATCTGGAGTCAGTAAACTTGAGGGAACAATCACAAATAATGTAAAAAGAATAATGAGTACTATTGAACATTTATATAATAAATTCTTGTTTTGAACAACGTTCCACACGTTAAATTCTTCTAATATCTTTTCCCCACCCTCAGCGATTACTAATTCCTTTCGATAAATTAATATAAAAAATAATGTGGTTAAGATAAAAATAAATAAAGAAACTAGTCCAACATTCAAAAAAAATTCTAAAAACTCTATTCCCGCAGTAGTTGTAATTAAAATGTTGGGAATGGATGAGATTGAAAAAACAGTGCCTCCAACATTAACCAATACTGCTTGGGTTAGAATATAGGGTGATGGATTTATATTTAAAATACGAGATATTGTAATTGTAAGAGGGATTAGGATAATAACTGCAAGAATATTATTTAAGATAGCAGAAATTAAAACTGTAACAGAACATAAGATAATCATTAACTTTATAGGATTCCCTCCTGAAAATTTAATTAATTTGCTTGCGATAAATTGAAATACACCCGCTTCATTTGAAATTTGGACAATGATCATCATCCCTATAATCAATATCAGTGAATGAAGATTAACAAATCCATCCTCTTCTGAACCAAATAGTAATTGAACTATAACAGAAAAATTAAAACCTTCAATGAAAACCAAAACAAAATAGGTAATAATCGCTCCTATTAGAGAAATGATTGCTCTATTTACCTTTTCCGTAATAATACAGAATATTACTCCGATAAAACATGAGATTATTATTATTGCACTAATTAAAATTTATTAACACCTAAAGTTATTATTCTTATTATTTAAGTTAAATTTTTTAGACTTAATTATAAAGTTTTACATTCAATTCCATAAATTCACTCTAATGAAATAATTGAATGAAAAAAAATTATAGGTCCAAGTCTTTAAGATTAATAATCCCAACTTCATTGAGAAAGATATATATAAATTTTAGATTTTATATAGCTTTTTGAATAAATCATTTTTATGATATTCAATGAATAAGGAGGATATAAAAATTCTTATTAGCTAAACCTATGAATGATGATTCATTGAAGACTTATGCTGCCTTTTCATTTGATCTATTTGGAAAAAATGGATTAAAATGGTTTAATACTATAGATATTCAGATTCGAGACAAAATCTTAATTTTTAGGGGTTTGCATGATCTAGATGAATTCTTTTCAAATTATTTCTCATTATTATATAAAAATCTGTTATCCGAATATTTTAAGTTAGAAATTATAACAACACTGGAAGAAATAACCTCCAATTTAATTCATTTAGAGTTTAAATTTAAATGAGATTATTAAATTCTCAAAAGAAAAAAAAAAGATAAGAGAAAAAAGATTTTTTAAATTAAATTAATCATCTGGAGAAATTTTATAATTAATATAGATAAGCAAAAAGAAAACAACCGCAGGCGGAACAAATATTATAGTGAAAAGTCCTGTAATTTCATGTATACGGTAGTGTAGTTCTATCATTAATATTCCAATATTGATAATAAAAGCTCCTGTTAAAGCTGTGATATAACTTGGTTTTTCTAAGATTTTCCATGTTGTAAAAGTATAAAGTAATAATCCAAACGCTATCAAAATGTATGCCCATATTGGGACATTCGCTTGTTGAAAAAAATCGGGAACTCTAAAAGCAGCTTCAACCATTAAAAAGAATAAAGAACCCGATGTTAGCATCAATGACACGTTATATGCATTTCGATTAGGTAAAATTTCCTTGCTATAATAATAGGCTATGATTAATAAAACCGAAAAAGTAATCGTAGGAAAAATAACAAATACACTTACCCAGAATGTTTTGAAGATAATTGCAAAATATGTTATTATAAAAAGTTCACCAACTATTATAATAGCAATTCCGATTACTTCCAAACGATAACCCTCTACAAGAAATAACCCTGTTAAATAAGCAACGAGTCCCGCTACCACTATATATAAACCATATACCCAAGCATTTTCTGCCGTTAAAGGGATAACTATAATGATGTTTATTAAAACGGCTAGAAGTAATATGATATTTACTATTCCTGAAATAATTAATATTTTTTTTTTATCCATTTACTTTCAAGTCCTAAAATTAAAAAAGCTATGTTATTATATCTTTAAATGTTTAAATTATTTTTCTACCATAAATTATAACTTCTTTATGATTCACTGAAAAAGTTTCAATTAATTTCAAAAACTGTATTAAATTTAAATATTGAAGTAGTCATCTTAAGTTGTGGTCATTTCTTACCGATTTGTGCAACTCTAATGATCGATAGTTTATTGATTCAAGACGCCTTTTTCTTAATGATAGGAGGGATTTTATTCATTATGATTTATTATGCGGAATTTAAACGTGTTAAGCGTAGAAAGATAAAAAATCATTAAGTCTCTTTATAAAAGAGTTTTTACACTCTAAAAAAACTATTAGTTATGTGTTTTGACTTTAAATTTTTTTTCATAATTCTAATTAATTTTGAACTACTAATATTTAGTAATATAATATCCAGAGTGATTTTTAATTATATTCTTTAATATAGCATGGAGTAATTTAAAATTTTAGAGTAATTCAAAGATAATGGTATATTTAACAAATTTCATCCATCGATACATTTTCAATTAGATACAAAAAAAAAAAAGTTTTAAATCTATTTTGACACGCTAAAAGGCATTTCTGAATCTGGTTTTCGGGAAAGTTTTTTTGGTCCAGAATAAATAACTACAACAATCAAATATACTCCAATCATGATCCCTCCACCGATATAGAAGATCATTGTAGGCAATAATCCAAATAATCCTGTAATAAACGCACCATTGAAGTTAAAGCTGAAATGGAACATTACAGTGATAATCAAGCTCCCTTCTGTATTATTATAGGCCCATGTCATTAAAATTGTGATAACTAGGACAAGGGCAATAAAAATATAGAAAGGCATTCTTGCTTCAACAAGGTATAAAGGAATGTGCCAACATGCCCATATTATAGCCAAAATCACACTTGACACTAAAGCACTAAATTTTGACTGAAGTCTTGGTAGGGCAAAACCACGCCAACCTGCTTCTTCGCTTAGTGGACCTCTCAGTAATGTCAGCACCAAATTAAGTAAAATTACTGACAATGTTAATCCAGGAACTGGTCCTGGAGCTACACCACCTAAAAGTAAATAAATTCCTGCAAATATTAATGGTCCAATTAATAATGTAAATCCCGCAATATACCATATAATACCTACTTTCCACTTAAGAAATCCACTTAAAATTTTTTTAACTTCGCTCCAACCCCCCAATAGAGCTGACATTATTATACCTGATATTGTTGGGCTCCAAATCATTATAGTAATCATTACTTCAGGGAAAAATCCACTTAAATAAATGAATGTAGGTATAATCATGAAAGCATAACTTAGTACAAAGAAAAGAGTTAGTGAGTATTTTTGAACAATATTAGAAAAAGTCATAGTATCATATTTATTGTTATTGATATTAAAACTTTTAATATATAAATTAAAAAAAAAATAATGTGTCAATACTGTCAATACTTTTTCAATTAAGTTTATATGTACAGCATCAAGAAAATTAATTAATAGTCTACTCCAAATTAAGTAATTCGATATGACAGATAAAAAGATCCCCGAACTAGACATTCTTCGAATAATTTCGATTTTAATCGTCGTAGTATTAATTCATATTCCAAATGATTATGCAGTAAGTTTTTATATTGGCTTAGATCAATATACTGGATTTTTATTGCATACCTCTGGAATTGATGTTGCCATGGGATCTTTTGTATTTATTTCTGGATTCGGGCTCTATTTAAACAAGAATAATAGAAGCATTAATACTCTTGAAAAGTTGAGTACATTTCTTAAAAAGAGATTTTTAAGAATATTTCCACTTTATTGGATTGCTTTAATTTTATTCGTTCTTTTTGTAGGTTATTCTAACATCAACATTATATATTTATTGGCACATGTTGTAGGATTGCAAATAATAGTTGCTCCGTTATTTGGTCCTCCCATACTCACTCTTTGGTTTATTGGTATTATTGTAATTTATTATTTGATTTTCATATTCTTGAGCTTTTTGGGTTCAATAAAAAGAATTATTCCCGTTTCTATAGCAATTTTGATATTTTTTGCATTTTTAAACATGGTATTTGGACTTGTAGAATATCGTTTTTTCTTTTATTATCTTATCTTCATTGCTGGTATAATCTCGGCAAGTATTTACACTTCTCCTCAATACAATAAGATTACAGAAAAAATAAACAGGCGAAAGGCAATTCCTTTTGTCATAACATTATGTGTTACTGTGATTAGCTTTACAATATATCTAATACTTTCTGAATATTACTATATTACATTAAATTTAGAATATGGTACAACATTTTTACAAGTTATATTGGATCAAAACCCTGGTATTTTTGAATCAACATTCTTGATACTTCTGTTAGATTTAAGAATTTTATTATTTATTATCTTTACACTCTCATTATTTCATTTTCTAGTCAGTATTCTTAGATTAATATTTCCTAAGAGGAATGTTGGTACTATATTTTCATTAATTGCATATTCTACTTTTTGTGTATATCTTTTCCATAGAATTTTTCTAATCTTTTATACTGTAATATTGATGGATATTTTGGATTTAGCTATATATGAAAGGCTTGAATTCAACATTGTATTATTGTTTGTCCCCTTCATATTTCTATTTTCATATCTCATACAGAAGTTTTCGGATTGGGTTTTGATGCTACCTTCAAAACTTAAAATGAAAAAGAGAGTTGAATAATTTATTACTTTATGATTTCTAATAATCGAACGATTTTAGATACGTCAATATCTTCAAGAGATTTAAATTTTATATGTCGTGTTGTTTTTCCGGTTCCTTCAAAAAGCTTAATTTCTTCAGCATCCAAATTTTTAATTGAAACCCCTAAATTAACATGGTTTTTTAGAGACACAATATAATACTTATCATCATAGTAGGGAACTCCGTACTTCATCTTTTCTTCAATATCGGAGAATCTTTTTAATATGATTTCTCTTAATTTCTGACAAATCTCTTTTTGAGGATATTTCTGTGTTTCTATATATTCCGTAACTTTATTATCCATAATTTTTTGATAATTGCAATTAAAATTTAAATTTCACAATTATAATTAATTTTGAAAGACTAATATTTAGTAATAATATATCCAGAGTGATTTTTAATTGTTTGATAAAAACTTTTTAGAGAAAATAAAAAAAGAAAAAGAAAACTGGGAACAACAAACTAAAAATTCAAAAGAGCGAGACATAAAATTTGAGACGGATTCTGGCATACTAATAAAGAAATTATACACTCCACTTGATGTGAAAGGGGATTACTTTGAAAAGGTGAATTTTCCTGGACAACCTCCATATACTCGAGGGATTTATCCCAATATGTATCGAGGAAAGCTATGGACAATGCGCTTGTTTTCTGGTCACGGAACTCCTGAAGAAACCAATAAGAGATGGAAATATCTCTATGAAAATGGTGAAACTGGATTTAGTGCAGCAGTGGATGCCTTAACATTTAATGGAATTGATCCTACCAATCGTGATGGTGCTCCTGAAGTTGGAACTAGTGGAGTCCCTCTTTATTGCATTGATTCCTTATTCGCACTCGCGAAAGATATCCCTATTGATAAAGTAAGCGTGGCATTAGTAGTAGAACCCTTTACTTCTGCACCTGTTTGTGCAATGTATTTTAATATGGCCAAAATGCGAGGTTATGACATATCTACTTTGATAGGAACGACACAAAACGACATTCTCACGATGACTGTAGGGTATATTCCCTATAAGAATTGTCCACCAAATCATTTATTGCGTTTAGCTTGCGATTTCATTGAGTGGACTGTTCCACAAAAGAATGTCCCAAAATGGCATCCCATTAATTTCACAGGGTACAACTATCGTGAAGGAGGGATTGATGCTGTTCAAGAATTAGGTTTTGTGTTTGCGAGTGCCATTTCTCATATTGATAATATAATTGCTCGAGGTTGGAAAATTGATGATTTTGTGAATCGGCTAGCATTTCATCTGGCAGCTCATAAAGATTTCTTTGAAGAAATTGCAAAATATCGAGCAGCGAGAAGAATTTGGGCAACCTTGATGAAAGATAGATATAATGCACAAGATCCAAGATCTCTACAATTCAGATTTCACGTACAGACTGCTGGAAGTTCCTTAACTGCACAATTACCACAGATCAACATCGTTCGAACAGCAATTCAGGGTCTGGAAGCTAATTTAGGAGGCTGTCAATCTTTGCATACTAATTCATATGATGAAGCCATTTGTTTACCGAGTGAACAAGCCGCTCTTGTCGCTTTAAGAACCCAACAAGTAATTGCAGATGAAACGAGAATCACAAACACCATTGATCCATTAGCCGGGTCTTATTATGTTGAATGGTTGACAGATGAAATTGAAGAAAAAGTATGGAACTATATGGCAAAAATTGAAAAAGTTGGGACCATTGATAAGGCACTATCATCAGGTTGGTTGTACAAAGAGATGCGTGATGCTTTCCATAAGAGAAGAACTAAAATCGAAAACAAAGACGAAATTATGATTGGAGTGAATAAGTATCAAGTACCATATGATACCGTCACAGATGTTTTTAGAACTAATCCCGAAAGCATTCAAATTGAATTGGATAGAATTAAAAAGCTAAAAGAGCGCAGAGATAATGCAAAATTGGAGAGAATCTTAGATGAACTTAGAAAGGTCTGTGAAAAGGAAGAAAATGTAATGCCTGTTATCATGGAAGCAACTAAGGAAGGTGCAACAATTCAAGAGATCTG
>JAGXNQ010000007.1 GCA_019894955.1 Promethearchaeota archaeon | reverse complement strand
GTTGGTTCAACATTTTAAAGCCGAAAAACTTATTAGTATTATGTACAGCGGGAACAAATGTATTTAAAAATGTACTCCCCCATTATGGATTAACCTATAAATTTGATTCGATAAAATCCTATATTGAATTTTTATGGGAAAAGATATCTAATGGAGAAATAATAATAAAAGAAAAGTTGGATATGACTGTTGCAATTCAAGACTCTTGCTATTCTAAAATGTTTGGAGAAGAATACATGGATTTACCTCGAAAAATACTCGAGTTTATTGGAGTTAAAGTAATTGAGATTGATGCATGCAGGGAGGACATGCGATGTTGTGGAATAGGGGGCGGGTTTTCTGTTGATTCAGCTTATCATCCAATGAATTTAATGAAATCAACCTTTAGGAACTTAAAAGATTTTAAAAAAAATAAGGTAGATGGATTATGTGTCTATTGTGCAGGATGTTTAGCTACGTACATGACCTCAATGAAACTTTATTTCAAAAAAAGAATGAAAGTATTTCACATAATTGAACTTTTACAAATGGCAATTGGAGAGACACCAATGTCGCACAAAGCAAAGAAGAAAAGAGCAAAAGATTTCTTTAGAGGGATCATGAAAAAGCAATTGCCTAAAACTCTTTCAAGAAAAACTTTTAAAATAGCTGAAATATCCGAAAATCCTCCTGATTTAGAAATTGCTTATTAATATGAGGACTAAGAATAAATATGATGAATAAGCGAATCTCTGGTTTTAAAGAAGATTTATGTAATCTCTGTGGAGTATGTTTGCATGAATGTCCGGTTTTAGAATTGCCTTTGGATGAAGCGAAAGTTGAAATGAAACTCCTTATCGAAGGAAAGGAAACAAGATATGTCCTCCAAAGATGTAACACTTGTTTATCATGTAATATATACTGTCCTCAAAAAGCTAATCCATATCAGTTGATTCTTGAGAGATGGAATAATTTATATAAAGAGAGAGGTGCGCCTCCCCTTTACTATTTTGTTTGTCCTACTGAAGATCGTAATATTTGGCAACTTCTAAATTTGTTTTTATCTAATCAAGAAAGAAGTTGGATATATAAATGGATGCACTACGTTCCTAAGAGCAGTGATACTGTATTACTAATTGGAAACTATACACATTTACTCCCATTTATAATTGGAGGTAGTAAATTGCTAAAATACTTCAAGCCTATCGATCGGATCGATCAATGGGAAGGTGGTGCTTATTTATATCAAGGGGGATACTTAGATATTGTACAAAAGATAGCTGAAAGGACAAAAAGAGATTTTGATGATTGGGGTGTCAATAATGTTGTTGCTACTTTAGATGCTGTTGAGTATATCTTCAAGGAGGTCCATCCAAAGGAAATGGGAGTGGAACATGATCAGAATTTTCAAAATTTTGATCGTTGGTTATTGGATAATATCAACTCTGGCGAAATTAATCTTCAAAACCAACTTAATCTAACAGTTACTGTTCACGATAACTGTTATTCTAAAGCAGCAGGTGGATATTGGGAAACCCCAAGAACAATATTAGAGAAATGTGGGTGTAAAATTCTTGAAATGAAACATATTAAAAAGGACTCTTTATGTTGCGGGTTTGGAGCAGGAGCATCATGGGTAAAGAACATATCTCTACCTTTTGATATGATTTCTGAAGGAGTAAAGAAATTTAAGGAAGCTGAAGAAACCGGCGCAGAAGCTCTAATAACTTATTGTGGGGGTTGTCTTTATTTAATGTGGGCTACTAAGGAACTGTTAATGAGTAAAATAGATCTTTACCATATAATTGAAATAGTTAGGATGAGTATGGGCGAAGAAATGAATTATCCGAAAGACCATGTTAAACGAGCGTGGGATGTCATTGCTATTATAACTTACTCCTTATTACTATCCTCTTTTAAAAAAAACTTTTATATAAGAAAGATTACGTATGATAAAGATTTAAGCACTTTCAAGGCGAAGAAGTATTTACTATTAAGGATGATACGGTATTTTTTTGATTTTAAGCTAATTAGAATTGTTTATGCGAAATTATTTCGTTTATTAATGCCAATTATGAAAACTAGATAAAAACTCCAAAAAAATGGTGATTTAAAGTGTATATTCATATTTCAATTCATTATCCTATACTAGGAAAAGAAGAACTATTGATTGAATCAATGCATAGATTTGGTAAATCTATGGAGGGTCGCAAAGGATTAATTATGGCACATACCACTAAAGATGAAGATTCAAATCGGCTCATTGGATTAGCAATATGGGATTCCAAGGAAGATTGGTTAGCTGCAAGACCTACCATGATAGAAGCTGTGAAGGATGATCCTTTTGAGGAGTGGGAATTAAAACAACCAGATGTATTTCATTTAGTTAAAATTTAAACAATATTTTTATGGATTTAATAAATCCATTCTTCTTTTTGAACGAGCAATTTCACATAAAACCGAGGATTTTTCAAAAAAAATCAATGATTTTTTACTGAAATTCTTGATAGAGATCCGATTTATATACAAACAAATTATATATTTTTATTACCAAAGTCGGAAAATCAGCAAGTATTAGTTGTTCACAGCTGAAATTATTCTTTAAAGTATAATTCTAAAGAAACTCAATAATTAATTAAAAAATCGTGTAAAAATGAGAGGTGTATATTATATCTGATACTATTTCTAAAAAAAAAATTGAATATATTCAACAAAAAGACGAATTTGATTATTTAAAAAGCCTAATAGACTCTCTTGAAAAGGGTAATAGTGCTGGAATTTTACTACAAGGTCCACCAGGAACAGGAAAGACCTTGTTAGCAATCTCGCTAGCAAAAGCATATAAAGCTTCTTATTATATTATCGACGGGTCACCAGATCTTGATAGAAGAGATATCGAAGGTAACTGGGAACTTTTAAAGGATGAGACTAAATTCAATTATGGTCCGCTAACTTTAGCCATTAAGGATGCAAATGATGAAGGAATAGCTTTCATAATCATCAATGAAATTAATGCAATTCGTGAAAATGAACAAATATCCCTAAATTCTCTTTTATCCGAAAATCATATCAATTTAATTTCAAAAGGTTTTGAAAAACACGAATTAAATTCTGAAAGTAAATTAATCATTATTGGCACCATGAACTTAGGGGTTATTGGTATAAATAAACTACAAGAATCTTTTGAAGACCGATTTATCATAACTCCAGAAATATCATATCCGCTAAAAAATAAAGAAATCGATATAGCGACCAGAGTCTCAGGATGTAAAGAAAAAGTTGCGGAAATTGTTGTAGATGCTGCTCGTCAAATTAGAAAACAGGCGATTCAAGATTATTCCATTACAAAAATATTTTCAACCCGTTTAGTAGTAAATTTCTGCATGTTAATTTCTCTAATGCCCCCAAAATACTTAAAACACAATATTGAAAATGTAATCATCAATAAACTCGGAACTACTACGGAAGAAAAGAAAAGTATTGCAATGATTCTTGATGGAAAAATGTTTGAAACAAAGTTAAAGCAAGAATTGATTAGCAAAACGACCTCAATAATGAACGTGGAAGGTATGATCGATAAAGATTCACTTGATCAGATACTTACAAATACAAAAGTATGTGTTGCGGACTATATTAGTAAATATGGTAGATCTAATGCAGTTAGATATAATGGGAGCATATTATGGAAGCTAATAACATGGATGTGGCTGAATAAGAGAGAAACTTTACAAGATTATTTCAAATTGACAGAATTTTTAGACCTACATACTAAATACAAACAGGAACAAGGAAAAAACTACTTGTTCAATGGAAATATAACTTTAAGCTATATTAAGTGGTTATATAGACAAAAATCAGAAGATTTAAAGAGATTTATAGATGAATATCCTATTCTATAACTTATATTATATATATTTAACCTAAAATCAAATGCAAGAGCCAGATAATTGTGATTACTGAATTAATAGATTTATATGAAAGGGATTTTACTTCTGATGTATCAGCGTTAACTAATATCGGAAAACGAATTAGTGGAAACAAGGATATAATGATACAGTTTAGAAACAATATTCAGGGGGTATATACTGATAGCAAATTTATATATTTACCTGAAAAATTTAAAAAACATATAAAACCAACCCAAGGGCTTGTTGCTCATGAAAGTGGTCACATAGGTTATGGTTCTTTTGAACTTGCTTTTATAAAATTGATTACTAATCTTGCGAAAAAATATGAATTACCGCCACTCTTTATTAAATATCTGATTAACGTCGTTGAAGATGTAAGAATTAATGGAATAAATAACATAAAATTCCCTGGTTTTTATAGAAATTTGAGGGATTTAACTTATAAGATGTTGCCACAAATTAAATCCTCAATTAAATCGAATAATGACATATTATTATATATCAATTTGTTTATGGAAGATTTTGGCGAGTTCCAAAAAAAACCATCTTTAGGAATGTTTAGTTTAAGTGAAAAAGATTGGAAAGGAATAGCGAAGGTTAAAAAATTTCTTTTAAGATCATTAAACCCAAGTGCATCCTTAATTTCATGTGATGTTTTATGTAATATTCTCAAAAAGTATTTTCCTAAAAAAGACTCTAGTACAATGCAAAAGGGAGGTGATTCCAATCCTTATATGAACTCCAATCCTCGTATGAGTCCTAATCCTAGTATGAATCCTAGTCCCCACATGAATACTATCAACCATATTGAAATTAATTCTCAAAATAAAAAACCAAAAGAAAAATCGGAATTGGACAAAATAAGTGAAAAACTCATAGATAAATTAAAAGACATTAATTTGGGTCCTGAAGATTTGGATGATTTAGAAGATCCTGATGATATATTAAATCCTGATGGGAAGTTTAGTAGTAAAGATAAGGAAAAGAATCAAAATAAGAAAAAAAAAGGAAATACAGATGAAACAATTGATGAGGACTGGACTAAAAGTGAAAATAGTAAAGACATAAATAAAGTTGATAAAGAAAATAAAAAAAAAGGAAAAAATTTTCTAAATGAGGAACTTGATAGTCTCTTCAAAATAGCTTTTGATTTGGAAGATTTAAAAAAAGATCTAGTTCCAAGGACACAAAATCCTCTCACTTTAGATAATTCTATAAAAGAAAGGAAAAATGATTTTATCTCGCTAAAAGATGAGAGAATAAAAGACGAATATATGAAGGAAATTAGCGCTCTTGTTAAGAAAGCAGATAGTGCCATGAAAGAACGTCTATTAATTTTAGGGGGAGAAAAATATCATATTTATCAAAATAAGGGTGAACGTGAAAGAAAAGTAATCGACGTTAAAATTGAAACCCAGAAAATGTGTCCTGATGCCATGACTTACATCCAAATTAAGACTAAATATCATAATATTATCAAAAAAATGAATTTAATTTTTGCAGATTTGAAGAATAAAGCTTCTGTTGATAATTTTCAAAAGAAAGGGAGGTTGAATAATAAATTTATAAAAGCAATTACCAGCGATTACCAATTTAACCAATGCTTTACAAGAAAAATTAATAATAAAGAATTGAGATTGCTATTAATCGTAGATATTAGTGGAAGCATGAAAGGTGTTAAAATTCGAGCTGCAAAAATAGCAATGGTAATGCTATATGAAGCACTTGAAGATTTGGGGAATATTAGAATAGTATTGTTTACGGGGGGATATGATGCTTTAAATATTTTAGTAAAGGATTTCAATGAGCCTTTAAAATTAAGGTATTTTGATAAATTTGGATGTCATACAACTTCACGTCAAAACTTAGATGGGATATCAATAAAACATGAGTCTCAAAAACTTGAAAAGAAAGATATTATAATAGTAGTATCAGATGGACAACCCGCAGCAGATGGAGGATATAGCTTGGTTGATGCGATCCCGGATATTCATGATGTTAGAAAACGCTTTAAAATATTTGCATTTTCCATAGATTCTCAAGGCGATTATCTAAATAAAATGTACGGTAAAGATTGGATACTAACAAGTACTCGAAATGAATTAGAATTAGGTAATAAAATGCTGAAATTTTGCCAAATTATTGTGAAAGAGTTTTATAGATATTAATTTATTTAATTACTCAAATATACTTTTTTAACCACATTACAGTATTTTTAATAAATTTAGTCAAATGTCTTCCTTCAAAATCATGAGTTGCGTTTTGTATTTCAATAAGCTCATGATTTTCATCTTTCGGTAACAATTGGAATGCTTTTCTTGTCAATTCTAATGGAACTGACTCGTCCGAGGTGCCTTGCACTATAAGAGTAGGGAGTTCCAGATTTTTCAAAAGAGGTTTTACCCGTAATTTTGCAAATTCTGTCACAAAACTAAGATCGATTATGATAGGCTCACCTTTTCCAGAAGAGGGGATTTTTACTGGCCCCTTATCTAAATCTTTAAACCAATCTCTTTGATCTTCTGAAGATTGCACAAATATAGCGGGTGCCCAAAATACATAAGCCCTAATCCCCGGTAAATTCGCTCCTAATATAGTACGACCCCCAAAAGAAAGGCCTAGCACTGCTATTCCTTCATATCCTTCATTTTTTACCCATTCATACACAGACTCTACATCTTGGATCTGTTTTGATAAAGTAATAGGTACTCTTTCATTTTCACCTGAACCAGTAAAATCAAAAGTTAATGCGTTAATCTTTTCTTTATTTAATGATTTGGTTAATTTAGGAAAGCGCCCCCATTCATCTTTGTCGCCCGTAAATCCATGACATATCATAAGAATGGATTGTTTCTTTGATTCTTCCCCATGCAAATAAAGAATACCATGAAGATTACTTCCAGTGGAACTCTGAATTAAGATTTTTTTTTCAATCAAATTTTTCACTTATTCATTGTATTATGAGTATTCAATTTTAGATAATATAATTATAATTAAAATTTTCATTAAACTTATGTTCATTCCAGTTTTTGAATAGTTATGACTGAGTTATTTGCTGATGTTAATGGAATAAAAATCTGCTATGAAATTAAAGGTGAAGGAGAACCCGTTTTTTTAGTCCATGGATTTAGTGATAGGAAAGAACATTGGCGTGGACAATTTGATAATTTATCAAATTATTTCAAGGTTATTAGATTCGACAATCGCGGTGCTGGTAGGTCTGATAGACCTGAAATGGTTTATAATATGGAACTTTTTGCTGATGATATTAAAGGATTGCTAGATCATTTGAAAATTGAAAAAGCACACGTTATTGGTCATAGTCTTGGGGGAATGATCGTTCAAAACTTTGCGATCAAATATCCTAATAGAGCAAATAAAATTATACTGATTAATACAATCGCAGGAATGACCCCCCCGGGAGTTTCTCCTGATCAAGGAATTGAAATGTATAGAAAAAATGCTATTGCAGGAATAGAAGCAATGGAAAAAGATCCACTTGGAGCCTTTCTAATAGGGTCGAAAGCTTCATATTCTCGAGAGTTTTGGAAACAAATGAATGAGGATCCAAAAAAGAAATTTCATAATATTTGGAGTGTAGAGGATTTATTAGATGAGAAAATGAGATTTGGTCCAACAGAAAAAGATATAAACCATCAAGCTGAAGCTTTAAAATCTCATAATGTATACGAAAAATTACCCAAAATTAAGAATGAGGTCTTAGTTATTGCTGCAGATAAGGATAAATCATGTCCTAAACTAATGAATGAAAAAATTCATGAATTGCTCCCAAATAGCAAGTTTATTGTAATTGAAAAGGCAGCACATCAATCGATATTAGAATACCCTCATAAAATTAATCAGCACATTATTGATTTTCTAAAAAATTAATCTTTTTAATTCATGGTAAGTTGTTAAATTTATGACTGAACAGTATGCAGAAGTTAATGGAATTAAAATTTCTTATGAAATGGCTGGAGAAGGTGAACCTCTATTATTAGTACACGGATTTGGAGCTAAGAAGGAAAATTGGATAGCTACATTTCCTGAATTATCTAAACATTTCAAAGTTATTCGTTTTGATAACAGAGGTGCAGGTAGAAGTGATAGACCTAAAGGAGATTATACCATGGAACTTTTTGCTGATGATATTAGTAGTCTAATGGATTTCCTTGATATAAAAAAAGCAAATATTATAGGTTGGAGTCTTGGAGGAATGATAGTTCAAAATTTTGTTTTGAAATACCCTGAAAAAGTCAATAAAATGATTTTAATCAATTCAAATCATGGTTTTCCTGATGAAAGTGGACCTATAGTATATAAAAATATGAGATTAGATGAACAAAAGTCTAAGAAAGTAGATCACGTTAAAGCGTGGTGGGACAGTACAAGAACAAGTTATCATATTAAATTCAGAAAGGAAATGGAAGCTAATCCATCAAAAAAATGGTATGGTCTATGGTCTGCTGAAGAACGAATAGCAGAAAGCATTATTAATCCAGCAACAGCAGAAGATATTGAAATGCAGGCTGCGGCATTAAAAACGCATAATACTTTCAATAGGCTTAAAACAATTCAAAATCCATCATTAATATTAGCCGCATCTCATGATAGACTAACACCTCGATCTTCCATGGAAGAAATTCATAATCAATTACCTAATAGTAAATTTATTGTGATTGATAAAGCGGGGCATAGTAGTCCACTAGAGAAAGCACCTGAAGTCAATCAAGCTATTATTGATTTCTTAAAAGAATGAACTTTTTTTTATATCTTTTTTTTCTTTATTAATTGTATTTTAAGATTCCTCTTTTGATAAAGGACGTTTATATTTTTTTTCTTCAATTTTTTGGAAAGCCATTATGAATGGAGGAAAAGCTATAGCAGCAATCACAATACCCAACCAATAGGGCATAAAAAACTGAAGGATGAATGTACCAATTAACGGTCCAACAATTTGGGCAAAACTATCCAAAGATGAGCTATATCCATTAACTTTACCCTGAATTTTTGGCGAAACTGTCTGACTAATCATGCTATTTAAAGGTCCTCTTGTTAATGAAGCCGCAAAACTTATTATCATCAATAATATAAAGAACATCACGACATTTGGGGAAAATCCAATAAGAAAGAAACAGATTAAAAACATTGTTAATCCCAACCTAATTGCATTACTTTCTCCTAGTTTCCTAAGAGTTGGTTTAAAAAGAGTGAACCTAATTGTTGTACGAATAATTCCTGAAACCATCATTATTAAAGATATTTCTAGGAGCTCTAATTTAAGAACTATTCTACTAAAAAATGATATTGAAGCCATCATTATCATGAATGATACGGAGTGAAATCCAAAAAGTGTGAGAAGAAATAGAGCATTTTTATTTTTATGGATTTTTTCATTATTCTCTATGGAAAATTTATGAGATTCCACTCGTCTCTCTCTAGGCCACGATTCTTTTAGCATTAGGATCGTAATTATCATTGTAAAGACAGATAATCCTGCAGCGAATATACCGGGGAGAAAAATACCTCCTCCAATGAAATAAAAAAGGCCTCCTAATCCCGGTCCAATGAGAGATGCTAACACATGAGCAATCCCTATATTAGCCATTTGTATTCCCCGATCTTTAGGAGGAACAACATCGCTCACAATCGCTTTTGCGATGGGAAAATTTCCTCCAAAAATCCCATCAATGATTCTTGAGATAATTAGAAGTTCTAATGAATTTGAAAATGCTAATACTATAAATCCAATGAAAGTACCAAACTGAGAAATCAATAACAAGGGTCTTCTTCCATATTTATCACTGAGTTTTCCTAATATTGGCCCAAAAATAAAACTAAACATTGCGTTAATGGATAAAACTAATCCTATCATAAAAATGGAAGTTTTATAATCTTCTGCAAGGAATACAGCCAATGGAAGTATTAATGAAAATCCTATTATATCAATAAATACAGAAATCCAGAGAGGCGTTAAATTTCGATATTTAAATAATTTTTTCTCTTTAAAATCAGACATATTAATTCACTATCTTACTTTAATTAGATCATAGAATAATTTAAAGAATTAAATCGAAGATTGTTATTAAATTATTTTATAATATTGTATTTGGATATAAAAAAAGGATATTACTCTAACTTTTTGAGTTTTTTGGGTTTTATTATTAGAGTTAGAAAAATGAGCACATATTTTTTTATTATGAAGATACATATCTTCTTATATAATGAAAAAAAAAAGTAAAGAAGCTCAAGAAGAAAAAAAGCAAACTGTTGAACTACCGGCCTTAGATTTCTTTAAGATTAATATTGTAAGTTTTCTATTACCGTTATATGCATGTTTGGGTTTATTTCTCATATTTGAATATTATATTATAATTTTACTTTCAATTCCACTAATTATTCATCTTATTATCCTACCGGCTGTACTTCTATTTTTATATTTTTTATATCTTATTATTTTAATTGAGTTTACGACCTTCTGGGTAAATTACTGGCACCGGAAATCCCCTCCTCAACAAGGTGTATTTAAGAGAGAGTTAGATGACGTTAATAGTGAAGAAGGAAAGAGGATAAAATATTATCACAAACGTGGATTCATCATTAAATATCCCATGTGGCTTACATCTAAATCTTTTTTTCCATGGTTAGTTAATAGGAGTTTACGGAAGGTTGGGCATAATAAAATAGGGAAAAACGTGATTTATTGTGATGCTTATGTTGGGTTAGAATTTACAGATTTAGGTAATGATGTATTTATCTATCCTACTTCTGGGTTATCTTCTCATGCTGTAAATTCAATATTCGGTAAAATTTCTATCATGGAAATTAAATTAGATAACAATACTACACTTTATCCAGGAAATATTGTTGGTCCTAATGCCGTCACCACAAAGAATAATGTAATTTTCCCAAATACGATCTTACATAAAAATTGGAGAGGTAAACCGGAAAAATTTTATTATCAAGGAAGCCCTGGCAGACCGATTGAAGTAAAACACTTGAAGTAGATATGTTAATTACTTTTTTTTGGGTATTTCTCATGTTTTTGAAGAAATTCTCGATAACTATTCAATTTATCGAGAATCGAACCTGTGAGCTCTAAAGATTCAAAAACAGGGACGTTCCTATTAAGTAACTTCAGTTTGAATTTATATCTACTCTTATATTCCTCAAATCCCTCATTAATTTTAAGCATCACGCAGTACATTGGTTTGGTGGAAACACTCTTCGCTTTAGTTATGTATCTTATAAACTCTCGATTGAGATCCATGCCATGATAGCCTAATTCATCTAAAATTTCTGCAAATCCTCCAAATCTTTCAGGATCTTTAATAAATACGATTGAAGAAATATTAGGATCTCTATTAAGAGCCAATATAGTTCTATAATATATATTCGGTTGGATTCCCATGCCTCCTAAATCAATGGGATTAGTAAGATTTGTATTCACGTCAGGAATGAATCGTTTCATTTTATTGATAGTTCTTTCGGATAAGGTGGGAATTTTTAAGTTATATTTTTCCAGGATATCAACCGCTTCTATCGTTGATCCACCTCCAATTCCAATGACACCGACATCACGCGAATTGGGTAAACTCACTAAATTAAATGCAGATGCTAGTGCTGCAAGCTCATTGGAATTTTCTACAATGCAACTCCCAGTTTGTTTTCCAACAGCTTTCCATATTTGGTTATTCCCTGCTAAACCTCCAGTATGAGAAAGAATTGCTTTTTTAGTTGCTTCACCATAACCTGCTCGCCATAATATAACGGGTTTTCGATTTAAGTTACTTTTTTTCATCATTTGCATGAATTTTCTCCCGGTTTCAATGGATCTTAAGTTTTCAATATATAATCCGATTATTTTAGTGTGCTCATCATCTATAAAATAATCTAAAAAATCTGCGGGGGATAAATCTAATGAATTTCCTACCGAAATAAATTTCGAGGCATAAAGTCCATAAGAAACAGCAAGTTGGGATATATTCTGAGCAATACCTCCGGACTGGAAGATTCCTCCAAAATTTCCCGCTTTTCTAGATTGATCAAAGCCAAAGTGAAGACCTCCTCTTGGATTGTACACACCCAAACAATTAGGACCTATTAGTCGGACCTTATATTTTCGTGCAATTTCTAATGTTTTTTTTTCAAGATCTTTATTTCCTACTTCTCTAAATCCCGAAGCAAAAATCGTACAAAAGGGAATCTTTTGTTGACCTATTTCCTCTAATATTTGTGGAACGATTCTTGCAGGAACAGCTAAAATAACATAATCGATTGGTTCAGAGACATCTAAAATTGAGGCATATACCGGTTTCCCAAATAATTTCTTTCCAGCTAATTTAGGATTGAATAAATAAATCGAGCCTCTAAATTTATCTTTCATTGCCCGATAAAAAAATCCACCTCCAGCGGGATCGATACTTGCACCAATTATTCCAATTGATTGAGGGAAAAATAATTTTGAAAAATCTATGTTTGAATTCTCTAATGTAGACATGTGATGAAATCCAAAAATAAGTTAAAAGTTAAGAGAGATAATATAGTTTGACTAAAATATTTTATTGATAAGTTCTTCCTATAGTTTTATTTAATAAAGCAATATCGTCAGTGAAAATTCCATCAACACCTAAATCTATTAGTTTAATCATCATGGATTCTTCATTTACAGTAAATACATTAACTTTAAGACCATTATCATGAGCTGTATCTACAAACTCTTTATCCACTAATGGAAAATATGGGTGGATAGCATAAAATTCATTATCTATTGCTTTTTGAACATATCTTTTAACCATTCGAATATTTGTTAAAAGTTTAGGAATTATATAGCCTAATTTTAAGATAGGTTCAATTTCCTTAACCTTTAATAATTCCGCAATCTCAAAACTACTAACGATTGACGTGATAATTATGTTTTCTTCTCTTAATATATTAATTAAATCATTAATAATTCCTGGAGCAATAACTTCGGGTTGGAGGTTTATTTTTCCTTTAGTGATTGCAACTAATTCATGTAAAGTCGGAACTTTTTCCCCCTCCCCAATATCTATTTTCTTAATTTCTTCAATTGACATATCTCGTAAGCTTTTTAGAACACCAGCAGTTCTTAACAGATTGGAATCATGACTTATAACTATTTCATTATTGATAGTCTTCTGAAGATCAAATTCGATATAATCAGCATTTAGTTCAATTGCTCGTTCAAAAGCTTTTAACGAGTTTTCAGGTGCTTCTGAACTAGCACCTCTATGACCTAATACTAAGAAATCTTTTTTTTTTCTATTGAAAATAATATCCCCTCAAATTAATTTGTGATTAAATTCTATTAATTGGATTAATTAATTAGAAATTAAGTTCAAAACTTCTTTAAGACGAGCTATATCATTGGTAATGATTCCATCCGTGCCATTATTTATTAATTTCCTCATAGCAATTCCAGAATCAACAGTCCAAGGAAAAACTTTTACATTTTTTTCATGAGCATATTCAATAAATTGTTTATCAGCTAGTTTAAATAGCGGATTAATTGCATAATAATTATTTTCCGAGGTGTAATCAATTAAGCTCTTTTTATAATTCCAATCTGAGAATTTTCCGGCTTCATTAGGAACCAGAGTTGCTAATTTTAATTGTGGTTCACTTTTTTGTATCTTTATCAATTCAGCATGCAAAAAGGAACTTACCATTGTAGTGTCAAGAATATCAGCATCTTGGAAAATTTGAACAATTTTTTTAGCTATACCATCCACCTTTATTTCGCAATTGAGAGATATTTTATCCTTTGCTAAATCAATTAATTCCAGCAGTGTTGGAATTGGTTCACCCTCTCCAAAATTTAGTTTTTTCAATTCTTTAAGTGTCATTTCTTTTACAATCCCTTCAGTTCCGGTTCTGCTAAGGGTATTGTCATCATGGATGATAACAATTTCACCATCTAATGTTTCATGGACATCAAATTCAACAGAGTCTGCTTTTAAACGAATCGCTTCTTTAAATGCTTTTAATGTGTTCTCTGGGGCTATTTTACTCGCGCCTTTATGACCCATGATAATAACCTTGTTATTTGTATTCATATTCATATTCACATTCACTCTATAGGGAATTAATTATTATTTTAAAATTTAGCATTTATTTTTCTTAATGAATGAGAAACCATACGATAAGTTTAAATATGAAAGAATCAAAAATCAATATCAATCCATGAGTATACGAAACAGTCCAAATTTTATTCTATATAATGAACAAAGATTTAATATAGAAAACAATGCCTTATTTTTAACCAATAAAGGCATAAAGGATATTGAAGAAATACAAGGACTCGAAAAGTTATATAATTTACGCATTTTAGATTTATCAAACAACCAGATATCTCAAATTAAAGGATTAGATAATTTAAAAAAATTAGAGATTTTATGTTTAAATAATAATAAAATTACTGAGATTAATGGTCTTGATAATCTAGAAAACTTAAAGGTATTATGGTTGAAAAAAAATCTAATTTCTGAAATCAACGGCTTAAATTCTCTTCATAACCTAGAAGAACTTTGGCTTAAAAAAAATAAGATTTCTGAAATCAAGAATTTAAATGAACTTAAAAAATTAAAATATTTTTGTTTATGTGATAATCTGATATCTGAGATTAAGGGACTTGATTCCCTCATTAATTTAAAGAGTTTAAATCTTATAAAAAACAAAATTTCCTCCATAAGTAATCTGGAACATTTAAAAAATTTAGAAAATTTAGATTTGAGTTATAATAGAATAAGAGATATTGAGGGGATACCAAATATTTCAAATTTATATTTCTTTGGCTGTTCAAACAACAAAATAATTCAAATAAAGGATTTAGGCATCTTAAAAAAAATAAGTAACATTTGTTTAGAAGGGAATCCAATAGATTTAAAAAAGTTAAGAAGTGATTATGAAAAAACCATAACTCTAGAAGAAAAAATCATAACTTAACAATTTACGTAATCTTATTGATCACATCTTTTACTGCTATAATATCATTTGTAATTATTCCGTCAACACCATTTTTGATCAATCTTTTTATGGCGGGCTTAACGTCAACAGTATAAACGTTTAATTTAAGATTTTGTTGATGCGAATAATCTATAAGTTGTTCATCGACTATCAAATAATGAGCATGGATAAAAGAGAAGTTATTTTTAGCAGCTATATCAATTGCTTTTTTTTTTACTCTCCAGGTTGTCCATTTTGGATTATTGACCACACCCCCTTCATAGGGGATTAATGATGCAAATTTAAAGTCTGGCTCTATTTTTTGAATCTTTTTAAGTTCTTTAAAATTAAATGAACTAATGATTGTATTTTCAACCAAATCTGATTCACCTAATAATTGAACTAGTTTTTTACCAATATTTCTTGATAAAATTTCTACACATAATCCAATTTTACCCTTGGTGAGATCAATAACATCTAACAATGTTGGTATTTTCTCACCCTCCCCAAAATCAAGAGTTTTCAATTCCTCTAAAGTTAAATCTTCTGTAAATCCAGAATAACCCGTAAGTCTTGATAATTCAGGATCGTGAGTAACTACAAGTTCACCATCCTTTGATGTAAAGACATCAAATTCAATATAATTAGCTTTTAGCTCGATTGCTTTCCGAAAAGCCAGGAGCGTATTCTCAGGCGCTATTTTACTCGCTCCACGATGCGCAATGATTAAAATCTTATTTTTTTTCTCATTCATAATATCTCAATTATAAATTAGTATTTTCCTAAATTCACGTAAAAAACTCATAGTTTTTCATCTAATTTTAGTATGTTAACTTATTGAATTTAATCATTTTTCAATCATTTCATTAATAGTTTATAGAAGAAGATTTTTATACTTGATTCGGCATCACATAAACAATGGGTTAAGATAAGTTTATAAGTAGCAAATATCTTTTATATTTCTGAAGTTATATAAAGACTTGAAAGGTAAACTTTAAAAGAAAGAATAAAAAGGTGAATACCAGAAGTGCGGTTTTGTCCTAACTGTGATAATATACTGATACCCAAGAACAAGAAGCTTTATTGTAAAGCTTGTGAGGAAGAGTTCGAGTTAGATCAGGAAAAGGAAGGATACAAAATAGTCAAAAAAATCAAACACGATGAAAAGGAAATAGCCCCAGTGGTTCTAAGAGAAAGCATGAAAAGCAGTCGTATTTCTGCTCAAGATAGAAAAGCCTATGAAGAATTTTTTGGGGGATCCGAAGCCGATTCTTATTAGTGTCTGATTGGCTGATGTACTCGTATTTATCAGTTCAAATCTTGTTCTGGATTATTATATTCTATTATCAAACCATTTCATAAATCAAGTTTGGATAATTTTGTCAAAAATAATTTAAAAGTTTTTATTCTTTAAAATGTGATTTGTAATATATAAACAAGTTTTGATTAACGATGACAGAAGAGAAGAAAAAAAGACCAAGAGGCTTCGCTAGCATGATATACAAGACCGTACTGCCATTAAATGATAACGATAAATTCAAGGAAAAATACAAAGACACCAAAAGTAAAATTTTAATGAATGCTGTTGATGGTAAGTACGCGGCGTTAGTAATCATTGATAATGGAACTATTGATGTAGAAGGAATCGTGAATACAGAAAAAAATGATCTAAAGCAGGATGTTCTAGGTTGGGAAGCGAAACTCGAAACTACAACAGAGTTATTTCTAAAATTGGCATCAGGAAAATTGGGTACGGGAGCTTCACTAGTGAAGATATTAACACGTAAGTTAAAGATAAAGGGAATGAATAAAATACTCGAGCTATTTGCTCTTCTAGAACCTGATAGTACTGAAAGTGCTTAATTTAATTTTTATACTTACACTTTAAAAACATTTACCAAAGAAAGCAATTTTTCTTTGAGATCTTCATTTTTTTCATTTTTTATTGATTGAAGAATGACATTTTTATCTTGATCAGATATCTCGTGGAATCTATCTAAGAATAGTCTTAAATATACAATTTTTTTTGATAGATTGTTTTGAATATTAGAGATCAAAAGGTCTATAATCGTTTCTTTAGATTCACTAGATTTACTTTCATTAAGAATTTCTTGAGTAATATCTAATTCCTTAAAGAGTGAATTGTTTCTGATTATCTCATTTATGAGTTCTTTAACCATTTCATCTCTTGAGGATATATTTAAATTTGATAAGTATGTTTCAATCTCTGATTGCTTGTTTTCAATTTCTTTAATGAGTGATAATGCTTCCTTAGCTTGCTCTTTGTCCATATATTAATTAAGTCTAGTTTAGGTTTATAAATTTTTCTTAATTAATTAGTTTGTTAAGATCATGGAGAAATATATTGCAAAAAAATTAAATAAATTTCAAGAATATATAAACTATCAATTTAATGATCAAAAGCTTTTAAAGCAAGCACTAACAACCCCAAAACTTGGTAAAGAAACAAATTCAGCCCATTATGAAATCCTTGAGACCATTGGTGATGTTGTTCTTAAATTAATATTTAGTTTAAAGATGTATCATCAAGGAGTAGATGATCCTGATATTTTAACAAGAAATAAGTTATGTATAGAGAGCAATCAAAACTTGATAAGAGTCGCTTCAAATATCGGTTTAGATGATTTTATTTTTCAATCTAATAAACAAGAGGTCGTCGGAACATCCATAATGGCTGATGTGTTTGAAAGTATATGTGGGGCTTTATTTTTAGATTCAAACGAAGATTTGGATATTGTAGAAGAAAAAATTATCGATAGATTTATGAAGAATTGGGAAGAGTCAATCAATCTTTCCACTCAATTCGCAAAAAACAATTTTCTCGAATATCTCCAAGAGATGCTAAGATATACTCCCAATCTTGAGTTTTTGTATGAAAAACTTGATCAAGAAAATGCGATTGGATGGAAAGTAAAAGAAGTAAGAATTTTAGACTTAGGAGGAAAAGAAGCTTACTCAATTCCTCACTTTATTACTTCAGATTTTTATGAAACTCGGAAAGAAGCTGAAAAAGACTTCTGTCTAAAAGCATTGAGGTATATTCAACAACGAGAAGTTGATTCATAAGAATAAAAAACAAGTTCTAATAAAATAGAATCTCAATATTTAAAATTTTCCTAACTTTGCTAAACCTAAATCAAATATATTAAGTTAAAATGCCTAAAAACATTATAATTTCTAAAAAATATACATATTAAATTAATGGTAATTTTAATGCCAGATGCTCATATTATTAAAACACCCGAAATGGAACAATACGAAGAGGAAACGGGGAACCTTGCTATTTGGAAAGGAAAAGTCAGCAAAAATTTTAACACTTGGCAAGAAAAGAAAAAGAAAGAAGAAATTAAGAAGAAAAAAACTGAAATACTATTGCTTTCACAAGAGGAAAGAAATCGAGTAAAATTAGAAGATAAACATCAAAAAGATGTAGATAAAGATTATGAACATTTAATTGTGGTGGAAAACCTTCACAAGACATATTTGCTAGGAACGACTGCGGTAGCTGCATTACGTGGTGTTGATTTAACCATTGATAAAGGAGATTTTATCGATATTATGGGTCCTAGTGGCAGTGGCAAAACAACGCTTTTGAATTTAATCGGAGGGCTTGATACTCCTACTCGAGGTAAGATTTTCCTTGAAGGAAGAAATATTGCAACTCTTAAAGATAATGATTTAGCAGATATCAGAAGAGAAAATATAGGATTCGTTTTTCAATTTTATAATTTATTACCACAAATGACCGCTTTGGAGAATGTTTTAGTTCCTTTACATTTCTCGGGAAAATTAAGTCGAAGAGGTAAGAGGAAACGTGGTTTAGATTTATTAAGATTAGTAGAATTAGAGGATAGATCACATCACACCCCCTCAGAGTTAAGCGGGGGAGAACAACAAAGAGTGGCTATAGCACGAGCGTTTGCAAATGATCCTGCGTTATGCGTGTTGGATGAACCAACAGGAGATCTTGATAGTAAAACGGGGGTCATGATATTAAATCTATTAAGAGATTTAAATCGTAGAGGAGCAACATTTATAGCTGTAAGCCATGATGCTGCTGTTTCTGAATTTGCAAATCGCGTATTTCACATGAAAGATGGAAAGTTAACCACGGAAGGTAAAGTTGGGGGGTTAAAAGAAACGCAGCAAATGGAATTTAATAGGAAACTAGAGGCAGATATGAACAAAGAAAAATGTAAAAGCATGATATTTAGATATCTTTTTTCAAACCAAGGAAAAACTGCAATAGATGTAGGTGATATTAAAAATAGTATCCCCAGTGCTATTCTCTTAAATTTACCCGAACATTTTAACGATATTTTACAAGAATTAATTAAAGAAAATAACCTAAATGGTAATCTCGATGGAAACGTATTAAATCTTTTTTAACTGGATAAAAATTTATGCTGAATTTTAAAATAATTTTCAAATATGCTTTTAAGGACCTTGGGAGACAAAAAGTTAGAACTGCAATTGGAATTTTAGGTGTATTTTTCTCAATTGCGCTCTTAGCAATAGTTCTTTTTTTATCGGACTCCATTTCTGTAACGTTCGCTCAATATTTGAGCATTGATGCGGGCAATCAAGATATTGTAGTTTCAGTCCGACATTATAATGGAGAACCAAGCAACCGTTCTGATTATTTTGAATTCAATCCATTAGCTAGTAAAATCGAAGGTAGTTTCCCTCAAATTGAAGGGATTATCCCGAGAATGGAGTTATATGGTAATGTTTACGTTTCTCAAGGATTAGAAACTCAAGAATTGACGAATGAAAGCGTAAATGCATTAGTATCAGGAATTGATATCAGTTTAGAAAAAACATTAGGTTTTGGTGTATTTGTTGAACCAGAAAGTAATATTCTTTTAGAAATAAATGAGTTATCTGTCAATGAATGCGCAATCTTATACAAGTTTAGTCAAGACATTAAATATGTTGAAAATGACACGATTGAAATAGCTATGAGAATACGACATGGAAACGTGACTCATTATAAAACACACAATTTCACAATAGCAAAGATATTCGACTTCCAGCAAAAGTGGCCTATTCGATATGCAAATACACCATTAGTTGTTGTTGATATTGACACTCTTTATGATTTATTTGGTCAAGCAACTTTTGGGGGAAAATGTAATAATTTAATCCTGTCAATTAAAAATGCGGGAGAATTCTATGATGTAAGAGATCTAAAGGGAACTGAAAACAGGGTTAAAGATCTCGCAGGGGAAATTCAAATGGAATTAGGAATTAATGAATATTTCTTAGATTTGCCAAAATTAGAGGTGCTAGGATTTTCAGAATGGTTAAGTGTAGGTATTACGATTATTTTCGTATTTGTATCCATGATCGCGATGCTTATATCTGGAGTGCTCATCAATGGTATTTTGAAGACTTCTGTGGAGGAAAGAATACGAGAATTCGGAATTTTCCGAACGCTTGGTGCAACAAAAAACCATAACCTGATGATAGTTATAGTTCAAGGCTTTCTTTTATGTAATTTTGGGACAATTTTTGGGATCATAGGGGCACAATTACTTACGCAATTTGTTATTTTACCCTTTGCAGATGTAATCATTTCAGGAACAATTCCAGGTCTAGCTGGTAACATAACTTACTCCATTACAATGACCTCCGTTTTTCTTGCATATGTAATTGGTATAGGTGTGGGGTTAATCGTAAGCATTTCTCCTGCAATGAAAGTAATGAAACTTCAATTAATTGAATCTATTCATCCTTATAGGCATGAAGACACCCTATATCATCTTCAAAAAAGAGCCTCGGTTAATTATAAAATTATCCTTGTAGGATTAATTTTAACAGCAAATGGTTTATTTATAATAATGGTATTACCTCGTATTATGATTACGGGAGATCTCGCATTAATGGCGGGAATTCTTATTGCATTGCTTATTTTATTTTTAATTGGCACTACTCTTGCAGGTTTAGGATTAATGCCAGTCATACTTCATTTTTTTATTCAAGTTTTTAGATTAATCTCCAGAAAATTATCTCCGATATATAAAATATTCGTGTTTCGTTATGCTCGAAGGAACTCAAGCACAATTTTAATGTTTGCATTTACATTTTCTTTTGTTATATTCGTCTCTGGAGCATTTACATTCTTATCTGATCAAGGAGAAATAGAAACGACCTTGGATTTAGGATCTGATTTAGTTATTGAAACAATTGGATGGGATGATCCTGAAGAAATAGAATCTGGAGGAGGTTTTGGGCTCTCTGGAGTACCTATTAATTTACTTGCTGACGATTTTTCTGTTAATCCGAATAGAATTCTTACAAGTGAGTTTGGAGATACCTTATTACAAATTGAGGGAATAGAGAAGATATCAACTATAATTGCTAGTCCTTTTCATTTAACTCAAATATACTCTGATGAGGGAAACGAATTTACGGCAGAAATTGGAGATTATGCCGGGTTATCAACGATAGAAATTTCATTAATTGGGATTGATGAAGAGTACCCATCAACTATAGACACCAGTTACATTGATTTTACTGGTGGAAATATAGTTGATTCATTTAATAATCTTTTTATTCTTGAGAGTCCTTACACTTGCATAATATCAGAAGCTATATCTGTTAATTTAAATCTCTATTTAGGTGATTTAATTAGAATTGTAGTTAATAGAGGGGATGAATCCGAAATTTATCCTTTTAGGATTGTTGGAATAGCAACAGCAATGCCTGGTTTCTCTTCTGTATTTAGTAGATCAAGTGGTGCTGCTTTAGGAGGGGGTGTAATGATTAATCATCAAACATACATGACTTTAATGGATATTCCCCCCATTCCGTATTTAGATAAAATCTTTATAAAACTAACGGAGATTGGATTAAATAACACCCAATCAATTGAAACAATTATATGGGACAATTATAGAGGTATATTTGATTTTGACTTGAATAATCTCAAAAATTCAATAAACCAAGAACAATCATATTTTTCGATATTAGATATCTTTTTTACCATAACACTTGATGCTACTATCATTATCTGTTTATTTGGTTTAATATCTTCATCTTATTCCTCAATTATTGAGAGAAAAAAAGATATTGGTATTATTAGAACTTTAGGTTTAAAAGGTAGGCAGATAAATCGACTTTTTACTATAGAAGCTCTTATTATTATGTTCAGTAGTGGATCTGTAGGTGTGCTTATTGGATATACAACAGGTTTATTACTAGCTTCATCTCTAAATGAATTAGGGGATTTGCCTACACCTACAAATTTTCCCCTTTCAGAGGCTTTATCCATATTTTTTATAGCAACAGTATTCATCATAATAGCGATGATATTCTTATTGAGAAAAATACGTAAGAAAAAAATAATAGAAATTTATAGGGAAACAATGTGAGAGGAATGAAATTCTGATGAAAAGGTGGAAAATAGGTTTATTTTTTATCATTTATATTTGTTTAAGCATCCCTCTTAGTTTTAATATTGATGATCCAATCAAAAATGAATCGCAGAATGAAGAAGATATAAAAGAGTTGAAATTATCAGATATCGCTGGAACAGACCTATATTCTGAAAATATCGATGCCTATGTAGCAGGAAATAAATCGATTATAAAACAATCTCTTTTTAGTAATGACACAAGTATTTTATCTCAATTTGATACGAGAGATCCGGCATTCTATAAGTGTAATGTACTTATTAGTGCATCAAATGGCATTACACCTTCAATATTTCCAAGGTTACTTACTGAAGACGGATTTAGCGGACAATATGAAATGAGCTTTAATGGATTTTCCGGTTTTTTGTATTATGATGAAGATTTAAGTGAAACTGAGGCTGATTTTAGAGCTGAAAGAGCTCTTGAAATTATTAGAAGAAAATTTCAAATTGATCTCATTCTTGTGAATGTTTCTGAACCAAATTATTATCCTTTTATAGGACACGTTCCTGATTGGAATGTTTATATCAATGAAATCACGTTAAACCTTCCAAAGGATGGATATTGGAGTGCTCTAAATATCGATCGGATAACATCAGAAGGATATAATCAGAATTATCACCTTTCATCAACTTATTTCCTCGTAAATTCTCTCGATATTCTTGATAAGAATATATACGATTTGACAAATCAAGTTAATTTTAATTTAGATTCATTAGATCTCAGTTATTTGGACAATCTTGAAGAAGAAAATATATTTGATGGATTTTCGGGTTTGAACGATACTCAAGATACAAATCAAACTGGCCTTGAAGATTTTTCTACCCTTTTTGGAGGTCTTTCATTATCAAATGAATCACATTATACTAGTTTAATGATCCAATATGAAGGAGCTGATAATGGAATTCAAAAAATTGGAGATAATGAATATTCTTTTAATCTTTGGGATGCTATGGGCTATAAAGGAGATGCGTTAAAGCCTAGTGATAAAATATTTATTGCTTTAACAGGAGCTTTTTTGAGTAATATCGATGTATCAATCTTATGCTCAGATATAATACAAAGTACTCCAAATTATTTTCAATTGTATGAATATTTATTAGAACAGATTGGTTTATTATTATATTATGCAGATTTAGATGTTGATCTTCAAACACTTCAAGATTATTCATTTGATTTGTTATGGGTTGACAATGGAGGAATAAAAAAAAGTTATGTTTCACCAGTTAATTTAGATGATCCCTTGGATGTTATTAATTTTCTCCCTCAACTAGGTTTCCAAGGTATCCCTGGTATCATGACTGGAATATTCAATCCTATTTCTAATTTTATTATAGACTATAAAATTTCAAATTCTGAACCAAATTTAAAAATAACCAAGAATTTAGTTAGCGGAAATGCTTCATATGGAGTATATAATGATTATGACTTTAACATAACTGTAGAAAATGTAGGTAATGAAACAGCTTGGGGAATCCCAACCTTATTTCCACTTGAACTTGATGAGATGTTTACATTAATTGGTGGTCCTTTAGGTGGTGAACTCATGGATGCTATATGGGATGTTGTAAGAGTAGAATATCCAAGTCAATATGATTCCTTAGAAGATTTTTTTAATTTTGATGAGAACCCAAGAATATTCTATCTTGATAGTTTAGGATCAGGATTGGTCGACACTTACTTTCCAGATATGAACAATCTATCGAACTATTTTCCTTACAACGACAACATGGGTAATGTTATTGATATCATAAGCATTGGATATCCTCAGTTGATTAATGCTCTATCAATATTAGGGGTCACTTCTGAAGATCTAAAAGACACATTTACTAATGCTTTCAGCATTTGGAATGAAGAAAATTGGATTTTAAAACCAGGAGAAAAGATTTCATACATATATTCGAACTTTTCAATCGAAGGATCTGATACTTTTACTCCATTTTATAATTATAGTTTCCTTATTGATGATTCCTTTCCAGAACTTCCCGCAATTATCTCAGGTTCTTCATCAGATGGAACAGATCCTAGTATGGCTATAAAACTTGACAACGAAAGTTGGAATATTACTTCGCAAGAGAAATTTATCGATCATCATGAAATTGAAGTCCAATTTTTATTCCAAAATATTAGTCACATTAATTATTATAATAAATCGTTAGAACGAGTTTCAATTCTTATCAATTTAACGGACCAACAAAATACGTTGGCATTAGAAATCTTTAATTTCTCAAGCGGGCAATTTGAAGATATATCTCCTTATTTTGAGTCCCAAGAAAATAGTACTACCCGTTATTCTTTTATTAAAAATAAAGCTTCTTTGGAGTGGCTTTTCGATTCTCCATCTCGAATAAATCATACAATAGTATTTAGGTTGATTGGTTCAAATTCAAGCTCTTTCAATATTAGCTTAAATTATTTAGAAGTAGAATTGTCCTATCGTGACATAAATCATTATGATGCTTCAAGATCTAGAGTTATATACAGTACCAGTAGTGGAGAAGTCCAATATGTACGACATTCTAATTCTATATCACTTAGTACTTACGATATGGCATCAATCATAATTTTTTCGGATTTAACAAAATATAGTACTAAAATAGGCGAAGTTAATACTTATACTTTAAATTTTAAAAACGTTGGTTCTCAAATTGCTTACGATCTTAATTTTTCCATGCTTATTCCAGGGATAATGAACGATTGTATTAATTTCACTTTATTTGATAGTCATTTATACTTCTATTTAGATGAATTAGCACCCTTGGAACAGGGAACAATTCAAATGGAATTTTATACTCCAAATACGGGTACAATTAATTCTTTACAACTTAATTACAATAATACGGAGAAAATAGAGAATTTAGATTCCTATACAATTACAACACGTACAAACGAGGTATTTTACTCAACAAGAATTGATTATGAGAAAACAAAACCATTCCTTAATACAATTCAATTTCTCTATAGTCCCATTATTGATTATCCAATGATCGATGAATTATTCAATATCACAATAAACGTTCAAAATAATAGCCCTAGTGGATTAAATATTTCTAACTTACTAATAAATCACCAAGATAATTTTGGTGCTTTAAGAATTATTCAAAATGAAATATACAATATTACAAATATACAATTTGGTGAAAATTTATCTTATAATATAACAATGAAAAAATTAGATTGGAATGGTTATTATTATCCTCCAATAAATTATCTTGATAGTCATAACAATCGTTTAGTACAGATTTCTCAATCTTCACCAATAATTTTAGGAAATATCAATCTAACTATCATTAAAAAAATTGATAGGAATCAAGTTGAAATTGGAGATATTCTTGAAATAACTTTAGTAGTTGTAAATACAGGTAATATCTGTGTTAAAGGTTTGAGTTTAAGCGATATAACAAGTTTTACGAGAATAAATTTTGCTTTAGTCGAAGGAAAATTAATAAATGAAATCGATTCAATCAATCCAGGGGAAAACAAAACGTTTACTTATAAAATAAAAGCTATGAGTCAAAATCTTGTAAAATTAAATCCTTCTCATATACAATTATATTATCTTCATCAAATAAAAATATCCTCAAACATAGTGGATGTCAAAATTGTCATTCCAGTTCAAACTCAGAATTTATTTATCATAGTACCAACAGTAGGAGCTCTTTTGGTTTTGGTAATTTATCTGTATCAATCTAGGAGATATAATGTTAAAAAATATGAAATTTCAAGAAACGAGAATTTACTATTTAGAACAAAAGGAGTAGATGCGATTCTAAAAGTAGAGATGACACTAAAAGATGATTTCCATAAAATTTATGAAGATAAGAGGAAAGGGATAAAAGAAAAATTATCACCAATACCAGGAGGAGAACAAGATCAGTGAATGTGAAATATAAAGTGAGTCTCTTCATAATCCTTTTTATATCTTCAATTTCAGGATTTCAATTTCTTATTCCATATCAAACTTTTTCTGACACTGAAAAAAGTAATCTTCATTTATCAAACTCTGATATGCCGGATCTTATTGTATTTTTCAATCAATCAACTTTTAATGCAATTGTTAAAAATAGATTTGAATATTATGGTGGTCAATTAAAAGTAAACGAAGAATGGAACAATATATTTAATGGAATATCTGGTTTCGCAGGGGCTTTACCCTCCGAAAACATTTCTATATTTGCTTCAGAATTCATTGATATTAACCTAGAATTAGATGAAATTATAGATACTCAATTAAATTATGCTTCCTATCAATCAGGGGCTGTTAATTCGACTTGGGAAACGAATGGATTTAATGGTGATACTGGTTCTTCGATTGCGGTTTTAGATACTGGAATTGATTCCAATCAACAGTTCTTGCAGGGTAAAATTTCAGGTTGGGAAAATTTCGTTGACACAGCACCTATTTCTGATGGTAATGGACACGGCACCTTGATATCCTCAATAATAGCAGGTACAGGTATAGATCCATATAATAGTATAGATCCATCATCAATACTGTTAGAAGCGAATTATTCTCATTTAGATCTCTTTGAGGAATATATTCCTTCTACAAATTACACTTTCAAAATCGTGTCTTTTAATGCGACTCAATTAAGTTCAGATATTATTGTTACTTCAAATTGGCAATTGGAGGAATCTGGAATAGATGATGTTTGGTTTGAGTTATATTTCAATTCAACGGTAGTAAATTCAACAAATAACTTAATGCAAAGTACTAATTACCAGTTTTCTCAACAAACTTCGCAATATGGAACGGGAATCTATGACTTGTACATGAAATATCACAAACAACTAAATAAAAATCCCCAATTCTATTATAATGTAAATATTTCTACTTATCCAGAAAACTATATTCCCAATTTCAATCACTTCACAGGAGTAGCAAATGCTTCCAATATCCACTCTTATAAAATTGTGAATAATTCTGGTTATGGGTATACCTCTGATTTGATCTCAGCATTAGGGAGTGTATTACAAAACAAAGACACCAACAAGATAGTTTCTGCTTGTTTAAGTATTGGGACTCTAGGTAATGACGTAAAAGCAGTAACTACGGCAATTAATGAAGTCGCTGATAATGGCATTGTTGTTGTTATAGCAGCGGGAAATTCTGGTGTCGAAGGATCAAATCCTCTCAACAAATTAGCACTGAGTGAAAATGCGATTGTTGTAGGGGCAACTAATGATCAAGACCAAGTAGCAAGTTATAGCAGTATGGGAGAATCTATTAATGAAAATACGGTAAAGCCGGATATTCTCGCCCCAGGAGGAAGTCAACTACCAGGTCATCGGAATATATTAGGAGCTAAAGCAAATTCGGATGAAGTTACTGGTTCTCAAGGAACATCCATCTCAGCAGCGATAATTGCCGCTGCGATTAATATATTAATTGATGCGAGATGGAATGACTGGAGTACTTGGAGTTTACAAAATACTTCACAATTAGCAAAATCCTTAAAAGCGATTCTTTTAATGACTGCTTCAGAAACCAATCTTGATAGGGAAGATAATCCTTCAACGGGAATTGATGAAAGCGAATATTCACCAGGTTCTTATGTGGGAATTCCTTCAACGATTAAAGATGTACATGAAGGATATGGGCGTGTTAATATTCAAGCGGCTACTGAAGCTTTAATAAATTATGTTTCAGTCAATTCTCCTGTTCAAGGTTCAGTAACAAGTTCAGAAGAAAATCCTTTAGCTAAACATGCTTTTGCTCGTAGAATAAAACTCAACAAAGATACACAATACATCTTTGAATTAAATAATGTGGATGGAAATTCAAATTTAGATTTATTTTTATTTGCTAATTCTTCAAAAATGAATGGAGAACCAATATTGCTCGAAACAACTAGAAAGTGGTATGGTGATTTTGACTCACTCTATTTTACACCTAAAAAAAATCAAACGGAATGTGTGATAGTGGTAAAAGCAATCAGTGGTGAGAGCACTTTTACTTTAAATATTTCAACGGTTGATAATGTCTTCGCTCCAGAATTGCATATTCCTCTAGTAACTTATGTAGGGGGTCAAAAAAATACTACAATCCTTTCCAGTCAAGAATATTTGGGATATAATCCAAATAAGAATTACACATTAGATAATTATCGTTTTTATATTGACTATTTTGACATGGATACTTCGAATGTTCCTCCTCAAGAAGTATATGTATCGATATTGGAAACATCAATAAATTATTCAATGTCTCAAATGTATGAATTTGATAACAATTACACGGATGGAGCCATATTTAGAACTGATTATTTAGAATTTCCTACATCGGGTGTATATCACTATTTTTTCGTAGGGAGTGATGGTTTGAATAAAGTAAGGTTTCCAGGATTAGGTTATTTAAATATTACATTAGAATTTCCCGATGATAGCGAGCAATTACCTTATTCTCAATATTTTAATACTGGTTGGAATAATTGGACTTTTATTGGAACAGGATGGAATATTTTAAATCAATCAAATCAAATTGACAACCGTTCATTATTATATGATACTCAATGGAATAGTGTTTATTTTGGAAGAGACCATCATTTTCCAACGAACTATACATATCAGCCATACATATTATCAAATCCTTATCCTAATGGAACATTAGTCAGCCCATTATTTAATTTGACAAGATTAAATGAAAATCAAACCCAACCTTTTGCGAATTTTGGATTGAGAACCAGTATAAATGTTGGAGATTATATATATTTGCAAGCAAATCTCAATTGGACCGGTTGGACAACAATCAAAACATATACAAATGAAGAAAGTGAATGGTTCATTGAAAGCATAAATTTAACCCAATATATTGGTAATTTTGTCCAATTCCAATTTATAACTATCGTTGATGATCAGTATGATCCTATTAATTATAAAGGTTTAATGCTGGATTACTTTTCTTTAATAAATTACACAAATGTTAACGCTCCACTCATTGATTTTAATATAAGTAGAGATGTCCTAACTACCGAGGGTTCTATTTATGAACAATTCTTAATTAATTGTAAATATTTCGATTTAGATAATAATTATCCTGAATATATTTATTTAGAAATTGGAAATGAAAACCATTCAATGATCAATAGTTATGGTGATTGGAATGTGAGCATTCAATATAATGAAGGAGATGGAATCACATTTCAAAAATATTTAATTTTAGGAAATTATAACAATCAATCATTTAGATTTCATGTCTCTGATGGTAAATTTATTTATCAATCACCCTGGTACAATCAAAATAATGAGATGTTCACTTTCGAATTTCCTATTGAGTTAGATTACAATCTCATTAATAGTGAAAAGTTGATTGGTTATGAATTTTCTAATGAAAATTTAAATGACTTCTATGCAGCTGGGGAACCAACTCCAAAAGATCCTACAGCCTGGTTAAAAAGAGATAATACTTGGCACCCTATAGAGAGATTGGGACAAAACTATTTATATGGAGGGACTGGTATGAGTTATGGGGGATTTGAACAAGGATATGGTTCCGATTGGGATATTAAATTAATTACAAAACCTATTCAACTAAGGGATGAATATATTACATTTCTCCAATATTCATTTGAGATTTCACTTCAAAACGAATTTTATATGGAAGAAGATCAATTGGATAAATGTAGCGTTTTAATCTCCACAAATTATGGAGAGGACTGGGATATACTAAAAGAATATTTCTACGATGACGATGACCTTTCAGGTAATGAGTCTATAAATCTGTCACAATATTCAGATGAGATTGTAATGATAATGTTTGTTTTGGAGTCGAATGATAACACAATAGGACTGGGGTACGGTTGGTTATTATCTAATATATATATTGGATATGATCAAAATACTGATTTTAAATCTCCCGAAGTTGTAATTTTAACTCCAATTAATGACCAAGTATTAACTTCTACATACACTATAGAAGTAAATATAACTGATAACATTGAATTAGATTTAGATAAAATATATCTATATATTGATGGGCAAATTATTAATAGAAACACTCTATCATATGATATTGATACTAACTTATTAGTATATGAGTGGGATACAACACTCTATAATGATGGTATACACCACATAAAAATCATCGCTTATGATAAAGAAGGAAATTGGATTGAAGAATCAAATACTATAATTATTCAAAATGGAATATTTAATTTCAAAACATTTGGACCATGGTTAATTATCTTAGGAATAGCATTCGTTATTGGTTTAGTAGTATTTATTAAAAGAAAATCATGGAATAAACGCCTTAAAAGTAATAATGCTGAAAAAGTACGCCTAAAATCTATTGATAAGGATCAAATAGTAAAAAGGATCGAAGTGATGGAATTGGATGAATTATCTAGACCGATGATAGTACATTGCCGATATTGCAAATCATGGTTTTCTACAAAAAACTATAATTATATATGTCCAAATTGCGAGCACGATCAAATTTTTGCAGCATACAACTGTTTGAATTGTGGAAAATGGTATTTTAAAGACGAGCCTGGAGAAAATTATTTCTGTAAGAATAAAAGCTGTGAAGGAGTAAGATTAATTAGAAGAGAAAAACAAGAAATCAAGGATTTATTGGCAAAAGAAGGAAAAATTTTAAAGAAGTATAAAAAAAATGATCAAAAATTTAGTGTTTTAGATTAGAATTAATAAACAAGAATAGAAAGAAATTGAATATAAGAGATTTTTGGTACCGATTACAGCTGAAGATTAATTTACAATTTATTAAGAACTCTTGGATTGATCTTAAGCGTAGTAAAGCTAAAGCATTTTTTGGTATTGGTGGAATCGCAATTTCAATAATTTTATTAACCGCAATTGGAATGGTTAACGACACCATGAGTTATAATTATATTGATTCGGTGACGAATACAACTGGAAGTGCTGATATAATGATTACTAAAATTCCACAAACAGATATTACCTATGATCCTTATTTTGAAGAATCTCTTATTCAAAACGAACTTTATGATATCTCTGGAGTTGATGAATTCTTTCCAAGAATTATGTCCATAGTTAAAACCTTCTCAACTAATTCAAATTCGAATGGTTCACTTCAATTATATGGGATAGATTTTATTCAAGAAGCGACCAATGGAAAGATGGGTGATTTAAAGATTGTGGATGATAACGGAATTGAAACTGGTGAGATTTATAATGAAGAACCTGATGATGGAGAATGTGTCATTTTATGGAACGTAGCTGAATTGTTAAATGTCTCAATAGGAGATTTTATTCACTTAGAATATCAACAATATACTTTGGATTTAGAAGTTATTATGGTATGCGAACAAGATCTTAAATTTTTCCAATTTGAAACGAGCTTGATTTTAGTTAACCTAGATCAGGCACAGGATTTTTTTCAAAGATCAGATCAAATTAATTTTCTAGTGGGGACAATTGAAAATCCACAATTTATATATGATGTAAGTAATTTGGAGGAAACCACGGCTCGTTTACGCGAAATAGGAACACGAATTCAACAAAGGTTAGAAATAAGTACATATTCAGTTACAATGCCAAAGTTAGAGGAATTATCTAGTGGAGAATTTACTTTGATGATGATGACAATCATCTTTTGGTTTATTACAATCCTTTCTATATTAATAACAGGTATCCTAATCAATTCAATTTTATCTACTTCTATAGAAGAAAGAATGAGAGAGTTTGGTATAATGCGGGTTGTAGGAGGTAAAAAGGGTGTCCCAATAAAAATGGTTTTGTTTGAAGGTTTACTTTTAGGTGTCTTTGGATCCATAATAGGGGTTATAATAGGAGTTATTTTCACCCCCTCTATTGTCAGTTTACTTTTCAGTATGACGGATTTTCCTTTTGTAATGGAAGAATTTGTTATTAATCCAGAAACTATTATTTTAGAACTATCCATTGGATCAATTACTTCGCTTTCAATTGCATTAATACCTGCATTAAAAGCCTCTAGTCAAGATTTGATAAAATCCATTACTCCTTTTCATACAAAAGAAGAGGGTTGGGAGGTAAAAAAAGAAGGTAGTATAAATATAAAGAATTTTTTAATCGGAATATCAATATCTACTCTAGGAATGATTGTATTTATCTTATTACCTAGAATAATGGTAACTGGGGGAATCATGATGATTGCTGGTTTATTTATAGGAATGTTAGCAGCAATTTTACTTGGACTTGTATTTGCTTCAGTAGGTATAATACCAATAATTCAACGGGTTTTTTTAAGCATTATTTCTCCATTTATAAGAAAATATAGGAATATTATTAAGATTTCGTTAAAGAGATATACAAGAAGAAATACTAGCACCATTGTGATGTTTTCAATATCATTTAGTTTTATTTTTTTTATTACAAGTGTTACTGAAATGCAATCAGCAACCATGTCTACAAGCTTGAAACTCCAGTATGGTTCAGATTTAGTGTTAGCAAACCAAGGTTATGATTCAGATAGTGCTCTGACACTTGAAATGGTAGAAGAATTAAAATCATTCCCAGGAATTAAATCACTTGCAATATCTCTCTTTAATACTTACGATCTAACTGCTATAATTTCGACTATTTTTTCATCAACAGAAGGGGGTATAGGATTCGGAGATGATTCTAGTGAACAGGCATTCGTTAATATATTTGAATTTTATGCTAGACAAGCAGAGTCTAAATTTCAAGTAACAGCTGCGGACATCTCTAATTTTAATGAAATAGAAGCAGGATTTATTGGAATTGATGAAGATTTTACTAATCTTGTTGAAAAAGAACTCATAATTTGGAGCAGTCCCAATAGTGGTTTTAATTATTCCTTTAGTCAAATGCTCCAAAATAATAATACATGTATTATCGCGAAATCGATAG
The DNA here is from genome assembly GCA_019894955.1 of Promethearchaeota archaeon. Taxonomy (GTDB): domain Archaea; phylum Asgardarchaeota; class Lokiarchaeia; order Sigyniarchaeales; family SOKP01; genus SOKP01. The sequence continues at coordinate 6,895 of JAGXNQ010000007.1, read as the reverse complement.
CATCAGTTTTAGGGATTGATGATGTAGGTGAATATATTCGGCTTAATTTCTACAACCCTAAAATACAAAATGATCCAGGGAATATTTCACTTTTTAAAGTTGTCGGGATCTGTGGAGGAATGCCAGGATATTGGAATTTCAGAAGCTCTGAAGGTTCTGCTTTTGGTGGCGGAATCTTGGTATCGGTAGATAATTATATGAATTTGATGAAGGTCGATAATCCTGGAGAACCAAATATGATAGTTGATAAAATATTTATTAATTTAATTGAAAACTCCGAAGAAAATATTAAATCAACGATGGATGATATAAGTACGACTTATAAAGACAGAAGTTTTTCAATTGATGATGCGATTTCTAAGGTAAACTTTATGGTCGGAATGATGGAACGCCAAAGTAGTTTGATGGAGATTATCCTTTTATTTGCTGTAGTGATATCAATTTTTGGATTAATTAGTAATATGTTTGCAATCATGCTTGAACGAAAATTTGAAATTGGGATTTTGAGAAGTATGGGTATGAAAACAAGAAATGTTCGTAACATGTTCCTAATCGAAAGTCTTTTATTATTGTTGTCAGCGGGAACAATGGGAACCTTTATTGGCACATATTGTGGTTATTTGCTTGAAACTAATATGGCTTTAATGACAGAACTTCCTGCTAATTTTATCTTGCCAATTGACTCGATTTTCAGAGTATTTACAATATCAATTGCTATAGGTGTTATAGGAATGTATTTTATACTGATACGGTTGAGTAGACAATCAATAATGGATATATTTCGTCAGACATTTTAAAATTTCTTTCAATTTTTTCTTAAAAAATCGATCAATTTCAACCAAGCTTTACCACGGTGAGAAATTGAATTTTTCTGTGTAGTTGTTAATTCTGCGAATGTTTTTGTTGGAATTTCATCTGGAATGAAGATAGGATCGAATCCAAATCCGTGATTTCCTTTCTGCAAATTTGATACCTTACCCTCTACAGTACCTTCAAAGAAAAATATTTTATGTAATGGTTTAAAATATAATGCTATAGCCGCAGAAAAGTGAGCTCTACTATCCTCAAAATTTTCTATAAGATTCAATATTCCCTTATTTCCAATTGTTTTCATAACATATGAGGAATAGACACCAGGAAAACCATTCAATGGATTATCAACAAAAAAACCAGCATCTTCGACAAAGGCAGAACAGATTAATTTATCTTTTACACTATTAATTTTAAATTCTGCAACAGATTTAATTGATTCAGCTTGGATTTCAATTGTTTTTAAATCTTTTTGAATTAGGTTATAATTTATTGTTTCTTGTTTGAATAATTGTTGAATTTCATTATATTTACTAGAATTCCCCGTAATAAAAAAGATATCCTCTTTTACTTCATTCATATTGATAATAATCCTCTAATATTTATTTAAATATACACACAATTTGTTTATGTTTTTTGTAGACTTTATCACCTTACTTAAAAAAAAAATGTGTCAAAATAGTTGGAAAATAAACAAAATTCCAAAATTTTATTTTCGAAAAATCATTTAGAAGTATAATTAGAATCTTAAAATTTTTAATTGTGCTGTGATATAATGGCTCGGATGCATTCAAGAAAGAAGGGAAAGTCCGGTAGTACTCGACCTGCGAGATTAGAGAAGCCCGTATGGGTTGAATTGTCTGGCGAAGAAGTAGAGGCTGAAGTTGTCAAGTTAGCAAAAAAAGGAAATTCCAAATCAATGATTGGAGTTATTTTGAGAGACTCCCATGGAGTACCCTTAGTAAAAGTAGTAACTGGGAAATCAATTAGTCAAATACTCGACAGTAATGATATTATTTCTCCATTACCAGAAGATATCTCTGATTTAATTAAAAAAGCTCTCAATCTACGTAAACATCTTGAGAATAATCATAAAGATCTTGATTCAAAAAAAGGATTACAACGAACTGAAGCAAAAATCTATCGATTAATTCGATATTATAAGAAAAAGAAAGTACTGGAGCAAGATTTCAAGTACGTTCCTGAAAAAGTAAGAACACTTATGGCGAGGTAATAAAAATGAGCCAAAAAGCTAAAAAGAAGAAAGTGAGAGTTAAGAAAGTTTCATTTAAAGATAAGAGCTGGTTTTCTCTAAAAGCCCCACAAAGCTTCAATTTTAAAGAAATTGGAGAAATTATGGGATTTGAAAATAATGTAATAGACAGAACAATTGAAATTCTACTATATGATATAACAAATAGTTTTTCAGATATCAATCTAAAAATTAAATTTAAAGTCATTGATGTAAATCCTGAAGCTAACACTTGCAATACAATGTTTATCGGACATATTTTTACGAATGATTTCGTTAGATCTTTGATTGAAAGAGGAAGTTCAAAGATCCAACTTATTTTAAACATTACAACTAAAGATGGGTACATATACCGTCTAACTACAATTTGCACAACAATCAAGAAAGCAAGAAGTAGTCAACAAATTTTAATACGAAAGATTATAAAAGAAATTCTCACCGAATTTGGGAAATCTGTTGATCACGAAAAATTTATCAGTGGAATGATCTATGGAGAATTTGCAAAGCAAATACAAAGAGTAGCTAAAACAATTTATCCGTTATCAAACTCTTCCATCATTAAAAGCAAACTAATATCAGTTCCTGAAGGAGGTACTGACCAAGTATATATTTCAAAAGAAGAAGATTATGATATCGTTGAAGTAGAAGTTAAACGATCTCGTAAAAGTGAAATAAAAAGAAGCGAAAGGATCAATGTTAGAAAATTATCACAAACCAGACCTTCTCCTCGAAAAGAAGAAAGTGCCCCAAAAGAAATTTCTGAGACCAAGAATAAAGAAACTACTGAATAAAAATTATTAACCCACTTTTTTTGCTTAAAAATCATTTCTATTAAAATTTATAATAATTTATAACTATTTAACAAGCGGCTTAAGAAAGATTAGTTTTTTTTATCAAATTTCCATTAGAATCTTGATAGTAGAGGCTATCTCGAGGTACGTCTTCGTTAATTAGGGTATTAGCGCCTATAATAGAATTTTCACCTATTTTTTTACCACACATAATACTTACATTTATACCTGTTTGTGAATTGGCACCCATTACTACTCCCAATTTTCTCCTTTTAGAATTAATCAATTTTCCATTAATTCTCATCTTAATACTTTTATTATCAAATCTCAAGTTAGATACTTTCGTACCTGCTCCAAGATTAACATTTTCACATATAATAGAATCACCAACGTAATTAAAATGTGGAATTTTTGAATTTGAAAAAATCAAAGAATTTTTTATTTCAGACATTCCAATATGACAATTATTCCCTATAAAACTATAAGGTCGAATGAAGGCATTTGGTCCTACTAATGTATTCGCTCCTATAAAACAAGGACCTATTATTGTTGTTCCCGCTTTTATTGTTGATTTATTACCAACATAAATTGTCCCAGAAAAAGTTACATTATTTTCAACAGTACCTTCTATTGAGGGGTTTAGTCGATCTAGCAAATACTTGTTTGCATCCAATAACTGCCAAGGTAATCCGATATCGCTCCAAAAGAGATTTTTAATGATATGTCCTTTAATTTTACCATTTAATTCATTTATTAATATTTGCATTGAATCTGTAAATTCTAATTCACCTCGAACTGATTTCTTCGTTTTTTCAATTGCTTCAAAAATATTTGGTTTAAAGACATAGATCCCAGCATTAGCCAGATTTCCTAAGTTTTTACCTAGATCGGGTTTTTCTGTGATATTAATTACACTCATTTGAGAGTCTAATGTGATTATTCCAAAATCTTGGGGATTATCAACCGTATTTAGACAAATTACTCCGTCAAGATCATGCTTTTTGAATAGTTCTATCACATCTTTAAAGACTTGTTCATCGACAAGTATATCTCCATACATTAGGAGGAATTCATCATTTTTTACAAAATTTCTTGCATAATTAGTCGCATGAGCTGTACCAAGATGTTCAGTTTGGGTAATATATGATATTTTTATACCAACTTTATCAATTCCGTCTTTGAAATAATCCTTAATGGCTTCCTCTTTATAACCTGTGATAATTAGAACGTGATCAATACCTGCATTTTTTAAGCTTAAAACTGTGTGTTCCAATAATGGTTTACCCGCAAGGGGAATCATTGGTTTAGGTTTAGTGGCTGTTATAGGACGTAATCTTTTTCCTTTTCCAGCTGCTAGGATTACAGCTTTCATAAATAAGGAAAAAAAGCATATTATTATAAATTATTGATCAAATTCATTTATTATTTCATCTAGATAAGATGAAAGTGTTCTATAAGGTTTAAGATCTCCGTTAAATTCGCTAAGTAAAATTTCCTCTTTGGAAATTTTTGATTCTAATTGGCTAAAAATTTCTTTAATTTTAAATAAATCTCCAGAAGCAATAAGATCTAATGAAAAATTATTAATTTTACTATACAGAATTAATTTCATGCATCCATCATTTCCCAAATCATCGAAATGAATTTCTTTGATATGGCTTTTTGCTCTGATCTGAGTATTCATTGTTATTGTGGCTAATTTCGCAGATAAATTTGAAGTAAAGATATCTATATTTTCTTTTGATGCTTCTTGTTTGATGTTTTGTAAAAGAGAGTCATCATATAATTTTGAAATAATTGGTAATCCTTGTGTAGAGATTCCACAATACAGAATTTTATTGTTATTACTCAAACAATTACCTATTAATTCCTCATCTGCGATAGGATCACGATACTTATCCCAAAGATAAGCCGTTATTAGTTTTACTATTTTAGAGAATTCTGATTTACTGGAAGCTTTTTCAATTGCTTCTGCGTTGGGATAATTAGCGCTTACTTTTTCAATATATTCATCCAACATCCTATCGGCTTCTTCTGAACCAGAAATAAAATCACCAGTAATGCAATAAAATAGGTTTTCATTATTTTCTGTAATAAGATGCTTGATAATCATTCGTTCTCTTCCATTATCATTTTCAAAAAATATATTCTTCAGACGCCAATAATTTTTTGGATTAATACTTTTGATTAATTTCTCAATAAAGAGAACTATTTCAAAGAAAGCATATTTATTTTCATTTGAGACGTAAAGTATTTCCTCATCCAAAATTATTGCGAATCCAGTAATCATAAAAATAAGCAGAAAAGATGTTAATTAATAAGAATGATATCCCATTGAAAATATGAAATTAAGGGTATATATTAATTATTTTTGAAACTAAAAATATTACGCGATGTAAGATAATACGAAATTTCTATAAAAAGTTATAATATGGGTTTTTTTTCCTAATGATTAAGTTTTTATAATTTTCAACAATATATTAAAAATATTTATAAAATGGGAATATGTAAATATAATTGAATTGACAATTTCGCGATATAAGTCTATTTGTTCTTTTATTCATTCTAAATTGATATTAAAATTGGTACAATAAGGACATTCTAATGAAAGTTATGAGAATTATTGAAAAGAAGAAAATTCACCAAGCTGCTGAACTTCTTGCTAACTCTAAAAGCGCAATTGTCTTAACTGGTGCGGGTATTTCCACAGAATCTGGAATTCCGGATTTTCGTGGTGAGGGGGGCATATGGGATAAGTATAAAGTAGAGATTTATGGTAACATCAGATCCTTCGTGAAAGATCCAACAAAATTTTGGGAAATGGCGGAAAAAATGGCTCCTACATTATTTAAGGCGAAACCAAATATGGGACATATAGCCTTAGCTGAACTTGAGAACATGAATGTAATTAAAGGAGTTATCACTCAAAATATCGATGAACTTCATCAAAAAGCAGGTTCAATTTTAGTCTATGAAGTCCACGGTAATGTTAATCGTTTTGATTGTTTTGGATGTAATGCTTCCTATACAAAAGATCAAATACTAAAAAAATTAAAAAAGGAAAAAAAATATCCTCCTCAATGTGATGTGTGCACTGCTCCATTGAAACCCTCAGTTACCTTATTTGGTGAAAGTTTACCTAAGTTTGAAATTTATCAATCTCAAGCTTTGTCTCAAAAAGCAGATGTAATGCTTATTGCGGGATCTTCTCTCCAGGTAGCTCCTGTTTGTGATCTACCACTTTATACATTAAGGGAAAAAGGGAAATTAATTATAGTAAATGATGAACCCACTCATTTAGATGAACGAGCGGAGGTTGTAATACATCATAAAACAGGAACAATACTCCCTCTTATTGTGGAACAAGTTAAACTTATAAAAGAATCTATGGAACAATCTAATTTATCAATGAAGGAAAAATGATCTCAAAAAGTTGGAAAGAGGATGAAATTTCTTTTGGATTGATTTATCCTAATCAATTTAGCATAATGGAATCATCCTATACCATACGTTTTCTCTATAACTTCATTAATTCCTTTGAGAATGTATTCTGTGATAAAATTCATTTACCTAAGGGAGTTAAATTCCCTGCATTAGAAGATATTAAACCTATAAATTGTGTTAAAGGAATTGAAACAGGATTTCTACCTCATCAATTTGATATCTTAGGTTTTTCAATCCATTACGAAAACGACTTTAGAAACATTTTGTGGATTTTAGAGAAAGCAAAAATCCCCTTAACAAATACCAAAAGAATTAATCTTAAAGAAGTTAAGAAGCAAGACTATCCTTTATTAATTGCTGGGGGTCCTGTAGTGACTTCTAATCCTTTACCATTTAGCAAGATTTTCGATATCATATTTATTGGTGATGCCGAGCCTAATTTGGGAACTTTCCTCTCTTTGTATGATAATTATAAGAAGGATAAGGATGAACTACATGATTTCTTATCAAAATGTAGTGAAATTGAAGGAATATATGTACCTTTTTTAAAAAACAAGGTTAAAAGAGCAATATTAAAAAACCTTGATGAATCCAAGAT